>JBDNIO010000126.1:0-3976 GCA_041688215.1 Salinisphaeraceae bacterium | reverse complement strand
TAGTTTCCGCTGCGGTTGATGTAGACATATAAGTCCCCGGATAACGGCTCTTGGCCCAGGGTGTGCTTGGTCAGGGCGTATAAGCCGGTAAAGCTTTTGCGCATGTCTACCGGTGCACCGTAGACATACACCCGTGACCGGCCTTCGGGGAAGAACACCGCTAACACCGGCGCAAGACGATGCCGGTGCCCAGGTCAAGCTCGATATCCCAAGGCAAAGCATTGGCTTGTGGTTGCAAGTCCGTCCAGGTCTGACTTTCGCCAGCTAACGCGCCTGCGTCGATAAAGGCTGCCCTGGGCGGAGGCGCGGCAACCGGTGCAACGTGAGCCCGGTCCAGCTTTTGACGCCAGCGGTAGAAACTCGAGGCGCTGATGGATGCGTGGCGCCAGAACGCCGTGGCGCTCTCGCCGCTGGCAGAAAAACGCTCGAATAGTGCCTGCCATTGGGCTGGACTGCGCTGTGTGCGCCCACTAGGTCTGTGGCTCATTGCAACCGCCTGATTCAAAGTGAAATCAGAAAGCTATTGTCCGGGTAATTTAGCTTGGCTATACAACGCTGGTGAGTGAACGCTTACGATGGCGCTGGATAAACCCTTGTACAGCTATACCTGGGATACGCGCGAGCAACTCACCCGGGCAATCGACTTAGGTGTGACGCACATCATAACCAACCAGCCCGAGCGTACTCGAAAATGGCTAACTGACCCCGGTGCGTAATGGCCCGGATGTTAGAATGCGTACATTCTTAAGATTGGATCGCACATGGCTAACGATGACGAGCGCCGTAAAAGACCGCTAAAACTCAAGACAAGTTCTTTCGACCGCAATTTCGCCATGGCCCGCATGGGCGTGATTGCCGGTACCAACATAGCCGGGCACACCTTCGGTAACCTGTTTCGCAGCAAGGACGCGCGTGAAGAGCGTAATCGCGAGTTCTACGTCGAACAGGCTGAGTTTCTGGCCGACGAGCTGGGCCGACTCAAGGGCAGCGTAATGAAAGTGGGGCAGATGCTGTCGGTTTACGGCCAGTATTTCATGCCGCCGGAAGTCATCGAAGTGCTGCGCACCCTGCAGGACGACAGCCCGCCGGTAGCCTGGGAAGAGCTGGAACCAGAGTTAAGTAAACGCCTGGGCACCAAACGTATGGGTGAGCTGGATATCGACCCCAAACCGCTGGCTGCCGCCTCGCTGGGGCAGGTTCATCGCGCGCGGCGTAAATCCGACGGCCGCGAACTGTGCATCAAGATTCAATACCCCAAGCTGGCCGAGGCTATAGACAGCGACATCCGCACACTGACCCGGATTGTAAAAATCGCACGCATTGTGCCCAAGGGCGTTGAGCTTACGGCGGTAATGGAAGAAGTGCGTGAAATGATTTACCGCGAGGTGGATTATGGCCACGAATTGCGCATGACGCGCGAATTTGGCGAACATTTAGCCGGTGATGATCGCTATGTTGTGCCCGAGGTTTTCGCGGAATATTCCACCGAAACCGTATTGGTTACCTCGTTTGAAAAAGCCGAGCATGTGCAATCTGAAACTATCCAGGCTTTGCCGCAGGAACGCCGCAACAAGCTTGCTCTGAATGCCCTAGAGTTATTCTTCAACGAGTTTTTCGAGTGGGGCCTGGTGCAAACCGACCCCCACTTCGGCAACTATAAAATACGTCTTGCCGAAGATGGCCCGCAAGATGGCCCCCAAGATGGAAAAGACCAGATGGTGTTGCTCGATTTCGGCGCCACGCGTGAATTCGCGCCACGCTTTCTGGGGGCTTATCACGATGTGGTGGGCGGCGCTTTTGCAGGCGATGCCGACCGCTTGATTCAGGGCGCATTTGATATGGGCCTGCTACGCGAAAATTCCCCACAACAGGTCAAGGACGCATTCGCTGAAGTCGGCTTTTTGATGATCGAACCGTTCACCGAATCCCCCCCCGAAAAACTGCTAACCGAAGAGGGCGAATACTGCTGGGGCGACAGCGACCTGCCCTGGCGGGTTTCCAAAGCCGTATCCCGCGCCGCCATGTCGCGCTGGTTCCGTATCCCGCCGCGTGAAATCGTGTTTCTGCACCGGCGTCTGGGCGGGGTGTTTGTGCTGCTCGCGGTGCTCAAGGCACAGATCAGGGCGCGGCAAATGCTGGCGGACTACCTGCAGCAATCGTCTTAAAGAGATGCGCTTTCAGGTAAGCAGCTGGGCGCGCCCCGGCCCGGCACAGAGCGTATGTGCTACGTACTGATTTCAGAGCAGTGGCGCATCTGCCAAGGAACCATTTACGTAGATTATCGTCACATATACACCAAACACGTATAGTGTTCGCAAGTCTTTCACAAAACCCCAGAGTAGGGTATTTTGACTACACGATTGCTGGGTGTTCCAGCTTCGGCTATGGTGCGGTGCTAGCGCAGCAATAGAATTAATACAGAAGATAAACGCATATGATTAACAAGTTAGCCGTTTTTGGCGGCGCGATAGCGGTAGCTGTATCTCTGGGCGCACAGGCCAAGGTGTCCGAGGACGAAGCCGCGAAACTGGGTACAGAATTAACCCCGGTCGGTGCCGTCAAGGAAGGTAACAAGGACGGAACTATTCCCGCGTGGGATCCGTGGCCGAAGAAAGGCAAGATCAGTGGTGAAGACCTCATCGCGGAGAACTTCCCCGATACCATCGGGAAAATCCTTGAAGAAAAACCGAAATTCACCATTACCAAAGACAATATGGGTGAATACGCGGACAAGCTAACCGATGGTCATAAGGCCTTGTTCAATCTCTATCCCGACTCACTGCTGTCGCATAAACTCGTACCGGTCATTCCGGGCGAAGACCCGGAATCCAGTGAGACCTTATAGAACCTGGATTCCGGACGTTCGCTTCGCTCAGCTCGCGTTGCTCACTACGTTCGGCTCGCGAAGCTCGGGCTTCGCACTTTCCGGAATGACGCAAGGAATAACCGAACTTCATGTCTCCATCGGCCGTGCTCTTACGAACTGCTCATGCGGTAAGCGTTTGATCTCCAGCGCGCAAAATTTTGTGGGACAGCAGTGATTCCGACTACAAGATGAAGGTGTACGAATCGCACCGGAACGCCGGCTACCCCGAACAGGTTTATAAGTTCACCAAGCAAAACGCCACGACATCCACCCTGGATGGCTGCAACGACTGCCTGCGTAATGCCGAGTTCGGTTTCCCGTTCCCCATCCCCAAGAACGGGGTGCAGGCCATTTGGAACCATCGTCTTCGCTGGCGCGGCGAGTACGCCAAACGCAATAACGACCAGGCCATCGTGCAGCAAAGTGGCAACAAACAGATCACTAAGCTGGTGGAAAACGTCAAGTTTCCCTATACCCTGCTCAGCGATGACGAGCGCATAGTAATCTATGATAAAGACGACATCATGCTTTACTACCAGTCCGAAACCGTGTCGCCGCCGCGTAACGCCGGCCAGTATCTGCTGGCCTGGGAACACGTCGGTTACCGTTCGGCTTGGCTGTACAATCCGGGTCTGCGCCGGGTACGTCGTGCGCCGAACGTGGCTTACGATAACCCCTACGAGGGCACCGATGGCCAGCAGTTCTATGACCAGGTCGACATGTACAACGGCGCCATGGACCGTTACGACTACAAACTGGTGGGCAAAAAGGAAATCTACATTCCTTACAACAACTTCGCCATCAACGATCCTGACCTGACCTACGCAAGCGATATCCTGGGGGACAAACACCTTAATCAGGATTTGATGCGTTACGAGCTGCACCGCGTGTGGGTGGTCGACTCCACTCTGTGTGACGGCACCAGCCACCAGTTCAAGCGTCGTACCTTCTACATGGACGAAGACGGCTGCCCCCGGTGTCAGGATAGATGTCGCCTCTACTAGAAAGTTTGTGAGTGAAGTGGGGCGTTACTAAGCGGGAGGGTTATCAGACTGCTGGAGGCTAACGGGAAGGAGCCCGTAGGGCGACTGAACGTTAGCCTCCAGCAGT
>JBDNIO010000017.1:0-5812 GCA_041688215.1 Salinisphaeraceae bacterium | reverse complement strand
TTTTTTTGCCTGCACATAATGATCCGGTTGCATATATAGTGCTTTGTTGCATTGATGCACCACTCGGACACTCTGCGGTTTTGACCAAGCCCACCAAAAACTATTCCGACCAGGAAGCAAACCCAATAAATTCAATAGAATAAACGTAAAACCATGTCAGCACCCTACCCTGGCATGACGGTTGCTTGGCTATGATGCATGTATCAATTCAGCCGAACTATTTGACGCTAACCAGAGCGCGGGTTCTACTAGCGTGGGTCAAAGCATGCCAATACAGGAAACCGACACCCGCCCCCTAGGCGACGCAATACCACTGCACCCCGGCCGCACGGCATTACTGGTGGTCGATATGCAAAATGCTTTTCTGCATGCCGAGGGATCCTGCGCCAAGCTCGGCCTGGAACATAGCGCCCTACGCCAAGCGCTACCCGGCGTTAGTACGTTGGTGGAGGCCGCACGCGCGGCCAGCCTGCCAATTATTTACACACGCTATGTGTATCGTGCGGATTATCTTGACGGCGGCATTGTCACGCAGGTGTTGCTGCCCGGCCTGCGGGAAGCCGGCGCGCTGGCATCAGGCAGCTGGGATTCCGAGGTTGTTGGCGAACTTGAACCGGCCGCTACCGACATCGTAATTGACAAAAACCGGCCAGGCGCCTTCCACGGCACTATCCTGCAAAGTTGCCTGGACGGTCTAAATGCCGACAGTCTGATCATATGCGGTGTTACCACCAACGTGTGCGTAGACACTACGGTGCGCGAAGCGATGCAACGCGACTACCGAGTCTGGGTTGTGGCCGATGCAACCGCCGAGTTCGAGCAAGACCGCCACGCCATCGCATTAAAAGGCATGGGCTGGATGTTTGCCAGCGTGGTCGATGTGGCCAGCGCACGCCAAGCTATCCCGACGCTGGCCGCAAATTCGCCGCAAGGGGAACAAGCATGACTCGCCCCTTTGTTATTGATGGCGTGTGCCACCCCTACAACTTCAGCCGCAAAAACCTGCAGGGTCGCTTTGGTGAAATGTTTAGCGATTCGTTATATAGCTACTACCCGGTGGTGAACCCGCCCGAGATCGCGTTCTCGCGCGAGCAATGGGAGCGGGAATGGCAGCCCGAGGAATTCATCGAGACCATGTTGCTGGAATCGGATACCGACATGGTCTGTGTGCACTCATTGCCCATCTATGACGCCTATAAAGACGGCTTGGCCGCGCACCAGAAGTGTGCCGCGCTCAAACGTGCCTATCCCGACCGGGTTCTCTGGTACGCGGGTGTCAATCTCTGCTGGCCGGAACAGGCCGAGCGCGATCTGGAGTCGCATCTGGCTGCCGACTGCGACGGTATCAAGTTCTACCCCGCGCGCTATGATGACGGCCGTACCCGTTACTGGCGGATGGATGACGAGCAACTCGCCTTTCCAATGTACGAACGCATCCTGGCGGCCGGGCTAAACAATGTGGCTGTGCACAAGGCACTGCCGCTGGGGCCGGTATCGGTGTACTCCATGCGCGTAGACGATATCTCTACCGCCGCCAACGTATTCCCTAATCTCAACTTTCAGATCGTGCACGCCGGGCTCATGTTTATCGACGAAACCAAGTTCCTGATCGCGAATCACCCCAACGTGTACGCCACGCTGGAAGCCTCGACCCTATTCTGCATTCTCCATCCGCCAACGCTGACTAATATGCTTGATCAATTCCTCATTTATGGCGGCCCGGAAAAAATTATCTACGCCTCGGCGGCGGTAAACCCGCATCCCAGGGTAGTGTTGGAGTCCTTTGCGGAATTCGAGCTACCTGACGAATCGCCTATCCCGCTTAATGACGAAGTTCGGCAATTGTTTCTGGGTGGCAATCTGGCACGATTACACGGCATCGATATCGATGCGCGCCGGCGTGCGTTATCGCAAGATCGCTTCGCAAGCGAGGTTGCCGCCAAGGGCTTGCGGCCCCATTGGACAGCGGTACACGGTGCGGCGAAATGAGCAATAAAGCTAATAAAGCTAACAAAGCTAACAAAGCCAGTATAGAGCGCGCTTTGGAAGGCGTACGCAATCCTTGCATGACCGCAGCCGGCCTGAATCTGTCGATCATAGACCTCAGTTTACTACGAGACGTAAAAGTCAACGCCGGCCGGGTAGAAGTAGAACTTACCTTCACCGAGCCCGGTTGTCCGTTTACCCATAAAGTTATGGACGATATCACTGCTGTCCCACAAAATTTTGCGCGCGGGAGATCAAACGCTTACCGCATGGGCAGTTCGTAAGAGCACGGCCGATGGAGACATGAAGTTCGGTTATGCCTTGCGTCATTCCGGAAAGTGCGAAGCACTTGTCCGGAATCCAGGTTCTATAAGGTCTCACTGGATTCCGGGTCTTCGCCCGGAATGACCGGTACGAGTTTATGGGACAGCAGTGGGACGATATATATCGTACCCTGGAAACGCTCCCCGGAATTCAGAAGGTCCGCGTACAGCCGGTTTGGACACCGCCATGGACCCCAGACGATATGCGCCCCGAAGCTCGCCAACAACTGGCTCGGTCGCGCCAACGACTAACCGAGCACAAGTCACTAAAGCAAACGGTAATACCCATTCGGGAGGTATCCCAATGAGTTCCCAAGACGCATTCGATTCACTTATGCCGCTGCATAGCCCGCCCTTCGGGAGGCTGCCCTTCCCCATGCTGGACTGCAAGATGGTAATGGTGGCGTTCCGCGCCGATCCCGACGAGATCGCTCGCATCACACCGGCGCCGCTGGAACCCGACGGCGACACGCTCTACGCATTTGTGGCCGACAACTCCCAGTTGTCGCATTCGATGGCCTACCACGAAGCGGCCATCTTGCAAAAGGTGACCTACAAAGGGCGCAGCGCGGTGACTACCCCTTACATCTGGACATCCACCGATACCGCAATGCTCGCGGGCCGCGAACTATTCGGCATGCCCAAGCTGATGTGCGACGAGGCCGGCCACCTGCAAGCCCTCGCCAACGAGGTAAGCGGCAGCCTAGTAAAGTATGGCCGCAATATGCTGGATCTGGGCATCGTAATCGATGCCGAAGGTGCGATTGAAGATTTACCGTTTGGCGCGCAATGGACTTTCGTGCGGCATCTGCCCAGCCCCGATCCCAAGCGACCGGCTATCCGACAACTACTCTGGATAGAATTGCAGGACTTTAAGCTCAAGGAATGCTGGCTGGGCCGCGGCTGGCTGAACATAAACTACCCCAGTAGCTCGGGCCTGGACCGCCTCAACGCGCAAACTGTAGAGCGCGCCTGGTACGGCCGCTTCTCGTGGTTGCTGCATTACGCCTCGGTCGAACAAGAGTGGGAAATCCCGGCGGAGGGAGACTGAGCATATGCCGGTTATCAAAGATGCCGTCGACATAGTCTGCAACCCTTTTACTGCACAAGAACTCAAGAAGGGCCAAACGGGCTTCGATAAAGCTTTTATGCAGCAAGTACGCATGCCCGCTGAGATGCAAAACGGCGTATCGATGCCCGAATACATCGCCAAGATGGACCGGGCAGGTATTGGCCGCTCTCTGCTTATCGCCGTGCGTGCCGGTGATCGGCGCATGGCCGGCTCGGCACAAATTCCATACGAACAAGTAGCAGAATATTGCCAGGCACACCCCGACCGGTTTTCCGGGCTGGCGGGGATAGACCCTTTCCGCGGCATGACAGGTGTGCGCGAGCTCGAAACCGCGGTGACCGACTTGGGCTTCGTGGGCGCGCACCTTTATCCACACTGGTTCGCGCTGCCCCCGGACCACGCCAAGTACTACCCTTATTATGCCAAGTGTTGCGAGCTAGATATCCCGATCATGATGCAGGTCGGCCAAAACCTTGTTTATAACCAGCAGCAAGCGCATCCCAGCGTGGGCCGGCCGATCTGCCTGGACCAGGTCGCAATTGATTTTCCCGAGTTAAAACTGATTGGCATACACATCGGCGTGCCCTGGACCGATGAGATGATCGCCATGGCTTGGAAGCACCAAAACATCTACATCGGTGGTGACGCCTACGCGCCTAAATATTGGCCGCCACAATTCGTCCACTATCTAAACTCGTATGGTCAGGACAAGGTCATGTTCGGCACCGACTGGCCGGTGATCGACACAGAACGCGCCGTGACAGAAGTCGAGGCCATGAACCTTAAACCCGAGCCACGACGTAAACTTATGCGCGATAACGCGCGCAAGGTTTTCCGTCTGCCTGAATCGGTTAACTCGTGAGCAGCAATCCAAGACCGCCAACCTTTATGCCTATGACTATCGCCGGCGGTATCCGCGCGGCGGCGGCGCGCACGCCTAATAAGCCCGCCTTGGGTCTGGGCGAACAAAAACTTACCTACGCGCAACTTGTTGAACGAATCAATCGCGTGGCCAATGGTGCGCGCGAGGATTTGCAGCTGGGCGGCGACCGAGCAGCGATCCTAACGCCAAACTGCATCGAGATGGTGGAGATAATCTGCGGCCTGGCCGATGCCGGCGTAACCGCGGTGCTAGTCAACCCTCGGCTAACCGCCCCGGAGATTGAATACATTTTGGCCGACAGCGAAGCACGCGTGCTATTCGTGCATTCCTCGCTGGCCGAGCTCGCCGGTAGCCTAGACCTGGAGGGTAACGCGCAGTCGGTAGAGCAGCAATTGGTGCTGGGCAGCGCTTACGAAGACTGGCTGGCCCAGGCCGCAACGACGCGAAATAACAGCGAAATAGAAGAGTGGCAGCCCTTTGCCATGCACTACACAGCCGGCACCACGGGTAACCCCAAGGGCGTGCTGGTCTCGCATCGGTCACGAGCACTCACTTTTTTTGGCATGGCGGTGGAATATGGCTGTTACGGCCCGGATGACAGCGCCTTGGGCATTGCGCCCATGTTCCACGGCGCTGGCCTGGCATTCGCGCTGGCGCCGATATTTTTTGGCGGCTATTGCGAGATCATGCCTCGCTTTGATCCCGAGCAGGCACTGCGTCGGCTTGCGCAAGGTGGCCATAGCAATACGTTCTTGGTGCCGACACACTTTAATGCCATTTTTCAGCTGGAAGAAAAACTGCTGAATAAACATCGGGATCCTGCCACATTACGCACTATCGTCTCCAACGCCGCACCGCTGGCGCAGGCAACCAAAGAACGTATTGTTGACTACTTCGGAGAAGGCATCTTGCACGAGACCTACGGGTCCACCGAAGGCGGCATTGTCTGCAACCTGCGGCCTGCTGATCAGCTACGTAAGAAGCAATGTGTAGGACTACCCTTTCCTTACACCCAGGTGCGTTTGCTTGATGACGGCGGCAACGACGTACCGCATACCGAAGTGGGCGAGCTTTATAGCCATTCACCGTACCTGTTCAACGGTTATTGGCGGCAACCCGAAGCCACCGCCGAGGCGCTGCGCGACGGCTGGCTTTCGGTAGGCGATTTGGCCCGCCGCGACGAAGAAGGCTACCTTTATTTAGTTGATCGCAAGAAAGATGTAATTATCTCCGGCGGCGTTAATATCTACCCGCGCGAAGTCGAAGAATGCTTACACGCGCATCCCGCGGTAGCCGAGGCCGCCGTGGTCGGCGTGGCCGATGACCATTGGGGCGAAGCCGTACGCGCTTATGTGGTTTTGCGACAAGGTGAGAGCGCTGACGAAAACACGCTGCAAACCCACTGCGAGCAAAGCTTGGCGCGCTACAAGTTACCCAAATCGATGGCATTTCTGCAGGCACTGCCACGCAATGCTGCGGGGAAAGTTCTTAAACGCGATCTGCGCGCTCAAAAGGAGTAGTCGAATGGCTGACAAGGCTAGCCCAACA
>JBDNIO010000125.1:0-3675 GCA_041688215.1 Salinisphaeraceae bacterium | reverse complement strand
AGCTGGGACGGCCAGGTGCTAGCCAGCGGCCACTACGGTAAGTGGAACTCGCCCGACCCGTTTGAACGCTTTTCCTACGTCTGGGTTCTGCCCGATAACATGGAGATTCTTGCCTACAACACCAACGAAAAAGGCCAGTGGCGCCAACGCGGCAATACGCTGGCCTGGAGTGGCAAGAACGTGAATGATCTGACATTCCGGATCAAGTACCGGGTCACCTCACAGCCGTCATTGGCACTGGACTTGAGCAAACTCGAGAAAACCCAGAACGCGGGCGAACTAACGCGCATCACGCTGGACAGTGGCTCCCTGTTTCCCTCTGGCAGCCATCGTTTTACCCCAGCCGGCGAAAGTCTGCTCACAACACTGGCAGACAAGCTGAGTCAGCGTGATTCTGACCGGATTATTGTCGAGGGCCATACCGATAATCAGCCTCTGAAACCCTATCTTCAGGACACCTATCCGAGTAACTGGGAACTCTCGGCAGCGCGCGCCACGATTGTAGTGCGCTGGTTGGCCGAGCATGGCGTGAATCCGGAAATACTGGAAGCCCGCGCCTACGGCGAACAGCGGCCGGTGGCCGACAACGAAACGGCGCAGGGTCGCGCCAAAAACCGTCGTATCGAGATTTTAGTCGGTGACAAGGATGTCGGCGCCGGAGAACCGGAACCGGCAGCCGCGGCTCAAACCAGCGGGGCTGCCAAAACCACCCAGCCTGAAGTTACCCGAAAGCCAGGAAAAACTGCCGCGCCACCTGAAAAACCCGAGCGCAGCAAACCCACTGGCTTTACACGCGGAGGCTAGTGTGGTGTTACGTAAACAAGTGCACACAATCTTCGTCGTCATTCCCGCGAAAGCGGGAATCCATGTGTTGCCCCCCCCATCCTACCTTCCCCCAAAACGGGGGAAGGGGATACCGGGTCGTACTCGCGTCGCGAGCACGCCCGGAATGACGAAACTTATTAACGGCACAGCACGCTAATAACTCGAAGCGCCTGTGAAACTATCCCGGAATTCCCCAAGCGGCCGCGCAAAGGTGAAGCGACCGGGTTTGAGCACCAACTGCTCTTCGGCCGCGGGGACGTTGTCCCCCAGGATGCTGAACGGCAGGGACACCGCAAATATTGCGACGCCGGCCACCGTGGCCACGACACCCAGGGGGCGCACGAGAAGCATATCCGCAGCCATCGCCGCCGGCGAGGGCGTATCACCCGCGTAGCGTTCGCTGGCAATAGCTGGATTAGCCCCGGCCAGCATAACCACGCTCAACACGATCGCGAACAGCCAAGGCTGTGTTTTTCTTTGCATTTTCATAACCTGAAATCAATTTAAATTTCGCCCAACGGGGTATGAAACCCCGCAGGGCGACCAAAGGGGAGAATCACGATTCTCCCCTTTGGAAACCCCATCGCGCAGACCCCGCGGCAAGCCACGGGGAATTTTTGGGATTAAACCTTATATCCGCAACATTATGCGGGGGGTTGCATGGCTGTCAATCCGAATTTGCGCGGACTGGTAAAATTCACCGATTAATCATACACCCGAGCACCCCAACAGTGGCCGCCAGTAAAGTTTATACCGCCTCCGACCCGGTAAACGCCGAGATCGTCAAAGACTATCTGGGCAGCCACGGCATAGACGCCGAAGTGCGCGATCACTACCTGTGGGGCGGCATTGGCGACCTGCCCGCCAATGTTTACCCCAGCGTGTGGATTCATCAGGCCGAAGAGCATACTACCGCACGCCGGTTAATCGCCGATTTTGAAGCCGGCAACACGCGTACCGGCCCCGACTGGCGCTGCCCCGGTTGCGGAGAAACGCTGGCAGGGCAGTTTACCTCGTGCTGGCGGTGTGGCGATGTAAGGCGGGATACATAACAACATGCATATTGTTTTATATGAACCGGAAATCCCGCCCAACACGGGCAACATCATCCGCCTGTGCGTCAATCTTGGCGCACGCCTGCACCTGATTCTGCCACTCGGATTTGACCTTGACGACAAGCAGCTACGCCGCGCCGGGCTGGATTATCGTGAACAGGCGGTGATTGAACAGTGGCCGGACTTTGCGCAGTGGCGCGCGAACTTCGGCATGACGCGTCTGCTGGCCTGCTCTACACGCGGCACCGCGCGCTACGACCAGATTAGTTATGACGCAGACGACGCCCTCTTATTCGGCCCGGAAACCCGCGGCCTGCCGCAAAGCCTGCTGGAGGGCGCGGACATTAGTCTGCGAATTCCGATGCAGCCAGGCAATCGCAGTTTGAATCTGTCCAACGCTGTCGCTGTGATTGCGTTCGAGGCGTGGCGGCAAATGGATTTTACCTAGTGGGTCATGCGGGAAGTTCGGTGACACAGCACACAGCCACGAGCGCCGGGGCAAGGCGGAAGTGCGCAGTAATAGCCAACCTATTTCAAGTACTTCCAACGCAGCGCCGGTGCTTGTGGCGAAGTGATCGTTACTTAACTTTTCGCATGGCCCACTAGCAGCCTAAGCGGCCTGTTCCTGCGCGGCAGGCATCTGGTCTTCCAGCACCATCTGCGCGCCCTTCTCGGCAATCGCGGTGGTCGGCGCGTTGGTATTTCCGCCCACCAGTGTCGGCATGATTGACGCGTCGATTACACGCAGGCCTGCGAGCCCGTGTACCCGCAGACGATCATCGACCACGGCCATATCATCGTGGCCCATCTTGCAGGTGCCCACCGGGTGGTAAATGGTTTCGGCGCGCGCACGAATATAGGCGCGGATTTGTTCATCGCTTTGCAAATGTTCGCCGGGTTCGATCTCCGCACCCAGATGTTTTTCCAGCGCAGGCTGGCTGAATATCCTGCGCGCTGCCTTGATGGCCTGAACAAGATTTTCCATGTCCTGTTCATGCGCCAGATAGTTGGGTTCAATCAGCGCATCAGCTGTCGGCTTGTCGCTGTGCAGGCCGATATGGCCGCGCGAATGCGGGCGCAGGTCGCAAACTCTTAACGTGACGCCGTAATACTTGAAGGTGTTCCAGAGATTGTGGCCGTGGTCCTGCTCGATCGCAGGGATAAAATGAAACTGCAGACTGCACAGATCATCGTCGGGGATCAGTTTGGCAAAGCCGCCGGCTTCTGCCACGTTGCTCACCAGTTCCCCCTTGCGCGCAAAGATGTACTTGAAAAGCGCAGGGACAGCCTTTAACAGCAACCAGTCAGGACGCAGGGTAACTGCATGCCGGGTTTTTTCCCTGCATATCACGGATACATCCAGGTGATCCTGCAGATTCTGGCCGACGCCAGGCAGTTCGTGGATTTGCGTAATGCCATGGCGCTTGAGTTCGTCCGTAGCGCCCACACCCGAGAGCAATAACAGTTGCGGCGAGTTGATGGCGCCGCCGCACAGGATAACTTCACGTGTTGCGGCAATTTCCCGTATGCGGCCCCAGCGGCCTTTCTTGTATTCCACCCCGTTGGCACGCTTGCCCTCGAATAATACCCGCGTGGCATGGGCACGGGTGATGACTGTCAGGTTCTCGCGATCTTCGACGGGATGCAGAAATGCAGCCGCATTGCTGCAACGCTGGCCGTCTTTCTGCGCGACGTTGTAAAAGCCATAACCTTCCTCGGTTTCGCCGTTGAAATCGTCGTTGCGGGGATAACCCGCCTGTTCGGCGGCGGCTACAAAGGCGTGGCTTAGCGGGTT
>JBDNIO010000124.1:0-10069 GCA_041688215.1 Salinisphaeraceae bacterium | reverse complement strand
GGGGCTTGTCCCTTGCCCCAAGCCGGGCGTATGCTACCAGCACACTTGTTTGCAAATTACGAGGCAGTCATGAAAATAGCAACCGTAGGCAAAGGCGGATCCGGCAAAACCACCATCGCCGGGTGCCTGGCGCGTATTCTGGCCAGCCAGGGCGGCAAGGTGCTGGCCATAGACGGTGACCCGAATCCGAACCTGGCATTAACCCTTGGCATTACCCGTGACGCTGCCGACGGCATCGTCAATATCCCTGCGAGTTTAATGCAGGCCAAAGAAGAACCCGACGGCACCCGGCGGCTGCAAATGACCATGTCGGAAGCCGACCTGTTAAGCACCTACGCGGTGAAGGGGCCGGATAATATTGAACTAATCATCATGGGCAAGCCCGCCGACGGCAGCGCCGGTAGCGGCTGCATGTGCGCCTCGCACCGGGCGGTGCGCGGGCTGATTGCCGAGATGAGCGGCTACGGCGAATACACCGTCACCGACATGGAAGCCGGCCTGGAACATCTCAAGCGCGGCACCGCCCGCAATGTAGACGTGATGCTGGTCGTGGCCGAGCCCTACTACCGCTCGCTCGAAGCCGCGGCGCGCACGCAAAAGCTAGCACGCGAACTTGATATTCCGTACATCTTCACCGTGGCCAATAAGGTTAAAACAGATTCCGACCGCGAAGCGATTGAAACCTTCTGCGCGCAACACGAGATGGAGATTATCGGCATCGTGCCCGAGGAGCCCGCGTTCGTGGAAGCCGAGCGCCAGAACATGGCCCCCATCGACGGCGCCCCGGATTGCCCAGGCGCCAAGGCAATCGAAGCCATTGCCGAAAAGCTGTCCAAGCTCAGCGTACCGGGGCAGACCCCCGACACCACCCAATGGTCGGGCCAGAGAAAAGATGCCTGCAAACCCAATAGCGGGCTGTCAAGCTGACAACAAGTGGTGCACGACCGGACGCGCCAACGTTGCAATTCGTTGGCGTCGTCCACTCGTCGCTGAAAACCACCCAGGACGCCCCACCCCCGGGCGGCCATCGCCAACAAGTCGCCGAACTCGAAATTTTTCCCAGTTACTGCCTAGCTATGGATGGCGTACACGATATGCAGCGCTTGCTGGTGCTCTACTGGCTGCACAACGCGGACCGGGAGGTGCTGCGCGTTTATCCCGGCGGCGACCGCAGCAAAGAATTAATCGGCGTGTTTGCCAATCGCAGCCCGCTGCGTCCTAACCCCATCGGGCTGGGCGTCGTCGAAATTTTGAATGTAGATGTCGACCGCATCCAGGTGCGCGGCCTGGATGCGATAGACGGTACGCCGATCATCGATATCAAAGCCGCACCCTAGCACCGGCAGCTTACGCTACGCTGTTTTAGCGGGTTCGCACCGACACTCAGTCCGGCAGCCATGGGTAGATCGAACCCCGTCGGCGGAAATAAGTCCGTAAGCCGCGCGGATTTATAGCTCCAGGGTCACACCTACCGAAGCGCCGATGCCAGGCATGGGAATGCCGGCGAAGGTTTGGAAATCTTCATCGGTTACGTTATCCACTTGCACAAACGGGCGGATGTGGTCGGTTGCACGATACACCAGCTTAAGATCGGCCACGAAATAATCCGGAAGCCGCACCCGGTTAGCGCCGGTGCCATCGAAGATACGATAGGCTTGGCGGCCGAAGGCGCTAATCAGCAGATCACGACGCTTGAACAGATCCGCAGCGTAGGTAATCCCGAAATCCAGAGTGTGCTCTGGCACACGTACGATTTGGTCATCGAAACTGCGCAAAGTGCCCCCTAAGGTAAAAATAATATCGTCCGTGGGCCGCATCACGGTGCGCAATTCTATCCCGCGATTGGTGAACTTCTAGGCGTTTTGCAGCGAGGGGGGTGGTGGCCCGACGGGCACGATGAGGTCTTCCCCGTCTTGTATCCAGCCCACCAAATCGACCTCAATACGCTCAAAGCGCTGGTTCCAGCCCAATTCCAGTTGGTCGACACGTTCGGGCTCAAGGTCCGAGTTAGAGGGCCCGGCCAGACCGCCCGTGAACACACCGAAAAGTTGCTGTACCGGTGGTGATTGGTAGCCGCGCGTAGCCCGCACACGTAGTACTGCGTTATCGAGTGCGTCACCGAAAACATCGAAATCCGGGCGAATACGAAAGCCCAACTCGCCCACGGGCTCGGTGCCATATTCACTGTGGTTGACCACGCGCACACCCCCTCGCCAGGATATGGAAGACGTCAGCGGTGCGTCGTACAACACGTAGGGGCCGATCTCGGTGGTGTCGACATTCAGCCGGGGGTCGTTCGGATCGGGTGGCATGGTGCCCGGCGGCGGTGTCGGGAGGTTGTCTGCGCTGACGTAGAGCAAGTCGGTGCCAAAGGTCAGCGTGTGTCCAGGTGCCACGGCCACGTCGGTGCGAAAACGCACACCGGTTTCGTACAATTCGCTACGCTCAACACCCGGTGGCCGATCCTGGCTGCGGGTATCCAGGTCGTCTCCCCAAATTTGCAACGAGCTTGAAAACCGGTCGTAGTTGGCTTTTAACTTGATATCGCCCGTAGTCTGCGTCAGATCAAGCGTTTCGGTGCCGGGGCTGCCGAAGGGGCCGAGCACCATAATTTGGCCGAGCGTTTCAAAGCTGTCGCTGCTGCGACCCACACCGCCCTCCAACGCCCAGTGTTCGTTTAAGTCATATCCGGCGCGCAGATTGCCCTGCACTACGCGTGCGCCGGTATCCTGCACATCACCATCGGTTGACCGGTAGCTGCCACTAAAGCGCAGAAAACCGCGTTCGCCGCCATAGCTGACGAGTCCGAGATTTTCCGTGGTATCGAAACTGCCGATCTGGCTTTGCAGGTAACCAGAATAGCCGGGCTTTGGCCGTATCGTGGTGATATTGATCACGCCTGCGTTACCGGTACCGTACAGTACCGGCGAAGGCCCATGGATGACTTCGGTTTGCTGAACTCGTTCGAGCCCAAAGGCCTGGCCAATAGGATGCACCAAACTCCCGGTAGGATCCGGGCGGCCATCGATAAACACGCTTACCCCGGACGGGCCTGAGGCACCCAAACCACGAATGGTTATGCGGTCGAGCCCGGTACCGAGTAAACCGGTGCGTTGCGTTACCGACAGGCCCGGTTTGTATTCTAACGTATCGAAGGCCACCGACGCGTGCTGCAACTCCGCTTCTTCGCGATGCACCACAGTGACCGTTTCCGTACGCTCGGACTGGCTGGGGTCGATACCGCGCTGGGTTCCCAATACCTCTATCGCGGGTAACTCCGCCGGTTCGTGATTTTCGCCGGCATCAGCGTCACTGGGCTGGGCCATCGCGGTTTGGCTAGCCATGAGAAACCCGGCGCCTGCCAAGCAAGCCGAGATGCCCGCGCTTGGCTTGAACCGTCGTTGATTTAATCCCAAAAATTCCCCGTGGCTTGCCGCGGGGTCGGCGCGATGGGGTTTCATACCCCGTTGGGCGAAATTTAAATTGATTCTGTACTGCATAAATAGCTCCTTTCGATTGTTGATTAACTACTGGTAACAAACCCTTTTTGATCTATTACCTTGCTACTACACCTACTTACTCTTGATACGCCTATTTCCGCGATTAAAATCCAATACGAAAATTAATCGGTACCCTGACCCGGCTGGCTACTGCTTCACCATTAAAGCTGCCGGGCTTAAACTGCCATTCGCGCTGCACGGTAGCAACCGCGCTGCCATCCAGCATGGGATAACCAGAGGATTTGGACACACCGACCTCGGCCACGCTGCCGTCCTTGTCGATTAACAACAGCAGGATGACCTGGCCTTCCTGGCCTAGTTGGCGCGCCCGCTCTGGATAGGGCGGACTTGGATTGACACCATATACAGGGATTGCCCGTACATCCGGTTTGGCCACCGGCTGGGGTTTGGCCGCACCGGCGCTGGCCTGGCTTTGATTATCACCACGCGACGCACTACCTCCGGGATTGGTCTTGGATGCCGTCGATTCCGAGACTTGCTTGCCGGATTGTGCACGTTCAGGCGCGCGGGTTTGTTTCGCTGCCTGGCGCTCATCCTGTCTCTGCTGTTCCACTGGGCGCGGTACCGGCGCTGGTCGTGCCCTGTTCTGTGGTTCTGCTGTAACAGGCGTGGCCTTGGGCTGTGATTGTGCCCTGGTAACAGGCTTGGGAGTAGGCTCGGGCTCGGGTTCGGGCGCAATTTTGGCGGACGCCTTTTCAGGCTCTGGGGGCACCGGTTCGGGCTGCTGCTCTTCGATAGTGGCGGATTCAGTTGGCGCTTGTTTGGGCGCTGTGCTCTGCCCGCTGGCAGCCTCTTGTTCCGAAGATGCCCCGCCCGCGTTGCCTTGCATGGCTATCTGCACCGCAAGACTCCCTCCGGCACCGCCGCCACCTCCGCCCAAACCGCCAACGGACATCATCAGCAGCCCTGCGTGCAGTAGTATCGATGTACCTACTCCGAACGCCAGCCGCGCGCCAAAGGCATCCATTTAACGCGCTCCGGCGGCGTTTGCCGTCACCCCTCCGCCGCTAGTGGCAATTGTCAGGCTCGCCATATCGGCCTGGCGGGCGATATCCATTACCTGCACCAGGGGATCCAGCTGGGCGTTGCGGTCGGCCCGCAAATACAACTCTGCACTTGCGTTATTCTGTTTTGCCCGCACCAGGGTCGGCAGAATAGCGTCTAGCTGGATCGGTGCCTTGTCCAGGAACAATGCGCCATCGCGCTTTATGGTGATTGTTACTACCGCGCCATCCTGGGTTTTACCCTGGCTGGCTTCGGGCAGGTCCACTTTCAGGCCGGTTTTCGGGGCTAAAAACGCACTGGCATATATAAACGCGACCAGCACCAGAAAAACCACATCAATCAGCGGGATCATTTCCACCCGCGACTCGCGTCCCTGCGCCAGGCCCGGAAGCTTCATTCGTGCTGGAGTTCCGGAACAGTGCGGTGGCTCAACCCCTGCGAGGCAATGCCCAAGGCATGCTCAAGCTCGGTGCAGCGTTCCTCGATGGCCTGTTGTAATTTTAGCGCTTTGGTTTGGAAATATTTGAAGGCGATTAAACTGGGCATGGCGATGGCCAAACCAAACGCGGTGGTAATCAAGGCCTGGGCCAGTCCACGGCTGGCCGATACAGGATCAGTCAGACTCGCCTCACCCAATAATTGGAAGGACTGAATAATACCCAACACGGTGCCGAAAATACCCAATAGCGGCGCCAACGCCACCATGGTATCGAGCACCCCCAGATTACGCCCCACCGCCGATAACTGCTTACCGGCAGCCACTTGCATGCGCAAGGTCGCCTCGCTTACCGGGCCTTGACAGCCCGCATTCAGCACGCGCGCTACCACGTCCTTACCCCAGTCTGAATCCGACTCCGTTGCGCCATTGTTGCGGGCAAGCCGCGCCACGGTATCGGGACGATGGTTCATCCGCACGCGCCACCAAAAAAGTCCGCGCTCAATGATTACCGCCAGCGTAATCATTGAGCACAGCAGCAACGGGAACATTACCGGCCCACCGGCCAGGAATACTTGCATCATCGCCATAGTTTCAAACCATTCACGTTTTTAACTAATTTTCTCCGTCGTATCTAAAGCTGACGAAGTAGCCACGACCTGCTTGCTCTGCGTTGGCACGAAAGGTGGAATACTCTTCGTCGGTTACGTTTTCAACATCGAAGGCTACTGCGAATCGTTTTGAAAACGCATAAGCGATTTTGAAGTTGGCACCCCAAAAATCGTCCAGGCGCTGTCCTGCGGCGCCACCAGCGCGCCCACCTACGCGAACCTGATCGGCCTTACGCGATAAGACCACCATACGCAGCGGGCCGGTGGTGTAGTCAATGCTGGCATCGAAGGTTTGCTCGGCGACCGCTGCATTGAGTTCGGGGTTGGCCTCGAGACTCAAGTAAGCCTCGGCCAAACTAAGTTTGACACCGGGCGCTATTTCGTAATCGAAAGTCGTCTCTACCCCTTTGTTATCGAAGCTACCGCTGTTCTGGAACTGAACCTGATTAGCGCCGACAGGCACAAGTTCAAACAAGTTGTCGCCCTGTTGCAGGAAGCCGACAACATCGAGCACAGCGTTGCGGTCAAATAACTTAAAGGTTTTATTTACACCAATCTCCTCGGTGTAAAAATTGGCCGGATCCAGATCATCGTTGCCGATGTTTGTATCACCACCAATGACCGGCTGTAACTGCTGAAAGCGAGGAATCTGATACGCACTTGATGCGTTTACACGCAACGCCAGAGTACGATCTACATGGTGCACCAGACCCACCTCGGGCGTATATTCATCGGCATAGTCCGAACTGAAATTGCCGCGTACACCCGCGTTGAAAACCGTTTCTTGATTGCCGATAAATTTAACGCTCTGCGAGGCCAGCGCATAAGGGCTATACAAGTCGGACGTCGTACGCTGGGATACGCGTTGCCCACTGCCAAAAAAGCGTACCCAATCAAAACCGACAGTAAGCGAGTTTCCGGCAAATAATTCGCTCCAGGTGTGTTTGCTGCGCACGCCGTACTCACGTTCGTCAATGGTTTCCTGGTTTAGCAGATTGCCGTTGTTGTCACGAACATCAATGGAGCGGTAGTCATTAACATAAACGGCGAGTGTGCTGTTGTTACTCTCGGCGGTGCGGTCGAAGGCCAATACCGCGGAGGAGGTACAAAAGCAGGTAGAGCCCCGCCGGGTATCTGGGTCCTGGGTTGTAGAGACACTGCTTTCCAGAACAGCCTCGCTGTATTGCAGGCGCAGGTCGGCGCTCCAAAGATCGCTGAGGTCTTGCGTTATTTTTGTATTCGCGTTGTAAGTCTTGACCCCCTGACTACGTATGCCATTGGTATCCCGAACCTGGCCGCCGACGTAAATACCGCCCGAGCCCCAACCTGTGCCGACGCGGCCATCGTATGTTTGCGTGCCAAAGCTTCCGGCTAATACGTTTGCGTAACCTTCAACACCCTCGCGCGGGACCGACGGTGTGAATATATGCAGAGAGCCGCTGGAATTCGGCCCGTCCGCAACGCCGTTCGGTGAACGATACACCTCGACCCGGTCGATCAAATCCGGACTGTACTGCGAACTGATGGGATGAAAGTGATTGGTGGCCTGGCTCGGAATACCGTCCACATACACCGACACGTTGGAACGCCCAAAACCGCGTATTACGAAGCCACCCGCCGGATTAAATGCACCCGTGTTATTAGCCCGCGAGGTGAACACCCCGGGAATCCCGAAAAACAGGATGTCGTTGAGGATACTGAAACGCCGCGCGGTGAAATCCTCTTCATTCAAAAAACTTACCGACTTGGAACGGTCGGCCTGCTTGGGCACGTTCACTTCTACTGTGTCGAGCAATGGCGCCTCATCTTCCGCAGACACTGCCACGCCACTAAAAATCGTCAATGACGCCGCTACGAGCGCCAGCAAATAACTTTTGCGCTGCATCGCGCCCTGGCTTTGAATTCCTCGCATCTTCTTACTCTTCTGATAAGCCGTTGTAATTATCGATTACCCACTTTTACTCAACATGCAGCGATTTGCTGCCGACTGCGCATTGCTCTGCTTTGTAATTGGCTGACTGGAAACGCACTGATAGGATTTCCTGGCACGCAGTACGCACCATAACGTATCTGGTGAGATGTTTGGCGCATTACCAAAAGATATAAAGCTGCTCGGCGGGCTTGGCCGAACAAGAAGGGCACTGGTAACATTTCCCCACTGACTTCTCCCTTTTCCCCACGGACTTTGTTTCACAGTCTTACCCAATCCAAATATTCCAGACTTTCGTAGTGAATGAACCGTCTGAATTTTATAATAACCTTGACCTTACTAGAATCTCATTTAGCACACAAAAAAAACTGGAGGTCACGGCAATAAAAACCTTGCCCGAAGGTTAATGTTTTTCAAGCAAGAGATGAGAAATGGTAGTGGCAAATTAGCCCACACTATCCGGCAGTGTGTCTCCGTCATTCACGAACCAGTCATCTCATACCTATTTGAGCCACATTGACCTTAGGGAAAGGTTTGATGTTTTCGCCCCAATTATTCTAATTATTCCTCTTACTAAGGTGCAATTAGGCTTGACTTGTGTAGTAGAGATACTAGTATGTGGAAACAACTAAGTGCGCTGATACACGGCGACGCAATGGAGGAGTGACGATGACAGCAGTAACCCAAAATAGCGGCAGGCAGCAGGCCTTGGCCTGGATTTTCCGGATTGTCCTGTTCGCATCCGCAGCCAGCCTGGCGGCTTATATCCCTTACAAATATGCGACCCAATTACACGCCATTAGCGGCATTTACGCCTTCTTGTTCCCGCTTTCGAGCATCCTGGCTATTGCTGGGATCGCGCTGGCGATGCGTCCGCAACTTTCTTGTGACTGCAATGCCGGCATTCGTTCCGGGGTGGGTGCGTTGTCCATCATGTGGATGGCCACCGGCTTTTTATGCGTCAGCGGCATGACGAGCGCTCTGTTATCCAACACAGTCGATGGAACAATCGCATTCATCCACATGGGCGCACAGCACATCGTTCTGTCACTTAGCTTATTGGCATTTGCCTTTATGCCGGCACGCATGATGTCAATGCTGGGCTTACCTGTAAGCGAGAGCGACAACGTCGTATCGTCCACCGCCACCTGAACCAGAACTCTCCCTGCGCAGTCCGGTTTTGGTCGGGCTGCGGTTTTTAGGTTAATAACAGTTGAATAATGAGGTTGCCACTGGAGCGGAACAACGCCTGCCGGTAACAGTTCTCACCGGCTTCCTCGGTGCCGGTAAAACCACCTGTTTGAATCATTATCTGCGCTCGGATCGCGCGCTTGGTACGGCCGTATTAGTCAACGAATTCGGCGAAATCGATATCGACGGCGCCGTTCTCTCCGCCAGTTTGGCAGACGGATCAAAAGTAGTGACCTTGCCCAACGGCTGTGTCTGTTGCGCGGTGCAGGAAGACCTAGCTCTTGCACTGCTCGGGCTGATCGAACGCCGGCAGAGTGAGCCAGGCTCCATCAGCCGTTGCATTATAGAAACCACCGGCCTGGCCGACCCGGGCGCAATTGTGCGCGGCCTCGGCCACGACCCACGCTTGAACAAACACGCATTTGTGGATCAAACCATTACCGTGTGCGCAGCCGACCGGGTGCGAAATCAGTTGCAACGCTTTGACGAAGCCGCCCGCCAAATTGGTATTGCCGACCGCATTTTCATCAGCAAGACGGACCTGGTAGGTCAAGACCAACGGCGGAAGGTCGGCGACATGATTCGTGCAATCAACCCTCTGGCAATGGTGCTTGAGTTGCACGATGACGCGTCCCAGCCACACCCGTTTGATGTGGCGCCGGAAACAAATAGCCGGCCGCCAAACCAATCGGACACTGCCGTTCCCAAAGCACATGACCACAGTAATGTGCACACGTTTTTTATTCGCATTGAAGGTGCGCTCGACCCCGACCGCTTTCGAGATACGTTGTCGTTTTTGATCATGCGCCACGCGGAAAATATATTACGCATCAAAGGCAATGTCCGCTTTACCGGTGAGGCTGGCCGACGTCTGTTAAATGGCGTGCACGATGTCTTTAGTTCCGACCCAATCACTCGTAGTAATAGCGACACCGATTCCGGCGGCGACATCGTTTTCATCGGCGTCAATTTGCCAGAACGTCAGATACGTGCAGACATTAGCGCTTGCGAGCTTGCCAATGTGTAATTATTCATTTCGACTTTTGCCCATGAAGCTTACGAATCCTGACGCTAACTACTGGGAACAATAAATCGATAATTGCTGCAACTTTTGCATCCACAACACGGTCTTGGAGTATAGTAAGAACCGATTAGCGATCGGTTTAGACCAAATGTCGTTGCCGAATGTCGTTGTGAGACTAAGTGTTATGACACGATTAATTTTAATCTTAACCCTGTGCGCCCAAGTGCTCGCGGCCAATGCCGCTTTCGCTATGCCGCGTTGTGCGCATATGGATATGAGTCAGAGACCAAGAGATCAAACCAATGCAACCGAGCCCTTGAGTCCGTACCAAGGTACAGGTATATGCTTATT
>JBDNIO010000123.1:0-2677 GCA_041688215.1 Salinisphaeraceae bacterium | reverse complement strand
GCCGCATACAGTTTTTCCTTGCTCTGAAAATGATGCAACAGGGAGGGCTTGGATATCCCCACCTGCTCGGCCACCATACGGATACTTGTGCCGTAAAAGCCTTTGTCCGCGAATAAAGCCGAAGCGGCGTCGATCAGGGCCTTGCGTGTGTCTTTGGGCTGGTCTAGCATATCGATCTACCTACCGGTCGGTAGTGTAACGCGTAAATCGGATGGAGGATATTATATGCCCACCCCAGCCAATACTTCACTCGGGCAAACTGAAGAGACCGTTACTCGCCCACTGCCAAAACCATTAAAGGATCTGGCACTGCGTCTGCGCAGCGACGTGCGCGCAAAAAGACCGCAAATGGGCGCGGACTGTAGCGCAATTCCGGCCGAACACTACACATCAAAGCAACGCCTGGAACAGGAAATGGCGACCGTGTTCCGGCATTATCCGATTATCGTCGGCCATGGCGACCAGCTTGCAGGGCCGGGTGATGTAATGCGCCACGACGCGCTGGGCCTGCCTTTGCTGACAACCTGCGACACCCACGGTGAACTGCATTGCTTTCTTAACGCCTGCCGGCATCGCAGTATGCGCCTGCAGGAACAACCGCAAACCTGCGGTAAACGCTCGCTGGTGTGCCCCTACCATGGCTGGACTTATGAACTGGACGGCCGCTTGAAATATATCCCACACGATTACGCCTTCCCCGGACTGGATAAAGCCGCAAACGGCCTGGTCGAACTGCCATGCGAACAACGCCACGGCCTGATCTGGGTGCTGCCAACGCCGGGCGCGGACATGAATCTGGACGAGTACCTGGGCCCGCTGGGCGAAGATTTCGCCTGGCTCGGCCTGGACGACGCCACGCTCTATAAACGCACGCAAACGCCGCGCGGAGCCAACTGGAAGCTCATCATCGATGCCTTTCTCGAGGCCTATCACGTGCGCGTACTGCACCGGGATTCTATTTATCCATTTTTTGAAGACGCGATGGCCGCCAACGATGTCGTCGCGCCACACCTGCGCTCGGCGGTGGCGCGCCGCGGGTTAGCCGATACGGACAGCTTACTAACCGACCCATGCGCGGTACGTAACCTGGTCAGCTATACCCACTTTATTTTTCCGAACACCATATTGATATTCCATCCCGACTACGCCAGTGCGCTGACGTTTTTCCCGGACGGTCCCGAGCGCCTGAAATGGACCCATTTAATGCTGATTCCGGCAGACCAGCATACCTCGGAACGCGAAGCACACTGGCAGAAAACCCAAGCCCTGGTTGAAGAAATGGTGTTTGAACGCGAAGATCTATATGCGGCCGAGGGCATGCAGGTGGGGCTGCGTAGCGGCGCCAATAAAAGCATGAATCTGGGACGGCTTGAATACATGATTCGCTATTTTCACGATCGGATTCAGGACGCGATTGATCAACGCGCATTCTGACAAAGCTGCATATATAAAAAAACGCGGAACACAAGGTAAACTGGCGCCATGGTTGGCATTATTTCCTTGCTCATGGTGGTCGCGCTGTCGATGCTGGTAACGCGGGTGGCCACCATTGCGCTCACGCACACCGGCTTGTCGCGCGAGCCTGCCCGCTTTCAGGCGCGCTCGGCGCTTACCGGTGCAGGATTTACAACGGCCGAATCAGAGAAAGTCGTTAACCACCCGGTACGCCGGCGCATTGTGATGATACTCATGCTGGTCGGCAATGCGGGCATTGTTACCGGCATGGCCTCGCTAATGCTGACGTTTGTGCACGACAACGGCGGCGGCTGGTTTGCCTTCGCGCTCAAAGTTCTTTTGTTAACGGTTAGTCTGATTATATTGTGGATGATTGCTTCCAGTGCCTGGGTCGACCGGCATCTGTCCGTGGTGATCGAACGTGGGCTCAACCGGTATACGCGCCTGAACGTGCGTGACTACGAAAGCCTGATGCAACTGGCCGGCGATTATCGCCTGGTAGAGCTGGCGGTAACGGACAAGGACTGGCTCGCCGGCAAGTGTCTTGCAGAAGCCGACCTTCGCAGCGAGGGGCTGCTTGTACTGGCGGTTAATCACGCCAACGGCAAGTTTGTCGGTGTGCCACACGGTGATACTCGCATTCAGGCAGACGACACGCTGGTGCTTTACGGCCATCTCGATTCCATCGAGGCGCTGGACAAACGCCGCAGCAGCCTGCTGCTGGCGGAACAATCGCATCGCGAGGCGACCTTAAAGCATGAACAGCGCAAGCGTGAAGAGCCGGAGTAGGGCAATAACCCATAAGTATGCGGAGAACATACTTCTGTCATATCGACAGTCCTCTAGGCGAACTGCTATTGACCGGCGATGGGGACTCCATAACCCGGCTAACCATGCAAAATCAGAAACAAGCCGATCAACCGCAAACACACTGGCAGCGTGATGGCAGTGTATTCAAAACCGCCCGTGAACAGCTTGCCGCCTATTTTTCCGGCGAAATCCAGCAATTTGATTTGCCGCTGGCGCCCGCTGGCACGGTGTTTCAACGAAGTGTCTGGCAGGCATTGCTGGATATCCCTTTTGGCCAGACGCAAAGCTACGGTGCCTTGGCTCAACGTATCGGCAACCCAAAGGCCTCGCGGGCAGTGGGCTTGGCCAACGGCCGCAATCCGATATCAATTATCGTACCCTGCCACCGCGTAATCGGGGCCAACGGCAGTCT
>JBDNIO010000122.1:0-5536 GCA_041688215.1 Salinisphaeraceae bacterium | reverse complement strand
CTGGCGGCACGCCTGCATACATGGCACAACCTGCAATACTATCTAAACCTCATGGCGCGTATCCGCAAGGCAATAGAGCAGGATTACTTCGACGAATTTGCGCGCGAATTCCTGCAAAGCGCCGAAGCCGGACATGGCCGCTAAAAATCCGCGCGCGGCCTGTGGCATAATGCGCCGCCTGAATCCGCGCCGCCTGAATCCGCGCCGCAGCCTGTTACGCGGCGTATTCAAAAACGATATTTAGCGGGTTTCCCGCATCTTAGTCTAACCAGGGCCATCTATGGATTTCTTTATTTCTTCTGCATATGCACAGGCCGGCGCGCAAGGCGGCGGCAGCATTTATCCGACTCTTATCATGGTCGGGCTGTTCTTTGTATTCATGTATTTCATGATTATCCGGCCGCAGTCCAAGCGCCAGAAAGAGCACAAGCAACTTATGCAAAGCCTGGACAAAGGCAACGAAGTTATTACCCAAGGCGGCGTGGCCGGACGCATCCGCGACGTGGGCGAGAACTTTATCGTGCTGGAAGTGGCTAAAGGCGTGGAAATCCGCATGCAGAAGTCGGCGATATCCAGCGTAGTTCCCAAAGGCACTTTAGAGTCGTTGTAGAAATATGAACCGCTATCCACTTTGGAAATACCTGGCGCTAGCTTTTGGCGTTGCCATCGCTGCCCTGTATGCCCTGCCCAATATTTACGGCGAGCAGCCCGCGGTACAGATATCGCATGAACAAGGCCAGGCTATCGGCAGCGCCGTGCAGCAGCGGGCAGTCAGGACGCTTGAATCCGACGGCATCAAGCCGCAAGCCTCGGCCGCGACCGAAGCAGGCCGTCTGCTGATCAGAGTCGCGAGTTCGGAAGAACAACTGCGTGCCGCCGATCTGCTCAAACAGGAACTGGGCAACGATTACATCGTGGCGCTGAATCAGGCGCCCAACACGCCAGGCTGGTTGCGCGCAATCAACGCCAAGCCCATGTCCCTGGGTCTGGACCTGCGCGGCGGTGTGCATTTCCTGCTGGAAGTGGACATGAAAGAAGTGTTTGAAAACACTTATGAACGCTACTCGCGCGATTTGCCGCGTTTCCTGCGGGGTGAATCGATACGCTACACACGCGCCTTCCAGGACGGCGACGCGGTAAAAATCCGTTTCGCCAACGCCCAGGCCGAAGAAGAGGGCGGCAGTGCCCTGCGCAGCGAATTTCCGGAACTCGATATTCGTGAAAGCGAAGACGAACCCAACAGCATTGTTGTCCAGTTAAGCGATACCGAACAAAAACGCATCAGCGACTTTGCCCTGCAACAGAACCTGACGACGTTGCGCAATCGCGTCAACGAGCTGGGCGTGGCCGAGCCGCTGGTACAGCGTCAGGGCGACAGCCGTATCGTGGTGGAATTGCCCGGCGTGCAGGACACCGCCGAAGCCAAACGGCTGCTGGGTAAAACCGCGACCCTGGAATATCGTCTGGTAGCCCGGGGGCAAGACCCGCAAGCCGCCGCCAAGAGTGGCGCGGCGCCGCCGGGCGCGGATCTGTTCTACGACCGTAACGGCCAGCCTATTCTGCTGGAGGAAGACGTCATCGCCTCCGGCGACCAGCTGGTGGACGCCTCCTCCGGTTTCGACCAGCAAAGTGGCTCGCCCGCGGTGCACGTAACTCTGGACGGCGCCGCTGCCAAGAAAATGTTCAACGTCACCCAGGCGCATGTGGGTGATCCCATGGCGGTGTTGTTCATCGAGAACAAGGTGGAAACGCGTTATGAGGATGGCAAGGAAATTCGCGAGCGCGAGAAAATAGAGGAAGTCATCAACGTCGCCACTATCCGCGGCGTGTTCGGTAAACGTTTCCAGACCAGCGGCCTGACCTCCAACGAAGCCCACGATCTGGCGCTGCTTCTGCGCGCCGGTGCGCTGGCGGCGCCGGTGGAAATCGTGGAAGAGCGTACCGTAGGCCCTAGCCTGGGTGCCGATAACATCGCCCAGGGTCGCCTCGCGGTCATTGTCGGATTTTTGTTGGTCATTGTTTTCATGCCGGTTTACTACCGCGTGTTTGGCTTGTTTGCCAACGCCGCCTTGTTCATGAATCTGTTGCTGATTATTGCGGTACTGTCGTTGCTGCAAGCCACGTTAACCTTGCCCGGTATCGCCGGTATTGTGCTTACCGTGGGTATGGCGGTGGACGCCAACGTGCTGATTTTCGAGCGTATTCGCGAGGAGCTGGACGCGGGCAACTCGCCGCAGTCGGCCATTGCCGCCGGCTACGACAAGGCCTTTTCGTCAATTGCGGATGCCAACGTCACCACCCTGATTGCTGCGCTGGTGCTGTTCGGTTTTGGCACCGGCCCAATAAAGGGCTTCGCGATTACGTTGTCCATCGGTATTGCGACTTCCATGTTCACCGCCATCGTCGGCACCCGCGCGTTGGCCAACCTCACCTTTGGCAACAAGAAACGCCTGCAGAGTCTGCCCGTATGAGCCCCGAATTATGAGAATTATCAAGCCTGACACAAATATAAATTTTACGGCGCTGAGTAAAATCGCCGCGATACTCTCGGTTGTGATGGTCGTGCTCTCGCTGGCGACGCTGGCAGTGCAGCAATTGAAGCTGGGCATCGACTTTACTGGCGGCGTGGTCATCGAAATCGGCTACCGCGAAGCGGTAGAACTCGAGCAGATACGCGGCACGTTGGCCGAGGCGGGCTATGGGAGCGCGGTGGTACAGAACTTCGG
Organism: Salinisphaeraceae bacterium; assembly: GCA_041688215.1. Lineage (GTDB taxonomy): Bacteria > Pseudomonadota > Gammaproteobacteria > Nevskiales > Salinisphaeraceae > JBDNIO01. Next base: position 2,810 of record JBDNIO010000122.1, on the reverse strand, counting down.
CGCAGCCAGCGATGTGCTCATACGCCTGGCCCCGCAGGAAGGCGCAGAAACCGCAGATGTAAGCACCCAAGTACTGCAAGCCCTGCGCGCGAACAACCCCGATGCCGAAATGCGGCGCATTGAATTCGTTGGCCCCCAGGTGGGTGATGAACTCACCATCAAGGGCGGCCAGGCGCTGTTGTTCGCACTCATCGGCATCCTGATCTACGTCATTATCCGCTTCCACTGGAAGCTCGCGGTCGGCTCTGTACTCGCTCTTGCGCACGACGTAATCATTACGATGGGTATTTTCTCGCTGCTGCAGATCGAGTTTGATCTAACCGTGCTAGCCGCGCTGCTGGCGGTTATCGGTTACTCCCTGAACGATACGATTGTTGTATTCGACCGCATCCGTGAAAACTTCCGGCGCATGCGTAAGGCCACGCCGGAAGAGGTGGTCAACGGCTCGATCAACCAGACGCTGGCGCGCACCTTGATGACTTCGGGCACCACATTGCTGACCCTGATCGCTTTGTTCACGCTGGGTGGCGAGGCAATTCATGGCTTCGCCACCGCACTGATCATCGGTATTTTCGTGGGTACCTATTCATCCATCTACGTCGCCAGTGCGCTGGCGCTGCGCCTGGATGTGAACAAGGAAGACCTGTTCCCGCCCAAGGAAGAAGAGGAAGCCGCGAAGCACGCTTGAGCTTATAAAAGCTTTTCCAGGGCGGCGAACACCTTGGGTGTGCCGGCCACCACATTGCCGGTTTCCAGCGGATCTCCACCGGCGATATCGGCGGTAATTCCACCGGCTTCCTGAACTAGTAACAGCCCGGCGGCCATGTCCCAGGGTTGCAGGCCGATTTCCCAGTAACCGTCCAGCCGACCGGCAGCTACATAGGCCAGATCCAGCGCGGCGGAACCGGCGCGGCGTACATCGCCGCATTGTTCCAGCACGTTATTGAAGGTGCCCAGGTGTTTGTGCAGGTCTTCGGTTTTACGATACGCGAAACCGGTGGCGAGAATGGCGCTGTTCAGACGCACGGTGTTGGCAACACGGATGCGCTTGCCGTCCAGTGAAGCACCGGTGCCGCGGCTGGCGGTAAACAGCTCTTCCTTGAACGGGTCGTAAACCACCGCATGGGACAATTGACCGTGCACCTGGCAGCCGATGGATATACAGAAATGCGGTATACCGCGGATAAAATTCATGGTGCCGTCGATGGGGTCGATAATCCACAGCACATCGTCCTTACCATCGTCGGCGCCATCACGCCCGGATTCTTCCGCCAGAATTCCGTGGTGGGGATGTGCGCGTCGGATAGTGTGGATAATAGCCGCTTCGGCCTCGCGGTCTACTTCGGTAACAAAGTCATTACGCCCCTTGGTCTGGATTTCGCCCAGGGTGCCCTGGCGATAATGCTTCATGATTATGCGTCCAGCGGAACGGGCCGCGGACACGGCGATATTGGCCAGTGGATTCATTTTTAAGGCTGCGAGGGCAGTAGAAGGCCGCGTAGGATAGCAAATCAGTGGCACACGAACATCAATCCGAAAGTGCAAAAGCATGAAAATACTGGATAGTTTCCGCATCGTACTGGTTGAACCCCAGCATCCAGGCAATATTGGTGCCGCGGCGCGCGCGATGAAGGCAATGGGTCTTTCCAACCTGGTTCTGGTGGCGCCGCGGTCTTTCCCGCATGCAGATGCCACTGCGCGTGCGGCCGGCGCTGACGATGTGCTACAGAGGGCGCAATCTGTAAACAGCCTGGCGCAGGCCGTAGCGGACTGCCAGTTGGTGATCGGCGCCAGCGCCCGGCCGCGGCGCCTGAACTGGCAGAATATGAACCCGCGCGCGGCGGCTGAAGAAGCTTCCGCAGTAGCGTACAAGATGAATGGCCAGACCGCTCTGGTGTTTGGCCGCGAACGCAGCGGCTTGACGAACGGCGAGCTGGATATATGCCATCGCCACCTGATGATTCCCGCAAACCCCGACTATGCCTCCCTGAACCTGGCCGCCGCCGTGCAGGTGGTTTGCTACGAACTACGCATGGCGGCCCTGGGCACTAAGGCTGGCGCTGAAACCTACATGGGCGAAGGCGATACGCTGGCACGCACCGAGGATATCGAGGGCTTTTACACGCACTTGAAAGACGTGCTAGTGGCGGGCGAATTTCTGGACCCGGAACAGCCCAAACTACTCATGCGGCGTTTGCGGCGCCTGTTCAACCGCACCCAGTTGGAAAGTACCGAAGTTAACATCCTGCGCGGCATATTAACGGCCCTGGACCCGCGCAAGCAAGCATATTCCAATCCCAAAATGAGTCTGAAGGGTAGCGATTAAGTCAGCTGGCCTGCATCCGTTCAAAGATGGATACAAAGAGTAAATGTATGGCGTGTTGCAGTCGTTTAGCGGCTTCATTATCACTGATTGCATAAGCGATAGCATCCAGCGCATCAAAGCGGGTGTTGGGCTTGAGATAGTGTTTAGCGTTAGGCAGTGATTTAAGCTTATCGTAAGGCGTCATCATATGCTTGTAGGGGTAGCGTTTACGCTGCTTGCCTTTGGCATCAATAACCGTTTCCGGGAAGCAGCAAGGGCGGTGGTAATTCACATAGGTATTGAGGTGCTCAAGGTTAAAGCGATTGACCTGAGCAGCGTAGCGCTGGGGAATATGCACATAGCTAAACACCTTGCGCACGACCGCGGCATTCTTCGACTCGGCCAAGGCATTATCATTGCAATGGCGCGGCCGTGATTTGGTCAATTCAATGCGCAGCTTTTCCAAAAGGCCCGCGACTTGGCGGTTAATATATTGCGAGCCGTT
>JBDNIO010000121.1:0-14112 GCA_041688215.1 Salinisphaeraceae bacterium | reverse complement strand
TACAAAGTGATACATTATTCTGAATACGTGATGCGTATTTCGACGCAAGTCCATAAGTCGGATACCCCACAATGGCTAATGCCATTGTAAGCTATCCAGCTCGGGGGCAAGCCCCCGAGATTTTCGCTGCGCGGTTAAAAACACAGAGGCGCACGGAGGCGCGTAGAGAATCTTTATGTATCTTAAAACCTTTCCTCTGTGTGCCTCTGCGCGCCTCCGTGTTCATAATCGAGTGCGGGCTAAGACCAAGACATATGGAATACGCTCGTAAGAGGCTACGCATTCGAAGCTGAAGCGGTTTTGTGCGGCGGCTGAAATCTAAGTCATGGTAACCAGCTCTTCAGCGCCGGTGGGGTGAATGGCTACGGTATCGTCAAAATCACGCTTGGTGGCGCCCATGCGTACCGCGACTGCAAAGCCTTGCAACATTTCGTCTGCACCCTCGCCGATCAGATGTAACCCTACGACTTTTTCCTCTTCTCCGATGCACACCAGCTTCATATCGCTCGGCGATTTATGTTCCATTACGCCGTAATAAAGTGAAGTGAAATGGCTGGTATAAACCTTGACTGCGTCGTCGCCATATTGCTTGCGGGCGTCGGCTTCGCTCAGGCCCACGGTACCGATGGGTGGATGGGTAAAAACCACGGTGGGCACATTCTGGTAATCCAGATGCCGGTCCGCCTGCCCGCCAAACAGGCGATCCGCCAGGCGTCTACCCGCAACGATAGCGACGGGGGTAAGTTCCAGCCGGCCGGTAACATCGCCGACCGCAAGAATGCCTTCGACGTTGGTGTTCTGATATTTGTCGGTTTCGATATACCCCTTGGCGCCCACATCAATGCCGGCGACTTCCAGGTTCAGGCCGTGGGTATTCGGACTGCGACCAATGGCCCAGATGAGGGCGTCAAAGGATTGCGCCTCGCGTGCTGTGTCGAACTCGGCGCGCACACCGGAATCTGCCTCGGTGAGTTGGGTAACCTGTGTATCCGTAACAACTTCCACACCGGATTTTTGCAGGTGCTCCAGTAAAGTATCGCCCAGCATGGCATCGAATTGCTTGACCACATGTGCCTTGCGCAGTATCAAGGTGACGTGCGCACCCAAAGCATTGAGCACGCCCGCAAGCTCCACTGCGACGTAGCCGCTACCGGCAAGTGCCACAGAGGCGGGGCAATTTTGCATGCCGAAAAAACCATCGGAGTCCGTGCCCAGCGCGGCACCCGGGATTTCCGGCCAGCTCGGGTGCCCACCGGTGGCAATCAGAATATGCGGCGCGCTGTAAATCGCCTCATTTACCTGCACTCTTTTGCCGTCCAGCATGGCCGCCTGCCCGGAAATAACTGCAACTCCCGCCTTGTCCAGGTTACGGCCATAAATTTCGTTCAGGCGACGGATATAGGCCTCGCGCCGCGCCACCAGTTTGCCCCAGTTGTGCTCGGGCTCGACGGCGGCAAAACCGTAATCTTCGGCATCACTGAATCCATGCATCAACTGCGCCGCGTGCCACATGATTTTTTTCGGCACACAGCCCACATTCACGCAAGTACCGCCCAGGCGACCTTCTTCGATCAACAACACCCTGGCGCCGTACTTGGCAGCGCGGCGCGCGGTGGCCACCCCGCCACTGCCGCCGCCGATAACAATAAAGTCGTAACTGGTGCTCATGTGCATTCCATACGGAAAATTCAGTGCGCCATTGTAGCCCACTGATTAAGACCAAACTGTAATGTCGGTGATAAACTAAAATGCGCAAACAAATGGGGGGATATCTTTTATGACTAGCAACATCATCTGGTGCATTGTGCTCGGCTGCCTGCTTGGGCGTACCGTGTACGCGGTCTTTATTTACAACAATCTGGTACGCCTGAAACACGCCATGGCCAAGGCCTGGAGCAATATAGACGTACTGCTTAAACAGCGTCACGACGAATTGCCCAAGCTGGTGGAAACCTGCAAGCAGTACATGGAATACGAAAAAGACGCGCTGGAAAAAGTGATGCAGGCGCGTGCCGACGCCGAGCGTGCACGCCAGGGCGGCGATGTAAAAAGCGTGGGCAAGTCCGAAACACAAATGCGCATGGGTCTGGGCAATTTGTTCGCCGTGGCCGAGGCCTATCCCGACCTCAAGGCCAACGAATCCTTCCAGCGTTTGCAGTCACGCATTACCGCCCTGGAAGATAGCATCGCCGACCGTCGTGAGTTCTATAACGAGAGCGTGAATGTGAATAACGTGCGTATCGAACAATTCCCGGACGTGATCATCGCCCGTTATTTCGGTTTTGGCAGCGGTACGTTGCTGGAATTTCAGGCCGAGGAAATAAGCGACGTGAGTGTAAAGACGCTGTTCGCCTAATCGCAATGAAACGACATACAAGAATTAAAACAAAACTATTTACCGCAGAGTGAATAACAACGCGCCAATTCTTCTCTGCGCCCTCTGCGCTCTCTGCGGTTAAACTCTTTTCACGCTAACCGATGGAATCCAGTGAGTTCTAGTGGCTGGCCGCGCTAAGCTGCGGTGCAGCCATCTTCCTGTTCATCCAGTGTTTTCGCAGCCTGCACCGTGCCAATCTCATGCGCGACATTCCCACCTCGCGCATCCGCTCGGCCGCCCAGGGTTATGTAGAACTCGAAGGCATTGGCGGGCTGCTCGACGGCCCCGCGATTGTTTGCCCGCTTACAGGCACCCATTGCCTGTGGTGGAAATACAGTGTGCACCGCAGGGTTCGCAGCGGTAAACGCAACACCTGGCGCAAAGTGCGCTCAGGCACCAGCGACGATTTATTCTTTCTGGATGATGGCACCGGCCGCTGCATTATCGACCCCGAAGGCGCGCAGGTTATCCCCACGCACAGCCACAGCTGGTACGGCAGCACGCCGCAACCCGAGCGCGGGCCGCGCGCTGGCTCCGTATTTTTCAGCGGCGAATATCGTTATCGTGAGGAACTGATCCAGGCTGGCGGCCCGCTTTACGCCGTCGGCGATTTCCGTACCATGCGCACGCATGTTGAGGTAGACATTGAAACCGCTGCCCGCGACTTGCTGGCCGAATGGAAAAAGGACCAGCCGAAGCTGCTGGAACGATTCGACGTGAACAGGGACGCCCAGATCGATGCGCGCGAATGGGAAGCCGCGCGCCGCGTTGCGCATATACAGGTGCGACGCGAGCAAAGCCTGAATCCGCCAGAAGCTCTGTCGGGCCTGCATGTAATGTCGCGAAGCGTGGGCCGTCCTTATTTGCTCTCGGGTATAAATCAGCAAAAACTCACCCGGCGGCTCAACTGGAAAGCAGGCTCGAGTTTTCTCGGATTTCTTGCCGCCGGCAGTCTGTTGCTGTGGCTTTTGCATACCCACGGCGTGCTATGAACTGGCGCGCGTGTTAGCTAAACCGGCTAACTTTTCCAAGCGCACAAACCTTAATACGGTGACACCTTTTATACGATAGTGGTTCTAACGACGATTCAGGTAATAGGGCCGTCATTCCGGGATCGCGTAGCCCGAGCTTCGCGAGCCGAACGTAGTGAACCCGGAATCTATGGCTTAAATCTACCTGGATTCCGGATAAATGCTATGCATTTTCCGGAAAGACGAAATAACCTGAGTGAATGTTAGAACCACTTATACGATTAACGGGGTAGATTCAACTTGCAAGTTGAATCTACCCTGCTCTGCTGGGCTCCGCACTGATTGGGGGCGTCTTCTTCGCGTTCTCCAGCTTTGTGATGAAATCGATTACCCGCCTACGCGATCTTCTTAAGAAGCGAAGGCAAAAAAACCGGGTGCCACGGATATGAGCAGCAACCAACATCGTTTCGACGCTATGGTGGGGGCGTTAACCGACGCCTGGAGGCGGCCATGCGGGTGCCGGTGCCCGGGGATTTGACCGCCAATATCATTTTTGAGCGCAGCATGCGTGGGCGTCGTGGCCACCGCATGCTGGCGGTGGCGGCAGAACTGATAGCTCTGATGGGTGTGCTTGCCGCCATACCCGCCGTCGCCGGGGACGGCGACGGTTCCCGTGGACAGGTGCTTGTGCAAAAAGGGACTGTGGCGCTTGCCGTAGCGAACCAGGCAGGCGATTCCGAACGGTTTCTCAAGGAGATTCGGGTTGGCGCTCTCGACCACGATATAACGGTGCTCACCAATGGCGACGACGAGAGCGGGGTGGATATCAATATTGAGGTCGTATTCACCGCACGCACCTGGCCCTGGCAAATCCCCGGCCGGTTCGGGCGAATTCTGCCGTTCGTCGGGATTACGACGCAAGGCGACGGCGATACCTCGGACCAGCTATACGGCGGCCTGGCCTGGGATGGTTTGCCGGAGCGCCGTTACCTGCTGCGGGCGGGATTCGGCGCCTCCCTGCACGACGGCAATCTCGATGGTGGTGACGGGCTGGAGCTGGGACAGCGCATATTATGGCTGGGCACGCTTGAGGCGGGCCTGCGCTTCATGCAACACCACAGCCTGTCCGCCTATTACCAGCATTCTTCCAATGGGCCGTTCATCGGTAAAAATGACGGCATCAACAACGCGGGCATTCGCTACGGCTTTCATTTTTGAACCACCCGGCATCCGGGGACGGATGAGGCCTCGACCGGGAAAGATTATGGCGTCCGCCACGGTCTCCAGTAGTAAGCCGGCCGCATGCTTGCGCGAGATTGCCGAGGCATGGCCGTTCCGGCTGACGAAGCGATCGACATCGGAGGTAGGTCATGCAACATTTCGCATTCTGGTTGGCCGTTTTCTTGTGGTTGGGCCCGGCGGCGCAGGCGACGGCCACCAGTCCGCCGACCCAGCCCCCGCCGCTGGTTACCGACAGCTTGAGCCATTATTGGGATCAAAGCCTGTCCGGCGGTCCCGGCAAGGACGGTATCCCCTCGATCGACAACCCCCGATTCGTTTCCGCCGAACAGGCCGATGCCCGGCTCGACCCCGGCGACCGGATCATCGGCGTGTATCACAACGGCCAGGCCAAGGCCTATCCGCAATCGATTGTGGTGTGGCACGAGATCGTCAACGACCGCGTCGGCGGCAAGCCATTGAGCATCACCTATTGCCCGCTCACCGGCACCGCCCTGGGTTTCGAGCGCGGCGATACCGAGTTCGGCGTATCGGGGCGCCTGGTGAACAGCAACCTGATCATGTACGACCGCGCCGCCGAGAGCCATTGGCCGCAAATACTCGGTACGGCCGTACAAGGGCCGCAGCAGGGTGACGGCTTGCGCCAAGTGCGTGTGTTTTGGACGACCTGGGAGCGTTGGCGGACACGCCACCCGGAAACCAAAGTGCTGTCCAAGGACACCGGCTACATGCGCAATTATCGCGACGACCCCTACGGTAGCTACAATCCTAAGGGTGGCTATTACGCCGAAGGTTCGCCGCGCATTTTTCCCGTGTTGCACGCAAGCGAGCGCTATCCAGCCAAACGCGTGGTTTTCGGCTTCCGGACGGCCGCCGAGGCCGTGGCCGTCGACCGTGGTGCCCTCGCCGAAAACGGGCGTTTGCGCTATCGAGGTGCAAACGCCGATTTTCTAATCCTGCACGACCCCGGGTTGGATACCGCGTGGGTTTATCGGGGCGAGCGTGGCCGCTTGCCGGCGGCCGGGGCCCTGGCGGATCTCGAGTTCACCGCTACCGGGCCGCAAAGCCAAGCCCTCGCCAATCTCGAATCGGTCCACGGTTTCGAGGCGATGTGGTTCGCCTGGTACGCCTTCTATCCCGAAACCGCGGTGCTCGCCGGCGATGACGGATGAACGACGCCGCTTTCGGCTGCCGTGGCTCGTCGGCCTCGGTTACGGCCTGATCTATCTGTACGCCATTGGGGATATTAGTCTGGCGGCGCCGCCGCTGTGGGACTGGCGCGTGGCGCCGCTATCCCTGGAACGCGTTGTGAGCGCCCGCGGTCCGTTCCTGTTCGAGGCTATGGCGATCGCCGAGGCCGGCTACGCGGTGTTGTTGATCAGCCCGCTTAACCTGCTGATTACGGGCCTGCTCTCGGGCCTGCTCGCAGCCAACATCCACGGTGTCTTGTACCTGCGGGCGAATCCGGATATGTGCCGTCCGAATCGTGCCGGGCTGGTCGCCGGCGCTTTGCCCGCGCTTTTGGCGGGCGGCGCCTGCTGTGCGCCGAGCCTGATCCTGCTGCTCGGGATCCCCGGCCTGGGGGCCTTTGCCGGGCTATTCGGCTGGCTCGTCCCGCTGTCGCTTGGGTTGCTGGCCTGCAACAGGCTATGGCAGCGTCGGCGGGGCGCGCCCGGCTTGGTCGGTTGATGGCCCCGCCCGCTTGCATGCGTACCCCCTTCGGCGGCGACCGGCGTGTAAGCAAAACCCGCAAGCGCCGGTCTGTATGTAGGTAAGGCGGTGTTATGTGACGCCTTTGCGATCGACGTACCTCGACGATTCCGGCTGTTGCCGGGGCGTCAATACAAAGAAGGAGGAGTTAGCGATGCGTAGTCAATATTCGTTTTTACCAAGTACAAGGCTGTTGGCGGCGGCCACAGCGGCCCTGTTTGGCATGGTAACCCTGGCGGTCTCGGCTCAGCCGGAACAACAGGTTCCGCGCACTTTGTCCGCCGAGCAAAACGGCGGCGCGGCGTTCTGGGTGCTGCCGTCACCGCGTGAATTGAGCCCGGCCGTGTTCGGTACCCCGGACAATCCCAAGCGTCTCGTCGAGCCCTATATCGAGCAGGCCAAACAGGCTGTCAAAGACAAAAAGATGCCGCCGTCGGTGCCCGACTTGATCAATCCGCACGGGCCGAAACACGGCTTGCCGCTGTTGGTCGGTTTACCCCTCGAAGGGCCTGGGGGTCGAACCATGGTCGATGGCAAATGGACCATGAAGCACGGTAGTCCGTTCGGCGACAAGATGATGCCGCTCAAGGGCTCGGATCACTTTTTCCGCGTTACCTTCAACGACAATCAGCTTACGGATGCCGAAGGCAAGACCTTCCTGGACACCAAGGACTCGGTGGAGTTCGAGGCGAAGTTCCAGGATCCCCAGGGCAACCGTTATGAAGTGACCGTGGCCAAGACCTTCAAGCCGCCGATTCCCGGCTGGAAGACGCAGGGCGGCGTATTGATGAACAGCGACATCGCCGGCGACACCGGCAACTTCATCCCGCTGATTCCCCGCGCCTATTCCTACGCCACCTTCTGGGCCATCGGCAAGATCAAGGTCAACGACAACGATCCGGTGACCCGGGTCACGGTGCTCTACATCACCGAGGACATCCGGGACGCGAAAGGGCATCTGGCGTTGGACGAGGAGATGCCGTTGAATGCCAAGGGCGTGCAGGCGCATCTGTTGGTGCCGCCGATCGCGGCGGTGCCGGGCATGGGGCCGATGAAAAAGCCGGTGCCGACCGCCTTCAAGTTGCCGCCTGAGGCGCCGATGGACTTCCAGCCGTTCATCGGCATCTATTTCCCCGAAGCGCAGATTACCAGCGGCAAGGAGTTCGTTCGCGCATTTGAACAATAAGCCGTTCGAGGCGGGTGGCCGCGCCGGTTATGTCGGTGCGGCCGCCCGCACACCCCCGCAGACTTTCGGAGTGCGTCATGAGTAATAAATTTTACATCGGCATCTGCGTCTTGCTCGCCGGGGGTATGTTGGCGCCCGCGCTGCAAGCCGCCGACTTGCCGCAAGAACGGCGTTTGACGGTCAAGCAGGATCCGGGCAAGGCATTTTACTGGGTACTGCCGGGGCATCGCCAGCTGGATCCGGATATCTTTGGAACGCCTCCGGACCTCAACGAGTCCCTGCTTCTGGAGACCAAGGTGAAGCAGGCGCGGGAACAGGTCGAGCAGGGCACAATGCCGCACACCGTCCCCGATCTGCTGCAAAACCTGCCGATTCTGGTCGGGTTCCCCAAGGCTTGGTGGGCGCCGGATAACGACAAGATCGTGAAACAGGGTGATCAGTACGTGCTGACCCAGCACAGCTTTTTCTCGGACCTGGGCATTCCCGTGGTGGACAAGCCCGGCAAGAAAAACTGGTTCAAGCTGACCTATATCGACCGCACCCCGACCGATCAACCGGGCCTGCCGGTGAATACCGACGATGAGATCGAACTGGAAATGGAGTTCCATGATCCGGCCGGCAACCGCTACGAACTGGAAATCTTTCACGTCGTAATGCCGCCGTTGCCCGGCTACGATACCCGCGGCGGGGTCATGATCGACGATTGGCATCATGGCCGGACCGGGACCGGCTCACCGCTCATGCCCAAGGTGTACACCTTGGGCGCATACTGGGCGATCGGGCGGCTATCCATCAACGGCGGCCCGCCCATGGTACGCATCACGCACGGTATGACCACCGAAGTGGTCCGTGACAAGGATTACCGGCTGCCCACCACCGCCCAGCTACCGCTCAAGCCGGAAGAACGCGTCAACGCCAGCAAAAGCCACCATACCCACATCGTGGTCATCCCTGTCGAGCCGACCGCCGACGGGCCGGTCTACGCGCCCTTCGAGACGGCGTATACCGTCCCCACGGGCCCGCTGAAGGGCAAGAAACAGCCCTATATACACCTGATGTGGGAAGACGAGGAGCTGGTGTCCGGGCAAGAGCATTTGCAGAACCTGCCCGACTATATCGATCTGGATTGAGGATTTTGCACAATCGCTTGGGAGCGTTGTAAGGCCATGAAAAAATTGTTGAACCCCTACCCTTTGCTAACCGCTGTGACATTGGCTTGTGCCGGATTGCTCTACGGCTGCGCCGAGAGCAATGGGCAAGACACCCAAGACACCGCCGATCCGGTCGGCGCGGCTCAAGCGCAAGACGTGCAGGCAAAGGACAGTGTGGGCTCGGAGGCCGGGCAACAAGCCAAAGCCGGGTCAACAGACGGGTTCGTACGGGTCGAGGACAGCCTGACGATCCAGGCCTCGGAATTCAAATATGAGCCCAACAAGCTCGAGATTCCGGTCGACACCGAGGTGACCTTGGTATTGAAGAATGAGGGCACTTTGGCTCACAACCTGCATATCCGCAAGGATGGTGACGCAAAAAATCAGACCAAAACCATTCAGACGGATGCCAAGGATAGCCTGACCGTGAAATTCACGGAGACCGGAACCTACCGTTTCCGCTGCGAGGTGGCCGGTCACAAGGAAGCCGGGATGACCGGCGTGATCCGCGTGGTCGACGAATGAACGCGACCGGCACGTGTCTCACATGTCGGGATTGAATCGCCGCAGGATGCTGGAGAAGTCCTTGTCCGCATAGCCGGCCTCGCCGTGCTCCGCGTACAACTTGTGGGCTAAATCGCCCAGGGGCGTTCGCGCGCCGGCGGTTTGCGCGGCGTGCTCGGCCAGCCCCACGTCCTTGTTCATCCGTAATCGTTTGCGGCCGGCACGCCCGCCTGAAGGCCGGGGTAGGGGTTGTAGGTGTCCACGGACCAATTGCGGCCCGAGGAGGCGGTCAGGATTTCGGTCAGGGCCTTGGGGTCGAGCCCGGCCTTGGCGCCCATCTCCAGCGCCTCACAGGTGCCGATCATATGTACCGCCAGCAGCATGTTGTTACAAATTTTTGCGATCTAGCCGGCGCCGGACGGTCCGGCCCGGCCGTATCTGCTTTCCGGTATCAACCAGCAAAAACTCACCCGGCGGCTGAACTGGAAAGCGGCTAGCAGCTTTCTGGGATTTCTCGGTGCCGGCAGTGCATTTCTGTGGCTTTTAGCCACCCACGGCGTGCTATAAAAAAGCCCGCGTGTTAGCTTAGTCGGCTAATTTTCAGGCGCCAAAGACCAATATGAGTGAATTCAACAATCCTTTGCTGACTATGCTGGATACTGGCAAATTACCGCCATTTGCGCAGATCAAACCGGAACACGCCGAACCCGCAGTCGACACCTTGCTAGCCGAGGCACGCGCCGCGGTAGAAGCCAGCGTAAATTTTGACGGCGCACCGACCTGGGCCAGCATGGTAACGCCCATCGAGGCCGCGGGCGATCGCCTGAGTCGCACCTTTTCTCCCGTAAGCCACCTGCACTCGGTAATGGATTCGCCCGAGTGGCGCGCTGCCTACCAGGCCTGCCTGCCGAAACTCACGGATTTTCATACCGAAATGGGACAGAACACGGCCTTATTCGAAGCTTATCAGAGCCTGGCAAACAGCCCGGAATACAAAGAACTTGAGGACGCCCAGCGCAAGGTGATTAATGATGCGCTGCGCGATTTCCGCCTGTCCGGGGTGGCGCTAAACACCGAAGACAAGGCGCGCTACAAGGAAATAATGCAGCGGCTTTCCGCGCTCTCCACAAACTACGAGCAAAACCTGCTCGACGCGACCCAGGCCTGGAGCAAGCTGATCGAGGATGAAGCTGATCTGGCCGGCCTGCCCGATTCCGCCAAAGCGCTACTCGCCCAGAACGCCCGGAACAAGGACAAGCAAGGCTGGTTGCTCACCCTTGATGCCCCCAGCTTCATGGCCGTGATTACCTATGCGGACAAGCGCGAATTACGCCGCGAAATTTACCAGGCCTACACCACCCGCGCGTCCGAGGTCGGGCCCAATGCGGGTGAGTTTGATAACAGCGCGATCATGGAAGAGATTCTTGCGCTGCGCCATGAGTCCAGTCACCTGGTGGGCTTCGACAACTACGCCGATTACTCCCTGGCCACCAAAATGGCCGACAGCGCGGCACAGGTCGAAGGCTTTCTCATTGATCTCGCCGACCGCAGTAAAGATATGGCCCGCAGTGAAGTGGACGCACTGGCTGAACATGCCCGCGTCCAGGATAGTCTGGAAGATTTTCAGGCCTGGGATGTGGGCTATTACGCAGAAAAACTCAAACAGGCGCGCTATCAGTTATCGGACGAAGACTTAAAACCCTACTTCCCCGCGCACAAGGCAATCGGCGGCCTGTTTTCCGTAGTGGAGCGGCTTTACGGCTTGCGCATCAACGCGCTCGACGGCGTCGAAACCTGGCATAAGGACGTGACTGTCCATGAAATACAGGACAGTGATAATCAACTGCGCGGGCGCTTCTACCTCGACCCCTATGCGCGCGAGAACAAACGCGGCGGCGCCTGGATGGACGACTGCCAGACCCGCCGGCGTACCGAAGCGGGCACACAGTTTCCGGTGGCCTACCTGACCTGCAATTTCTCGCCGCCGATTGGCGGCGACCCGGCGCTGCTGACCCACGACGAAGTCACCACGCTGTTCCACGAATTCGGCCACGGCCTGCATCACATGCTCACGCAGATCGACTATGCCGACATTTCCGGCATCGCCGGGGTGGAATGGGATGCGGTGGAGCTGCCGAGTCAGTTCATGGAAAACTGGTGCTGGGAACGCGGCTCGCTGGATTTATTTGCCAGGCACTACCAATCCGGCGAAGCCTTGCCGCAGGAATTATTTGATCGCCTGAAAGCCACCCGCAACTACATGGCCGGATGGGGCATGCTGCGGCAAGTGCAGTTTTCGCTGTTCGACTTGCGCCTGCATCGTGACTACGACCCGGCCCGCGGCGCAGGCATACAGGAAACCCTGGCCCAGGTGCGCGAGGAAGTCGCGGTACTGGAAACCCCGGAATGGAACCGCTTCGCGCACGGCTTCGGCCACATATTCGCCGGTGGCTACGCGGCCGGGTATTACAGCTACAAATGGGCGGAAGTCTTGTCCGCCGACGCGTTCGCCGCGTTTGAGGAAACCGATTTGTTCGACGCCGACACTGGCAAGCGGTTCTTGAACGAGATTCTGGAACGCGGCGGCAGCCGCCCGGCTATGGAAGCCTTCAAGGCCTTTCGCGGCCGCGAGCCGCAGATCGATGCGCTGCTGCGTCATTGCGGCTTGGTAGATCAGGCGGCCTGATTCAAGGCACTACATCAACCTGTAGGGCAAGCGTGCCGCTTGCCCGAGCGCAGCGAGCTAAGCGCAGCGGACAAGTCACAGGCTTGCCCTACAGTGAACCAAGCTGCGTGGCTTGCAGATGCCGGGCTATCGTATCCGCATTAATCACCTGCCGGCGTAGCCGCCGTAATGGACGCACCCGCCCGAGGTGAAACAGGGCCGCGGTAAGCGCGAGCCCGGCGCCGATTATCGCGAGTGATGGTATCGGGCCGGGGTCGGTTTCCAGGTTATCTATTGCGGCTACTGCTACTGATAACAAACCCGCGCTTGCGGCCGCGCTGGCTAGTATCCACGTCCAGACGCCCAGAGTAACGCGCCCCAACCTGCCCGCCGCAATTTGCCGCAGTTCACGTCCAGAGAAGTAATCCAGCAACCAGGCCGTATCCTCATCGACACTGCGCTGGCCTGGAGGCGGCAGGCTTTGCCCGGTGATGGGATCAATCGCAGACTCGCCTTTGGCGTGCAAAGCCACACCCTCGCGGATTTTGGCATGGCGTTTTTCGGATAACGGATACCACCACATGATCGACAGCCCGAGTGCATTGAGCATTGCAGGAACCAGTGCGTACAGAAATTTAATGGTGAACGCGACCTCATCCGTCTGCACCGGCGCATTGGGCACATAGCCCACCATGCCGAGTATGGCGAAGGGGATGGCCGCGCCGGGAATAAGCGCGAATTTAGGAATGATGTTCCAGAGCGCGGCGAACTGAGCCTCCCGCTGCTTGCCGGTTTGCAGTTCATCGTAGTCGATTACATCCGCGTGCATGGCGCCGCCCACGAACAGCCAGACCGCCGATTGCAGCCCGACATAGAAATTGATGAACAGCACCTCGCGGATATCGCCGGGGCCCATGAAGAACAAGGCCGCGCCGCCGGTTACGGCGATGAATGAAGCCGAAAGCCAGACTGTAAGCTTGCCTTTCGCCGCTGCCACCATTATCCAGACCGGCAAGGCTAGTAAACCGGAAAACAGATAGGCGAGCAGAAAAATACCGACCCATTGCTCGTCTGCCTGCAACACGTACTCGGTATAAAACGGCAGCATGGTGGCCGGTATCACAATCGGGATCGCGGTAATAATATGCGAGGTAAACATGATGCGAAACGGCTTGTTGCGCCAGGCCCGGCGCACGCCCGGCACCAGCGGCACCTGCCCGCGGCCAGCAAATTCCGGACGCTCGCGAATCGTCAACAAAAACCAGCCGTTGGCCAGCAGGTAGGTAGCCACATAAATAATGGACTGCCAGAACATGCGCTCGCGAGCATCCTCAATGCCCAGTCCGGTCAATACATTGGGTAGCACCGCACCGATATCGTACCGATAGCCACGAACCCGGAGATGGTGCCGAACAGGCTTTGCCGCTCGTCCTGGTCCTGGGTAAGCTCGGCCGCCAGCGCGATGCGCGGCACGCTGGAAATGGTTACGAACAGAAACTCAGGAGCAGCCCCGTAATAGCCCAGACCGCCAATCCGGTTTGCGGCAGCACCGCAGGCGGATTCAGCAACAGCCAGAACATCACGGAATTACCCAGCACCCCCACCGCAATCCACGGCAGACGCCGGCCAAAACGGGATTTAGTGCGGTCCGACATCCAGCCCATGATGGGATCGGTAATCGCATCGAAAGCACGACCCGAGGCAATGGCGATGGCCATGATGCCGGCCGGCAGCAAAATCACGTCAACATAGAACTTGCTCAGGTAAACCACCAGCAGCAGGCTCATGGCCGCACCCACGAGCGCGGGCAGGCTAAAAGCGATTTTGGTGCGGGGAGTCAGGGGTTGCGGGTCCGACATGAATGGCGCTAACTTAAGCCCCTTTAGAGCAAGTTCTACCCCGGTGTAGGGTCTCCCGCATGGTAACCGCTAACCCACCGGCGTACTTGCGTATCCGCTAAGCGTATGCAAAGGCGAGCGCAACGGATCCCCGGCGAAATGCTGTTTCCACAGCCGCGGGGTCAGTTCAGTCACCTTAGAGGCCGGATGGCGATCAATACGCTGCAGCACATCCACCAGATAATCGTAGGGGTTAATCCCGTGTAGCCGGCAGGTTACGATCAGGCTTTGTAGAATCCCCACATCCTGGGCACCGGCCTCAGACCAGCAAAACAGCCAGTTCTTGCGGCCCATGGGAATCGCGCGCAGGGCGCGCTCCAGATGATTGGTATCAATCGGCACGCCGGGATCTGTCAGATAAACTTCCAGGCCGGTGCGCCGGGCATGGGCATAGCCCAAGGCCGTAGTCAG
>JBDNIO010000120.1:0-13502 GCA_041688215.1 Salinisphaeraceae bacterium | reverse complement strand
GTCTTCTCTCTACACTTTATTACAGATTTTGTCGGTCACTATTTTCGAGAAAACCTCGCTGTATCAAGCCTTGGCGGGCTCCGGTTACAATAGCGATAATGACCAAAGCTATAACCAATTGAATTTGTTTGAGTTTTAACCTGACACTAGTGACATAATGTTTAATCCTAAAAATTCCCCGTGGCTTGCCGCGGGGTCTGCGCGATGGGGTTTCATACCCCGTTGGGCGAAATTTAAATTGATTTTTGAACTCGCGCTTGCCGATGCCGGTTGCTTCGTACCGATGTATCTCAGCCTCGCGAATAGCGCCATCGCTCAATCGAACTTTGGCGGCTCCTTTTCGCTTTCGCCACCGTGCTTTGCCGTAGTGCTTATTGAGTCTGGGTAGTTCCCGAATTCCAGAGCCTCGGGCGAAGGTTTCGGCACTCGCTATTTCACCGATAATTTCAAAGTGCATAAAGGCATTTTACGCCGCTGAGCCTAAGACGCCTAACTACTCATAACCCGCTTACGACGACTTTTTCGAGTGGAGCAGGCGTTTACCCTGCTTATCGTCTGCCGACCAGAAGTTGATGTTGAACTGTGCGTCGTCGCTCAACTCGACGCGATGCCAATACTGCGGTGGGGTGGTTGCGAACCGTCCCGCCTCAATCACGACTGTTTTCTCGGGCGTAGTGGCCTCGCTGTCCGGGAAGCCGAAGTACGTGACCGTCCCCTGCATGACGCAAATCTGACCAAAAACACCCTCCGCGGTGTTGTGGTGGCTCAGAAGCGCCTTGGGAACGTTGGCCTTGGTAAAGAACTGAGTTGAGCGTTGAATAGTCCAGTCCGCGGGGATGAGCTGATGGGCCATGATGAGGCTAGACACTGAGTACGATTGTTAGCAGGATGACGGAGTCCAGGACACCTCGAATCGCGTGGTCGGTGTCCGCCAGCAAGTACAGCAACTGGCCCGCCTTGATCGTGGTGCTCGCAGCGCGAGTCTTCAGCTCGATCTCACCGTTGAGACACTGTACGACGATCGGGCCGGACACTCGGCAGTACTTCGAGCGATGCATCTCCGTGCCTGCGGATACCACGAGTCGGGCCAGCTCAAAACCGTCACTCTTGGTAATAGCCTTGGAACCACCCGACGGTACGTCGTCTGCCCATGACGTCAGGTCTACAAGTTCACCCGGTTCAGCGTGGTGTGTTGCCATCATCCCAGGTTGTCTGGATGTAAGTCATGGTCGCAATA
The DNA here is from genome assembly GCA_041688215.1 of Salinisphaeraceae bacterium. GTDB lineage: Bacteria > Pseudomonadota > Gammaproteobacteria > Nevskiales > Salinisphaeraceae > JBDNIO01. The sequence goes on along the minus strand of JBDNIO010000120.1, from coordinate 12,265 downwards.
TACATGAAACGTGAGGGTAAAACGCGCCGCCTGGGATCAGGCCGCGTGTGCGCCTCGCTCTTTGCCGAGTGGCTGGCCATGCCAATTCTATATCTTTAACAATTCTGAGAATACCTTAGTGGCCTGTATTTTTGGTTGTGATCGCTCCCGGGTGAAAACAACCTGTTGCGGTGGGCAATGAAAGTGATGTACTTAATTCCCGAACGCGGAGTCAATTATGAATTTGTCTGCCAACGCATAACGATTTGATCAGCCAGATCGGTAAGTTCTGAAGCAACAAGGTCGGGTGATGGAACTTGCGCCATCGGCAACACGGCATTGCCTGGGCGGGTAATCAATGCGCCGTGCCAGCCCACCGTCTGAGCGCCAATTACGTCCCATAGGTGACAGGCAACAAGGCAAAGGTCCGATGCTTCAAGATTCAGCTCCTTTGCTACCAAACCGTAGGTTTCAGGCGCTGGTTTGAATTTTTGCACAGACTCGACACTGTAGGATTGTTCGAAAAATTCGCCCAGCCCGGCGCGTTCAAGCGGCGAGGGAGAGGCTGCGCTTGCTGAATTGGTCAGCGTCACCAGCCGGAAACCTGCATCGCGCAGACGGGTGAGCGCCGGGACAACATCGGGGTGCGCCGGCATGGTATTGATACGCTCTTTCAACTCGTCGCTATCGTTTTCGCCTACCGTTACACCGTGAATGGATCCCAGCATACCCAGGGTTCCCACGGCCAGTTCGCCGAACGGCGCGTACAGCCCGGTCTGGGTCATGGTTTGCGAGTAGAGGATTAGCTGCGCGAACCACTCCCGCATAACGGAGCGGTGGCCGAAAACGCGGGCAAACAGGGGTTCGAGGGTAGTGATATCGAGCAGGGTTTCATTCACGTCGAAAACGATGACCGAAGCGGGTTTTTCGCGCGACATGAATCAGCCTCCCAGGCCGCCGAAATGAGCGATGTAAATGGCTGCGTCCCGGATATCAAAAACGAAGGAGACCAATATCACAGTGGTGATGACAAGCGACCAGATTCGATACGGGCGATCCTCATTCGGATCCGTGAACGGGTGTTTCACCAGCAAAAGCAGCAGACCGGGCGTCCAACATACGATATGCCAAAGCGCTATCGACCCACCTAGCATGGGCAATCCGAGGGCGGCGAAAACAATGTGGCCGGTAGAGAGGGAGAGCAATAAACCGCCCACTACCCATCTGGCGAGAGGCCGGGTCCAGACGAAGAAAAGGCCGGCGGCGAAGGTTGATACGAGGAAGGCAAGCCATAGCTTGACTGCCAGTGACGTCGCCGCGAAACCTTCATCATCAAATATTTCAAGCGCCCCAGGGCCACTGGCGAATTCTTCGGCACCGGCGGCGCTGACACTCCAAAATGCCGTCAGCGCAACCAAAACCCGAAACAGTACGAAACTATTCTGTATTTTCATGCGCATCAACTCCGGTATTCCGGGTTCTCGTACTCGAATCGGTTTCCCGCTTTCCAGGCCTCCCGGTCATTGCCGTAGTTTGGCAAGCCGCCTGCATCCTTGAGCATCCGCGCCAAGTGCAGGAGGTTCCACGTCATGATCGTGGTGTTGTGCTGGGTGAACTCGTTGTCGAATCCGATGGGGCCATCTTCTGATTCATCGCCATAGGATGGGCCGGGGCCGGCCTCGCCAATCCAGCCGCAATCCGCCTGTGGCGGAATCGTGTAGCCGAGGTGTTGCAGCGCGTAGAGTATGGTCATGGAGGAGTGCTTTATGCCGTCTTCGTTACCGGTGATCACGGCGCCGCCGGTCTTGCCGTAGAACAAGCTCTGGCCCTTGTCGTTCAGCATTCCGGACATTGAATATAGGCGCTCGATCAGCAGTCGGCAGACCGAGCTTTCTTCGCCGAGCCAGATGGGGGTTCCGACGACCAGAATTTCGGCGCCGGCGATTTTATCCCAAAGTTTCGGCCAGTCATCGCGATCCCAGCCATGCTTCGTCATATCGGGTTGCACGCCAAAGGCAATCTGATGATCAAGAAGATGGATGTGATCTACCTGAACTCCGTTCTTTTCCATAATCCGTTCGGAAACCTTCATCAAGGCGCGGGTATTGGAACTGGCGCCATCCTTCTGCAAGGAGGTATTGACGAAAACTGCCTTGAGGTCGGAATAGTCCGCGTTTGGCTGGCTATATGACATGGGTTTTTCTGAGATGATTGCTACGCGTTAAGCGAGGCTAATACGGCGTTTTCGTATTGTGCCAGTGTCTCTGACCTCGACAACAAATGCGGCAGTCGGGACATAGCCCCGGCTGCCGTGCCTGTTCAGGCCGCTTTTTGCCATTCAAATTTTTGGAAGGGCGCGTCCACCGGTGTTTGTGCCAGGTGGTTGGTGTAGTTCGACATCACTTTCTGGGCAGCGCCGAGAACGACCTCTAGTATCTGGCGCTTGGTAAAGCCGGTATCCAGGAATGCCTTAACTGCGCCCTCATCAACGTTACCGCGATCGCGCACTACGCTCAGGGTGAGCGTGCGAAGAGCTTCAAGCCGCGCATTGGGCAAGGGCGTCTCGTTACGCAGTGCCTCGGTAATCTCGTCGTCTACCTCCATGCTTTTGGCGATGCCGGTATGGGCGGGAACACAGTAATGGCAGGCGTGCTCCACGTTTATCGATTGCCACACCACGGTGAGTTCGTCTTTATCGAAGCTGGAATTCGCGAAGAGTTCATGCAGCACCGTATAACCTTCGAGCAACCCGGGGGCTTCGGCCATTACAGCATGCAGATTCGGGATCATTCCGAATGCCTTTTTTGAATTGGCGAGCAACGGCTTGCTGGCGTCAGGGGCGGTGTCTTCGGTGTGAATAGTAAAGTCAGTCATTAAGGGTCTCCATTGACTTGAGAGGGTATTGTGCGGCTTGTCTGTACCGACCGGTATAGACTATCCTTGTTTGTACCGACTAAGTCAACACCAATTCTTAATTCCTAACAGATGAAGCAGGGCGAAGACCCGGAATCCAGTGAGACCTTATACAACCTGGATTCCGGACGTTCGCTCGCTACATTCGGCTCGCGAAGCTCGGGCTTCGCATTTTCCGGAATGACGCAAGGAATAGCCGAACTTCATGTCTCCATCGGCCGTGCTCTTACGAACTGCTCATGCGGTAAGCGTTTGATCTCCAGCGCGCAAAATTTTGTGGCACAGCAGTGATATCATATATGTTTGTAACGAACGGTATAAACGCGCTATAGTCTGCTATAAGAAAAGAGCAAGAAGGTCACCTAATATGCCCTGGGAAAAATCATTTGATGAAGACGCCGCGCTTGAAAAAGCCATGCAGGTGTTTTGGGCGAAGGGTTTTGAACCGGCGTCCATCGCGGATTTGCTGGAAAGGACCGGGCTAAATCGGGGCAGCCTTTACAACGCCTATGGTGGCAAACAGCAGCTGTTCCTGAGGGCACTACAGAAGTACGACCGGGATAATCGTCACTCGTTGTTGGCCAAGATGGAAGCTTTGGATGATCCTTCCAAGGCAATTACAATGTTCCTTGATGACCTCGTTGCTGAAACTGCGGCTGATCCTGATCACAAAGGCTGTTTTTTAATCAATACTGCGCTGGAGATCTCCACGCACGATGAGCATGTCAACGGTATTGTTACTAATGGCCTTAGAGAAATCGAAGGGTTTTTTCGACGTTGCATTGAAGTGGGTCAGGCGCGTGGCGAAATGCCAAAAGAATTGGAACCGGAAGTCACCGCTAAAACATTGTTGTCTTTATGTGTCGCCATTCGGGTGCTGGGGCGAGGGGTATTCGATGAAGCTGCACTGCGAAAAATAGCCAGTGAAGGTAAACGGCTGGTGGGTGCCCCCTGTGTTTCAATCGCCGTATAACCCTAATTCTGCACGAGTTGTGTTCGGACCTTAATTTCGTTTTCCAGGGTCCGGTGTACGGGGCATTTGTCGGCGATTTCGAGTAGCTTTGTACGATCCTGTTCGGACAAGTCGCCTTCCAATGTAATGTCGCGGTGCATTTCGCTAATCTGACCACTGGCGGACTCGCAGTCACTACAATCATCGGCGTGTACGCGCTCGTGCCGCAAGCGCACTGAGACTTTATCCAGTGCCAATTTTTTGCGTTCAGCGTATAGGCGCAGCGTCATTGCGGTACAAGCGCCCAGGCCCGCGAGCAAATAGTCGTAGGGTGAGGGGCCGGTGTCCGTTCCGCCGATGCTCTTCGGTTCGTCGGCGGCCAACAAGTGACGGCCGACACGAACCACGTTTGCGAACTTGCCCGCACCGGTTTCAACGACTTCGATTTGTCCATCATCCAGCGCTTCGGGTTCATCCGCCGGCGGCAGATACCGCTGCGCCCAGGCGGCCAGCACTGACGCAGCGTACTTTGCATCGCTGCGCTTGCTGAGCAAGTGATCGGCGTCGTCCAGTGAAATAAAGCTTTTCGGGTGTTTCGCAGCCTGGTAAATCTGGCGGGCGTTGTCTACGTTCACAATCTTATCCACCGGCGAGTGCATTACCAGCAGCGCACACCGCAGGATTTCCACCCGGCGACGAATGGTCGAGGCTTCCAGGTCTTCGAGAAACTGCTTTTTGATGCGGAACGGGCGACCGGCCAGTTTTACTTCCAGTTCACCTTGCTCGCGGATCGCCTCCAGGTTGTCGCCGAACTGTTTTTCGACATGCGCTGGCTCGGCCGGTGCGCCAATCGTTACCACGGCCTTGGTTTCTTCGATCTCGCCCGCTGCTGCAAGTACCGCGGCACCGCCCAGGCTGTGACCAATTAGCAGCGTGGGGGCGACATATTCTGCGCGCAGATATTCCGCCGCTTTAACCAGGTCTGCTACGTTGGAGCTGAAATTGGTATTAGCGAACTCGCCTTCGCTCATGCCCAGGCCCGTGAAGTCGAACCGCAATACCGCGAAGCCGCGTTCCACCAGTGCTGCGCTGATGCGTGAGGCGGCGAAAATGTCTTTGCTACAAGTAAAGCAATGCGCGAACAGAGCGTAAGCCCGGGGTGCGCTGATCGGGCTGTCCAGCCGGGCGGCGAGCATTTCTCCAGTATGGCCGAGGAATTGTTGTTTTTCGGATTTCATTGTTTTTTCCTGCGTCGGATTGGATGAGCGCGGTTCGAACACCAGCGTAATCTCACGCTACACAAGACCCAACTACGCCGCTATGGCTTTCTGAAAAGCGGGGCGGTTTTCGAGCCTTGAGCATGCCGACTGTACTTTTACGTTAATCGATTTATCCCGTGGCTCCGAGCTGAGCTTCGGTGCGCTGGTCAAAATCGCTGGCATCGTGCCGTTCGTTTGGATGCTCTTCTGGCTCACTGCGCACGCGGTTGACCATACGTCCGCGTTGAACCGCCGGGCGATTGATGTTTGCGAACTTACCACCGATGTTCTTGCCGGGGTTGCAGTCTTTTACTGGTTAATACGGATAATGACCTTGCCTTCATGGGCATTGCTGGCCAGATAGCGATAGGCATCTGCGGTTTCATTCAGACTGAATTCTTTGTCCAACCTGGGTTTGTAAGCTCCGCTGGAAATATGTTTTGTAATATCTGCCACGGCAGTGGCACGGCGGTCCGGAAAATCGAATAGATTCCAGCAGACGTGAAAGCCCATTATCTTGAGGCCTTTGGCAATGGCCGGAAACAGCGGAAACGTCACCGGAGCCATGGAAAGAGCGCCAAACTCTACGATACGGGCTTCATGACCGGCCGCGTTGGCGAGCATTTCCAGGAAGGGGCCGGACACCGGGTCGATCGCCACATCGAAACCTTTACCACCGGTAATTTCCATGATGCGCTCGGCCAAGTCCTCTTCATCTGTTGCTATCACATGGTCAGCGCCAGCGGCCTTGATGCTGTCCGCTTTGGCCAGGGTTCTGGAGGTGGCGATGACCATGGCGCCCTGGGCTTTTGCCACTTGCACGCCCGCGAGTCCCACACCGGAACTGGCCGCGGTAATCACCGCGGTATCTCCGGATTTGAGATCGCCCATCGTGACCAGCGCGCCGTAAACCGTCGGGTAGGCCATGCCAATGGCGGCGGCTTCCTGAAAGCTTAGATTGTCCGGTTTGGGGATTAGCGCGTGGGCAGGAACAATCGCGGATTCGGCGATTACGCCGTAGTCGGAGCAGGAATAGGTTGGGCAAATACAAACTTCATCGCCTTGCTTTACATTGCTCACACCTTCGCCAATGGCCTCCACCACACCGGCCCCTTCCGTGCCAATGCGCGACGGCGGATTAGGCTGCTCCAGATATTGGCCATGCATGAACAGCCACTCCGAGCGATTAAGCCCGGCGGCCCGCATGCTTACCCGTACCTCACCCTTGCTGGGTTGGCCGATGTCTTCTTCTTCGATGCGTAGATGATCCGGGCCTTCGGCCTTGTGAAAACGTGCGACTTTGGTCATGGCTACTCCTGGTAAATTCAGTTGCAGAATGGTTCGAACGATGGACTGGTAAATTGAGGCCGGAAACGCGGCTTAGTCATAGATAACGATGCAGCGCACTTCAATGCTTTTCCTATCCGGCGCATTTGGAGGGGTGGCCGGGTCTTCGAATGCGCTGTGAAAACTGAAAGTGCTTGATCCGCCGCCTTCGCTGGCATCGCCCCGTTTTCCATCGGTGCGTGCAAGTGGACCCGCCGAATCCCATTGTTTGATCAATAGCGCTTCGTCACGGGTCATTTCGGGGAAGTAATACCAGGCATGACGATCAGCGTGTTTCGCAAAATAGTTTTCACCGATGCGATCCTGATAGTGGATTTCGAACACGATCAGGTCTTCGGGATGCACGGTCTGGCTATCGCACAGCGCGAGCGGATGTGTGGCGACAGGCTCGTTGGCGATGTTGCGCCAGAGATTGACGATGGCAAAACGGCCGCCATTCTCCAGTGCACGTTGCACCATTGCATTGGAAACCAGTGTTTCGTTTTCACCTAGCACGGTTCGCAGCGTGTCATTCACGCCGGGCGGCTGCGCCAGATCACGTAATCGTTGCGGTGCACTGGTAAGGGTGTAATCGCCGTGTACGAGGTGTAGCGGTTCCTGCACCTGTTGGCCGCCTTGAATACGCTTTTCGCTTTGCTTGTCCTGCGCTGAGCGCACGTTGTGATCAAAGGCGAATGCTCGTGCGCCGGTGGCTTGTTCGATAACGCGGGCGCATTCGGGGTAATAGTCCTGTACCACCTGGGTCTGATCAAGAAAATCGAGATTGGCGCGTTCCAGTGGCCGGCTCTGTAATTCGAAACCATTGCCTGCAAGTTGCCTGCGTTGGTCGCCCGGGAAGCTGCGGCCGTTGTAGATGGCCATTTCCCGCCGGTTGCTCACGACGCCTTGCATACCGTCGTCGTTGCCGTCTGGATCCCGGCGCATCAGCACCTTGCCGTTGCGGTATAGCGACGACTCGGTAGCGCTATTCAGATAGTTGAAGAAACCGTGGGTGTGGCTATCGTTTTGGGTGTTTGCCGCTGAGTTGCTGATGGTGACTGCCTTTGCTTGCTGGATGATAGACCTACCAATTCTCGCGAAAAGGCCGCAGGTCCAGTTCGTGGGTCCACGCTGTTCTGTCCTGGTTATGGATGTAGACAAAGGCATCCGCGATGGCGTCGGTTGACAGCGCGCCGTCCTCGCCCAGGCTGTTCATGTGATCCGGAAAATACTGCTTGGCGCGCTGGCTGTTGATGATGCCGTCCACCACTATATGCGCGATGTGCACAGCCTGCGAGCCATATTCGCGGGCAAGCGATTGTGAGAGATTCCGCAGCGCGCCATCAGGGCCGGGCGTCCGAGCTCGAACAGATCCGCCAGGCGCAGATTTCCATTGGCGGGACTCATGACCGGCTCTGGCGTAGGTTCTGGCGCAGGTTCAGACCGACTTCGATCAGATGGGTGGCGCAGGCGTGGCGCAGGCTGTGGATCGACACTTTCTTTTGGATGCCACAGTCCGCCACCACCCGGCGAAAGGCTTTTTGCGTGCTGCCGCGATCCATCACCCCGGTCGCTGGACGCCCGATGAGTGCACGCCCTGGAAACAACAGTGCCGGATGCCGATGATCGCACCAGTAGCGCCGCAAGCAATTCAAGGTCAGCCTGGGCAGCACCACGAATCGATCCTTGCGGCCTTTGCCGGCCCGCACATGCCCCTGGGCGCGCGGGGGCATCGATGTCGCCCAGACGCAGGTTGAGCGTCTCGCCCAGACGCAGTCCCATACTGTAGGCGGTCAACCAGAAGGTTTGATAATGCCGCTCGCGGGTGGCCAGAATAATCCGCGCGATCTCGTCGAGGCTCAGTACATCGGGTAGCGATTGCACTTTCGGGGGCTTGAGCATCTCAACCCTCTCCCCGCAAGAGGGGCGAGGGAAGTCGGCCGACCGTATCCGGCCCTTAAATTATTTTAGGGGCCGTAACCCGAAGCCACCGGCTTTAGCCGGTGGAGTATTCACACTCTGATTAGACCCGTCGCCGTGTCAGCGGCCCGCTCCAGGGGCTTTCGCAAAGATTTTTCGCTAGCCTATTGGCTTCCAAAACCTACCTTTCGAGAGGTGTGGAGTCATTCTTTTACGGTTGTAATAGCGTTCAAAGGTCGAGCACGGTCTTTGTTGGCGACTTAAGATGGTCGCGTATGTGGGCGTGCTCGGAGAATCAGCACCCCAAACAGGAGGGGATTGACTATGAGTGATGCAAACACCATCAGTGACGGTGTCACAGACACCTACCGGGACAAAAAGCGCTACTTCTGGCTTTTATCGCCGGTCTGGGTATTGGCGCCGGTTTTCAGCGTTTATCTAGCCTATATCACGGGCATCGGGTCATTCGTCTGGTTCACTTTCGTCTTCTGGTACTTTATGATACCGGTGATTGATTGGATGCTCGGTTCCGACCCGAATAATCCGCCCCCCGAGGCGATTGAGAGACTCGAGAAGGAGAAATACTACCGTTACCTGACCTACATCACGGTGCCGCTGCACTACCTTGTCCTGATCGTGGGTGCCTGGGCAGTGGCGAGCATGGGTCTGGGCTGGTTTGACTACCTGGGTCTGGCGCTGTCGGTGGGTATCATCAATGGGCTGGCCATCAATACCGGCCACGAAATCGGGCATAAGAAGCCCAAATTTGAGCGTAATCTTTCAAAAATATGCTTGGCCGTGACCGGTTATGGACACTTCCATACCGAGCACAACAAGGGGCATCACAAGGATGTTGCCACGCCGGAGGATCCAGCATCCGCGCGGATGGGCGAAAGCATCTATCGTTTTGCCATGCGGGAAATTCCGGGTGCGTTTGCGCGTGCATGGAATACGGAGAAGCAGCGTCTTGGACGCAAGGGTGAGAGCACGTGGAGCACCAACAATGAGTTCTTGCAGCCGCTTGTGATCACCGTTGTCTTCTATGCTGCGCTGATCGCGTTTTTCGGCCCGATTGTGGTGCCCTATCTGCTGATGTCGATGGCAGGGGGTTATTGGTTTTTAACCAGTGCCAATTATATCGAGCACTACGGTCTACTCAGACAAAAAGAGGCCGATGGTGGCCGGTATGAGCGGTGTAAGCCGCATCACTCATGGAATAGCAACCATTTGTTCTCGAACTTGATCCTGTTCCATCTTCAGAGGCACTCGGACCATCATGCTTGGCCCACCCGGCGCTACCAATCGCTGCGCAACTTCGATGATGCGCCGACATTGCCATCCGGCTATCCGGGGATGTACGCATTGTCATTGATACCCCCGCTGTGGGAGGCGGTCATGAATCCTCGGGTCCTGGACGCCTATGACGGCGACGTGCTACTGGCGAACATCGACCCCGCCAAGCGCGATAAAATCGTACAGCGGTATGCGCTGTAAAAACGGGGTAGAACCCGAACTCGTAGCGTTCCGGTTGCAAGATGTTTGAGGAGTAGAACGTCATGACACATCAATATGAATGCCCCGCGTGCGGATATATTTATGACGAAGAGGTTGGCGAGCCAGACGAAGGCTTTTCGCCAGGCACCCAATGGGCCGCTATTCCCGAGGAATGGTTTTGCCCGGATTGTGCCGTCCGTGATAAAGCCGACTTCTCGCCTGTAGAGGACCCGCGTAGGAGCGCGGGCGGTGAATAAAGTTTTCACCCGAAAGGTTATGCTGAAAATCGATGGACTGTGGTCCAGCCAGCGTTCGCATCTGCAGCTCGCCAAACGACTTAGCACGTTTGCTATACCACGTAGGTCCTTACTTGCTTCTGGCAGCATTACCGGGGCATGGCTCGCGCCATGGGAAAGACCCACAATGGATACTGGATTGAGAGGTTTTTTAAGGCGATATAGACAATGATCGATTATCTGTAATAGAGCAGGTGCTGCGTGCCTGTTCAATGCCATTGAATCCGGCCGGCTCCATCACGCCGACATTACTAAAGGGAGATACACGTTAAGACAGTAAGATACTTTGGGCTGACATTATTCTTGATGCTAGCACTTGGCGCACCTAGCGCATTCGCATCGTTCATTGTAGCGCCGCATACTGCGGGCCGGGACGGCGATCTATCCGGCAACACAGTGGCATCGCCGAATGACGCCGGTAGTGCCCAATATATCAATCCGGCTGGCGTCGTCAGCGAAACTGCTGATCAAACCATGTTCGCCGTGGCCGCCATGAACTTTACTGCGCACTACGACAACGGCATGGGCTACAACCACACAAGCAGTAAAACGCCAGTACTGGTGAACTTTTGGTACGGACTAGGTGACTGGAGCGGCTGGAAAATGAGCGTAGCCGCCTACGGCTCTGTGGGCACCGCCTTCGATTTCAGCGCTGACCCCGGCAACGGCGTTCCCTCGCGCTTAATGGGCAAGCTCACCGTACTGAACCTTGGCTTTGTCATTGGTCGGCAACTCACTAAAGACCTGCGTGTTGGTATGCAATTGACACCGCGCTATGGCAAACAACAATTCCAGGCACCCACGCCGCTCGGCAATGCCGAATTTGATATTGACGGCTTCGGCATCGTAGGTACGCTAGGCTTGGTCTACGACCTCTCCGATGACCTATCGTTGGGACTGGCTTACCAGTCACCCGGCTTGGTGGATATGGACGGCTCCGGCGAAGTTAACGGTCAAAAACAGGGAGTGGAACACAATCTGCATACGCCACAAAGCGTGACCGCCGGCGCCGCCTTCCAGTGGACCCCTAAAACCAACCTGCTTGCGCAGATGAAATGGACCGACTACGGGCAATTCGAAAACGGCGACATCAAATGGGACAAAACCACCGCCCTGAATCAGCCGTTCATTGGCAGCGCCCGCGGGCGTATCCGCTGGGGGCTCGGTCTAGAACACGAAGTGGTACCGAACTCCTTTCTGCGGCTCAGTTTTAGTTACGAGCCCTGGATGATCGATCGTGAGGCGGTGCGACCCTACCTATTCGATACTCGCGATTTTATGGTCATGGCTGGCTATGAGATTCGTTACGAAACCCTGAGTCTGGGCTTTATCGGCGGCTATTCGACCAGCACCGACCGAACCATCTCGGCTGCAGAAAACGGGCTGACGCCGGGCACTTACGGCACCGAGAATGACGTCATGGCCGGATTCCGCATAACATGGCACCGATAGTCGCCACCGTGATCGTTGTCCTTCGATGCAACCCCGGACGAAAGCGGGTTCTACCCGAATGGCACTTACCTTAAGGTAAATTTAATTTGTAGGGCAAGACGCAGTCTTGCCCTACAGCAATGGAATCACTGACGAGGGGCGCATGAGCGCGTGCCAACTTGATACTTAACGCTAAAGTAAGTGCCATTCAGGTTCTACCCCGTCTCAAAGGTATCCAGGATGTCTCTGAGCAAGACTTGTTCGCTGGCGCCTTTGCCCTTGAAACGACCCGTGGCGGCATCGAGCAATGCCCCACTGGCAAGACAGGTGATGCCGACCCAGCGGCAAATCGGATATCCCAAGCCTGGCGCTTGCCCCCCGTTGTTGTGGGAAAGCCGATTGACTGACGGGGCGTGGAGTTGAATCTATGGATGACGTCACTAGTGTCAGGTTAAAACTCAAACAAATTCAATTGGTTATAGCTTTGGTCATTATCGCTATTGTAACCGGAGCCCGCCAAGGTTTGATACAGCGAGGTTTTCTCGAAAATAGTGCCCGACAAAATCTGTAATAAAGTGTAGAGAGAAGACTCAAGTTGCAGTTCTTTTTTGACAATCGCGATGAGCAGATAAACGCACACGGCGGACCAGATTTGTGTCTTGACTGCGTTTTCGCTGGTGCCGTAGAACTGCTTG
>JBDNIO010000016.1:0-7867 GCA_041688215.1 Salinisphaeraceae bacterium | reverse complement strand
TCCGCAAGTAAAGAGGCAGCTCTGGGGTGGTGAGTTTTGGACGGATGGTTATTTCGCCAGCACGGTCGGTAACCACGGTAATGAAGCGATGATAGGAAAGTACGTCAAAGATCAGGGCAACGAATATCAGAAGCTTCACTCAGACCATCAGCTCGGACTGTTCTAAAATACCCCGTGGCTTGCCGCGGGGTCCTTTATTGGAAAGTTTATATATCTCCGTGCCGGATCCATAAGCGGCAGGAGGTTCGAATCCTTCCCGGGGCGCTATTGATCTCCGAACACACAACTATCTGCAATCTGCGCTGATTGAATATCCGTGAAAAATCTCAGCGATGGCGGTTGGATTGGAATCGAAATAAAAGTGCATATAGCTGGCAGTCAGGCTGTTTTTTATAAAAATTGCTTCGCCGTGGGTCCCGGCTGGGTTTTGGGCGTGGCTAGCGGGTTTTAGCGGCGTCCGGATGCTTGAATGATGAAACGTGTGTCCGCGCAGCGCTCCATGCGCGCTGTGCCAGGCTTGCATGGCGATCGCTTGCAAATCCTCATGCATGGTGACTTCGCCAGGCAGTAGACCGATCATTTTGTGCTCGTTACCTTTTGTATCAACGAGTCGTTCAAACAGGCTCATCATGCCGCCGCATTCGGCCAGGATGGGTTTGCCGGCAGCGTGGTGGGCACGTATAGCGGCTTGCATCTCGCTATTGGCGGCCAGTTGAGCGGCGTGCAGTTCGGGATAACCGCCGGGCAAATACAGGGCGTCTACTTGCGGGAGTTGGGTATCCGTTAGCGGCGAAAAAAATACCAGTTCGGCGCCCAGGCGGCGTAGGCAATCCAGGTTCGCGGGGTAGATGAATGCGTGAGCTGCATCGCGGGCCACGCCGATGCGCCGATTCGCCAGCAACGGTTCTATTTCCCTGGGCGCCGGCGCCGGAAATCGGGACATTGGAATCGCGTCAAAATCTACCGCATCACCCAGCGCGTCAGCAGCGGCGTTGATGCGGGTATCCAGATCCTTTATTTCCTGGGGCTGAACCAGGCCTAAATGGCGTTCGGGCAGGGCATAGTCACTTTTACCCGGCAACGCGCCTAGCCAGTGGATATCCGAAGGGAGACTGTTTTTCAGCATGGCGGCGTGGCCGGGGCTGCCCACGCGGTTGGCAACGACACCGTGCAGCTGTAAGCCGTCGCGATAGCCGGCAAGCCCCACCGCCACGGCGCCGAAGCTTTGCGCCATCGCGGCGCCGTCAATCACGGCCAGTACCGGTACACCGAATTCGGCAGCAAGATCGGCGCTGCTGGGCTCGCCGTCGTAGAGGCCCATCACACCCTCGATCAGAATCAGATCGGCCTCGTCGGCGGCCTGATGCAGCAGGGCGCGGCAGCCGTTTCGACCCACCATCCACAGGTCCAGCTGATAGACCGGCGCATCGCAGGCCTGTTCAAGAATCATGGGGTCAAGAAAATCCGGCCCGGTCTTAAATACCCGCACGCGTAGCCCGGCACGCTTAGCCTGGCGCGCCAGTGCGCAGGTTACCGTGGTTTTACCCTGTCCTGAGGCCGGCGCGGAGATCAACAGACAACGGCAGGTGACCGAGTGCATAACCTGGCCTTACAAGGGCAGGTGCAGGCGGCTACATATTCCGCCGATACTGCCCACCTACATTGAACAGGGCCTCAGTAATGCGCCCCAGGGTGCAGACTTTGACTGCTTCGAGCAGGCACTCATATACGTTGCCGTTGTGCTGGGCAGTGTCTACCAGCGTCGCCAACGCGGCCTCGGCCTCTTCACCGCCGGTGCCGTCCACGCGTTTCACGGTAGCGATCTGGGCCTGCTTTTCCTCCTCGGTGGAGCGGATTATTTCCTTCGGCAGGATGGTCGGCGAGCCGTCCGAGGACAGGAAGGTGTTGACGCCGATAATCGGCAGTTCGCCGCTGTGTTTCAGGCCTTCGTAGTACAGGGATTCTTCCTGAATCTTGCCGCGCTGGTACATGGTTTCCATGGCACCGAGTACGCCGCCGCGTTCGGAGATGCTGTCGAATTCCTTGAGTACCGCTTCTTCTACCAGATCGGTCAGCTCTTCAATAATAAAGCTGCCCTGAGTGGGATTCTGGTTTTTCGCCAGACCCAGTTCGTGGTTGATGATCAACTGGATGGCCATCGCCCGGCGCACAGATTCTTCGGTGGGCGTGGTAATCGCCTCGTCGTAGGCGTTGGTGTGCAGGCTGTTGCAGTTGTCGTAGATCGCGTAGAGGGCTTCCAGGGTGGTGCGGATGTCGTTAAAGCCTACTTCCTGGGCATGCAGCGAGCGGCCCGAGGTTTGCACGTGGTATTTCAGCTTTTGTGAGCGTTCGTTGGCGCCGTATTTCTGCTTCATCGCCTTGGCCCAGATGCGCCGTGCCACACGCCCGATTACCGCGTATTCAGGATCGATGGCATTGGAGAAGAAAAACGACAGGTTGGGCGCGAAGTCGTCCACCTTCATACCGCGCGAGATGTAGTACTCCACAAACGTAAAGCCGTTGGCCAGGGTAAACGCCAATTGGGTGATCGGGTTGGCGCCGGCTTCGGCCATGTGGTAGCCGGAAATCGATACGGAGTAAAAATTGCGCACGCCGTTGTTGGAGAAATACTCCTGCACGTCGCCCATCAATTTTAACGAGAATTCGGTGGAAAAAATGCAGGTGTTCTGGGCCTGGTCTTCTTTCAGAATATCGGCCTGCACTGTGCCGCGCACCTGGGCCATAGTGTCGGCCTTGATTTTGGCGTAGGTGTCGGCGGGCAGCACCTTATCGCCGGTAATGCCCAGCAGCATCAAGCCCAGGCCGGTATTGCCCTCGGGCAGTTCGCCCCGGTATTGCGGTTGCTCGATACCCTTGTCCTTGAAATAGGTCGCGATTTTCTTTTGCGCCTTGGCTTCCAGGCCGTTTTCCTTGATGTAGACCTCGCACTGCTGGTCGATGGCCGCGTTCATGTAGAACGCGGTAATCGTTGGCGCCGGACCGTTTATGGTCATCGAGACCGATGTTTTGGGATCGACCAGGTTGAAGCCGGAGTAAAGTTTCTTGGCGTCGTCGAGGCAGCAGATGGAAACGCCGGCGTTACCGACCTTGCCGTAAATGTCCGGACGTTCGGCCGGGTTGCGGCCGTAGAGGGTGACTGAATCAAACGCCGTAGACAGCCGCGCGGCTGGTTGGCCGAGCGACAGGTAATGGAAGCGGCGGTTGGTGCGCTCGGGGCCGCCTTCGCCGGCGAACTGGCGGGTCGGGTCTTCGCCTTCGCGCTTGAAGTGGAATACGCCTG
This sequence comes from Salinisphaeraceae bacterium, assembly GCA_041688215.1. Classification (GTDB taxonomy): domain Bacteria; phylum Pseudomonadota; class Gammaproteobacteria; order Nevskiales; family Salinisphaeraceae; genus JBDNIO01. The sequence continues at coordinate 4,566 of JBDNIO010000016.1, read as the reverse complement.
CAGTGAAGGGAAATTCGCCGGGTACGTTCTCGCGCAACTGCCATTTCAGCAAATCACCCCAGCCCATATACTGGGGCAAGGCGACCTTGGGGATTTGTGTGTGTGACAACGATTCGATGTGCGTGGGCACGCGAATTTCCTTGTCGCGCACCTTGTAAACGTATTCTTCGCCGCGGTAGGCCTCACGTTTTTCCGGCCATTTTTCCAACAGATCAAGACTGCTGCGGTCCAGTTCGCTTTCCGTCTGGTCGATCTTGTCGTCGAGTGCGGCGGGCGCGGTGGGCGCGTCGTCCAGTTCGTCCCGAGTCTGTTTAAAGGATTGCAGTTTCTGCGCGATTTCAGCCTGACGCTGGGCCCATTGGTCATAGTCGCGGGCGGTCTTGGTGATTTCGGACAGATAGCGGCTGCGCTCCGGCGGAATAATAAAAATCTTTTCCGACTCGCCCAGGCCGGGGTCGAAATCCGACGCCAGTGCCGGCTGGCGCTCCGCAATTTTATCCATCAGCGCACGATACAGCCGGTGCGTGCCGGGATCGTTGAACTGCGAAGCGATGGTGCCGTAAATCGGTAGGCTATCGTCGTCGGCATCAAACAGTTTGTGGTTTCGCTTGTACTGTTTCTTGACGTCGCGCAGCGCATCCAGGGCGCCGCGTTTGTCGAATTTATTGAGCGTCACCAGATCGGCGAAATCCAGCATGTCGATTTTTTCAAGCTGGGTCGCAGCGCCATATTCCGGGGTCATCACGTACAGGGACACATCGGAATGATCGACGATTTCTGTATCCGACTGGCCGATGCCGGAGGTTTCCAGAATAATCAGATCAAATGCCGCCATCTTCAGCACGTTGAGCGCGTCCTGCACATGATGCGAGAGCGCCAGATTGGCCTGGCGGGTGGCCAGCGAGTGCATATAAACGCGTTCGCTGGCGACACTGTTCATACGGATACGGTCGCCCAGCAGCGCGCCGCCCGTTTTGCGCCGCGACGGATCGACGGAAATTATGCCCAGGTTCTTGTCGGGAAAATCGAGCAGAAAGCGGCGCACCAGTTCGTCCACCAGCGAGGATTTGCCTGCGCCCCCGGTGCCGGTAATGCCGAGAATCGGCACGTCTGACCGGCCGGCTTCGGTACGAATAGTTTGCAGTAAATCCTTGTGCTGCTCGCCGTAGTTTTCCGCTGCGGAAATAATGCGCCCCAGAGCGCGAGGATTACGCTCACGGGCGGCGTCTAGCTCCGCCTCGCCCACATCCTTGCCGCAGGGGAAATCGCTGCGCTCGAGCAAGTCGTTAATCATGCCCTGCAGGCCCATGTGGCGGCCATCGTCGGGCGAGTAAATGCGTTCGACGCCGTGTTCCTGCAATTCCTTGATCTCGTCGGGCAGAATGACACCACCGCCGCCCGCGAACACGCGGATATGGCCGCAGCCTTTTTCTTCCAGCATATCGACCATGTATTTCAGATACTCTATATGGCCACCCTGGTAGGAGGTCATCGCGATCGCGTTGGCATCTTCCTGCACCGCGCAATCGACCACATCAGCAACTGAGCGATCGTGTCCCAGGTGGATGATTTCAGCACCTGAGGACTGCAGAATACGACGCATGACGTTGATCGCCGCGTCGTGGCCGTCGAACAGCGAAGCCGCGGTAACGATGCGAATTTTATTCTTGGCTTGGTAGATCTCGGGCTCGGCCGGTTGGGTTCTGACTTGGGCCATTAAAAACTCCGTGGGAATGCGTCAGCGTGTTAACATGAGCGGTTATTGTCTAATGCCCAGTTTAAACCACCACCCGCCCATCCGCAATTTTCCATCGGCTACTTCGTTAGTACATGCACATGCGCGAATCCCGCGACAAAATCGTTGATGAAGCCCTAGATGAAGTCGTCGATGACGTGGGCAGAACAGTGACGCTCAAGCGGCCTGTACGGCGTATCCTGTCCCTGTGTCCTTCGATTACCGAAACCCTGTTCGCGCTGGGCCTGGACGAACAGATTGTGGGGGTTACCCGTTATTGCCTGCATCCGGCAGACAAGGTCAGGCAAAAGCCCGATATCGGCGGCACCAAGAAATTCAGGCACGAAGATGTTAACTCCCTTGAACCTGATCTTATCATCGCCGAAAAAGAGGAAAACAGGCCGGAAGATGTCGAAGCGCTGGCGGCCCGGTTTCCAGTCTACGTGGCTGATGTTGTCGATTATCCAAGCGCCCTGAAAATGATTGCTGATCTGGGCGCGCTTTGCGATTGTGCTGCGGCGGCAGAAAAAATGACAGCCGACATCCAGTCCCGCTTCCAGGCGCTGCCGAAACTCGCCCGGGCGCTGCGTGTGGCTTACATGATCTGGCGCAAGCCCTACATGTGTGTCGCCGCCGATACTTACATCGACGATATGCTTAGCCGCTGCGGTTTCGCAAACGTGTTTCGTAGGCATGCCTGCGGGTCACGCTACCCGGAGGTGACTTCGCAGGAGTTGCGTGACGCCAATCTGGACGCAGTGTTATTAAGTTCCGAACCTTTCCCATTTACTGAAAAACACACCGACGAATTCGCCCAAATGCTGCCTGATGTCGCCATTCGTCTGGTCGATGGCGAAGCTTTCTCGTGGTATGGCGTGCGGATGAGTTACGCCGCCGCATATTTGGGCGAACTTGTTACCGAACTTGAAGAGACGAGGCGATGAATAGCGAACAAACCATAGAATCACCCTGTGTCGGCGTCTGCGATACCGGCGGCACTGATCTGTGTCACGGTTGCTTTCGTAGCCTTGACGAGATCGGCGCCTGGTCGCTGGCTGACGATGCGCAGAAGCGGGAAATTATCCAGCGGGCGCAACAAAGGCGGGCAGCAAGCTCTATCATAAGTGACAATAAATAAGTCCAGTAACCCATGAAAAAAGCAAGAGTTTATACCCGCAAGGGCGACAAGGGTTCGAGCCAGTTGCTCAGCGTAGGCCGCGTACCCAAAGACCATTTGCGCCTGGTCGTCTATGGCGATGTGGACGAGTTAAACAGCGTAATCGGTGTGGCGATTGCCACCGGGCTAAGCGCACCCCTAGCAGACGATCTGCTCAAAATCCAGCATCAGCTATTCGTGCTCGGCTCCCAGATTGCCGTGCCCAGGCCCGAGGAAATAAACTTCTCGATTCCGCAAATCCGGGCACAAGACACAGAAGCACTGGAGTTATTAATTGATACGCTGGATGCTGAGTTGCCGCCACTGAAAAACTTCATCCTGCCCGGTGGCAGCCTGGGTGCCGCGCAATTGCACCATGCGCGTACGGTATGCCGGCGCTGCGAACGTCATCTGCAAAGTCTGAACCGCGTCGACGAAACCCCGGCCCCTGTCGCAACCTATATCAATCGTTTAAGCGACTACCTATTCATCGCCGCGCGTTATGAAAACGCGAAACGCAAGGTGGTGGATACAGATTGGAAGTCGCAGCCATAGCTGATCTTGTGAAATTGACACCAGGCTCCCCCGCGTCTACTATTTGCCGCGTTCAGGTGTCCTGAAGGCAACCGCCCGAAGGATTAAACGGGAAGCTGGTGCGCTGCATGACTCAATCGGTCACAGCAATGCCGGCGCTGCCCCCGCAACGGTAAGCGATTAGCGGTTTTTCACCCAACGCCACTGTGCCGATACGGCATGGGAAGGCATGAAAGACCCAGAGGTCCACTCGACTCGCAAGCCCGGAGACCGGCCCGAACACACATCGGTTTGGCGTCACGGTGGGTGATGGTCGGCGGGCAGGGCGACCTGCGTGCGGTCATTTTATTCTTCCCTGATGTCATCTCCGTCTATTCCGGCGCGCGGGTGAGTGCGCCCTGTCAGGGAGAGTGACATGCCTATTCGTTTTTATATTTTCGCTGCGCTGCTTTGCGCGCCTTTTTCCGGGTTCACTGCAGATACCCGAAACCCCGCCAGTTCCGGCAACGCAACGCTGGATAACATCGTCGTTACCGCCACCCGTACGCCGCAGGCGCTTAGCAACACGCTGGCGCCGACCACGGTGATCGAGCGTGCCGATATCGAACGCCTGCAGGTGCGTTCCGTAAGCGAATTACTGCGCCGCACCCCCGGTGTGGATATTGCCAATAGCGGCGGGCCGGGCAAGCTGACGTCGGTATTTTTACGCGGCACCGAATCGGATCACGTGCTGGTGCTGATCGATGGCGTGGAGTACCGCTCGGCCACCGCCGGTCAGGCAGCATTTCAGGATATTCCCGTCGCGCAAATCGAGCGCATCGAAGTGGTCCGCGGGCCGCGTTCCTCGCTCTACGGCTCGGAAGCCATCGGCGGCGTTATCCAGATTTTCACCCGCGACGGTGGTGGCGCTACCAAGCCTTACTTCAGCCTGGGCGCGGGACGTTACGACACCTATGAAGGTCAGGTGGGCCTGTCGGGCGGCAGTGAGCGTAGCAGCTATCATATCGGCCTGAGTGGCACTCAAAGCAATGGCTTTAACGCCTGCACCGGGCGCGCGCCCGACCCAGTCACCTTCGCCGGTGGCGCGGGCTGTTTCACCGACGAGCCCGACGATGACGGCTACGATCGCGTGTCGGGTTCG
>JBDNIO010000119.1:0-7654 GCA_041688215.1 Salinisphaeraceae bacterium | reverse complement strand
GGTTCTGCAGCTCATCGACCAACGTGTGCAAGAATTCTTTGGTCAAAGCCTGCAGCTCGATGTTTTTACATTACAACTGGAGCATGACTGATGAGGATTTATTGACGAATATTTGCCAATTTGAACTCCGAAACTTGAGTGATAACGATCACGCAGGTCTCACGTCATTCCGGAAAATGCCACGCATTTATCCGGAATCCAGTGCCTATGCATACCATGGATTCCGGGTTCACTGCGTTCAGCTCGCTGCACTCGGCTCCGCGACCCCGGAATGACGGCTGCTTTATCCAGGGATAGGCCCAAATTTGCCGCTGCTGTAATCCTTCACGGCTTGGCGAATTTCAGCCTTAGTGTTCATCACAAACGGGCCGTGCCCCACGACAGGCTCATCAATAGGTTCGCCACTTAACAGCAGCAGGTTGGCGTCGCTGTAAGCTTCAATACGGATTTCGCTGCCTTCATTTCCCATCAACACCATTTGCGCTTCGCGCGCGATGCCGCGGCCGTTGATCAGCACGGTACCGTGCAGGACGATGAGCAGGGATGTGTGATTCTCCGCCACCTCGAAACTGGCGGTCTTGTCCTGTTTGAGGCGTATATCCCACACATTCATGGGCGTAAATGTTTGCGCAGAGCCGGTATGGCCCGCGTATTCGCCGGCGATTATGCGCATCGTACCCGCGTATTTTGGCAGGCCGGCCACGGGTATGTCGCGATTGCGCAGCGTCTGGTAGCCGGGTGCAGACATTTTATGTTGCGCCGGCAGGTTCACCCAGAGCTGCACCATTTCCAGGGTGCCGCCGCTGCGGGTGAAGGCCTCGGAATGGAACTCATCATGCACAATGCCGCCTGCCGCGGTCATCCACTGCACATCGCCCGCGCCTATAGTGTCGCCAGCCCCGGAGGAGTCCCGGTGCTCCAATTCACCCTGATAAACAATGGTTACCGTTTCGAAACCACGGTGCGGGTGCTGTCCAACGCCTCTGGCTTGGGTTGCGGGTTCAAACTCGGTTGGGCCGGCGTAATCCAGCAGCAGGAAAGGGCTTAATTGCGAAACCAGTTTGCTGTTATAGGTAAAAAGTGAACGCACGGGGAAACCGTCGCCCACCCAGTGCGGCTCTGGAACCTGACTCACAGTCCGAATTTTTTTCACAAGGTTTCTCTACATTCCCGTGTCGTGGCAAGGCCATCAGAATACTGGAATGGTAGACTACTTTGCGATGCCCAGGCCCAATCAGTTATCGACGGCCCTGTAATTCATTGCCCCGACAATCATTGCTCGCAGTAAAATCACGCCTTCGCGCGCGATTTCTCCGGCGCTTAATCCGGTGTCGTTTACCAGCCATTCCACCATGAGTTCGTTAATCATGCCGGCCACGGCAACCGAGGGCATGTGGTAATTGCGGGCCGGTAATGCGCCCGATTCCGCCAGAAAGTCTGCGTAGTTTTCCACCATGGCCGCCAGCGCGTGAATACTCTGACGCCGATGTTTTTCCATCTCGGCACTGACGCCTACCGTCTCGATACTGTAAATGCGTGCGCGGCGGGGGTCTTCCAGCAAGTAACTGATGCAACTGTGCACGGCGTCACTCACCCGCAAAGCCAGGGCGCGCGAATCGCTGGCGAGTTCTTTGGCAATATGCTCGCCCAGATTCTCGGTGATCTGGTCAAACAAGGCCTTCAGTAGGGCTTCGCGGCTATCGAATTGCTCATAAAAGTGGCGGGTAGCAACTTTCGCCGTGGCGCAGATCAGCTCGATCGGCGCGTTTGCATAGCCTTTTTCACCAAACAGATGCAGGGCGGTTGCGAGCAGGCGGTCGCGTCGCTCCTGCGCTAGTTGTTCCGGGGTAAGGCCGCGGTATAGCCGCGACTTCTTTTCAGGGGTTTTTTTAGTCATGGATCGGGTATTCATAAAACTGCATTTTAGTTTACGGGTTTGAGCAGAAAAGGAAAGCTATCTTTTTGGTATTGACAGCGGCGAATGCGACAATGGAAAATGAAAAAGATATCTTTTCTCATGCTGCTGTCGCAGCCGGATACACCGATCTGCATCTTCTCCGCCTCCAAGGCAATTACTGCCATTCTGGTGCACAAGCTGGCGGAAGAGGGCGGCATCGATCGGGAACAGCGCGTGTCTTATTATCTGCCGGAATTCGCGGCCGAAGGTAAACGCGATACCACAATTTCGCAGGTGCTGGCGCATCGGGGCGGTTTTCCGATGTTTGAACTACCGGATGAAGACAGCGACCCCAAACGCCTGCTGGACTGGGGCGGCTGCATAGAACTGATCTGCGCAGCCAAACCCAGCCACAGGAAAGGCGAGCGTCTGGCCTACCACGCCATTACTGGCGGCTTTATTCTGGGCGAGCTGATCCAGCGCGTAACCGGCATGTCGTTGGCCGACTATCTGGACACCCGTATCCGCCAGCCCATGGGAATGCAGTATTTCACCTATGGAGTGGCACCGGCGCATCGCGACAAGGTGGCGCTGAATTACGCAGCCGGCCAGCCGATACGTTTCCCGATTTCCATGTTGCTGGAAAAGGCCCTGTCGGCACCGGTGGAAGAGGTGATCGAGGCCTCCAACTCAAACGTATTTCTGGATGCCGTCGTGCCCGCGGGTAATTTGTACTGTACCGCGGAGGAGCTGTCGCGCTTCTACCAGATGCTGTTGAATGACGGCGTCTGGCAGGATAAGCAAATACTCGCGCCCGTCACCGTGGCGCGCGCGGTCAAACCCGCGAACAAACTGCGTTTCGACAGCACGCTGAAATTGCCGATGCGCTATTCGGAAGGCTTGATGCTGGGCGCGTCGCCGGTGGGCATCTACGGCCCGATGACGGCGCGGGCCTTCGGCCATCTTGGCTTCATGAATATTCTGGGCTGGGCGGATCCCGCGCGCGACATTAGTGTAGGCTTACTGGTTACCGGCAAGGCGGTGCTCGGTGGGCACCTCTGATTGCGTTAAGTGAGTTGCTGACCACACTGGCCTGGCAATGCAGACAATAAATACCCTGCGAAATGGATCATAGAAATACAAAAAACGAACCCCTCTTGCGCGCCAGTGTGGATCTGGCCGGCGACGCCTTTGGCGGCGCGGTGAAAACCATCGAAGGGGTGCACCAATCCATTGTAGGCGCGTTTGCGCGTATCAACCCGGCCGCGAAGCCTGTGGGCTGGATTAGCGGTTTTGTCTATGGCCGCGTTCGCGATGTCGGGCATTTAAGTTTCAGCGTTCTGGGTCAGGCTGCGGGTCTGGCGCAGATGTTACGGCCCGGCTCTGCCAGCGAAGTGCCGGAAGACACGCGTCTGGGCATGCGAGCCGCGCTTAACGGCGCCTTCGGCGACCATTTGGAAACGCAAGACAATGGCTTGGCCTTCAAAATGGGATTTTATATTGACGGTAAACCGCTAAAGCTTACTCCCGCGAATCTGCAGACCAAGCTGCCAGAAGCCAGTAACCATCTGCTGATATTGTTGCACGGCCTGTGCCTGAACGAAATGCAATGGCGCCACGCCGGCGAACCCGATTTTGGCGACCGACTGGAAGACGACCTCGGTACCACCACGCTGCGTTTGCGCTACAACACCGGGCGGCATATCTCCACCAACGGGCGCGAATTTACGCAGCTCATGGAGGCGCTGATTGCGGCCTACCCGGTAAAGGTCAAACGCCTGACCCTCATCGGCCACAGCATGGGCGGGCTGGTTGCACGCAGCGCCTGCTATTACGCACAACAGAGCAAACAGCGCTGGCACAAGTCACTCACCGAAGTGGTGTGCCTGGGCTCGCCCCATCTGGGTGCACCGCTGGAACGCCTGGGCCACTGGTTTACCCACAGCCTGACGCGCACGCCCTTTACCGCGCCGCTCTCGGGTCTGGGCAGGATTCGCAGCGCCGGCATCAAGGATTTACGTTATTGCTATCTGCTGGATGCGCACTGGCAGGATCAGGATCTGGACGCCCGCGAGGCGAGCAAGCCCGAACCCCTGCCCCTGCTTGAACACGTGCGCTATTTCAACGTGGCCGCGACCCTGGGCAAGTCCCCGAATGATCCGCTCGACCGCTGGCTGGGCGATCTGCTGGTGCCGGTGAAAAGCGCCACAACCACCCCCGAGCACAGTAGCCGCCGCATGGCGCGCCGGGGCCAGGAGGGGCGTGTATTTTTCGGCATGAGCCATTTCGCGCTCATGCATGATGCGGACGTGTATACCGCGATCCACGCATGGCTAAACGACAAACCGCAACGTGCCCGCCACGTTGCCAGACACTAGTGCTCTTTCAAGGTGATATTGTCATATGCAGCAAGACTGCCCGTGTTCGTAGCAAGGCGCAGCGCGCAGACAATGGCCGTCCCCTTGGCAAGCGTTGCAACGCAGTCTACGGGCGCGGGTAGCCTTGCCCATTCTTTAACATTTTGGCCACGGGAACGCCTGTGCGCCCAAATCACGGCGTTACGCTGGCTAGCCATAGAATGGCTATGGCGGCGCCAGCGTGCCTTGTGCTTGGCGCGCACAGGCGTTCTGAATAAGGCAATATCACCTTGGAAGAGCACCAGAGGAATATAGATGGCAACATTACTGGGATGCCCCGTTGACGAAGCCCTGGCCGATGAGGCCATGGCCATGGTCGAGGAAATACGCGCCTGTAATGGCGATGTAGATGACGTCGGCCGCATTACGAACGTGATATCCAAGCTCACCGAAGCCTCGCTGGATTATTACTTTACCCGGCCGGTACGTGAGCTCGGCGCCGGGCGCACCCTTCTGGGCATCGTCGCGGTGGGCAACCGCGGCGCGCAGAAAGTGCTGCGCGGCGGCATGCAACAGGTTTTAACCCGCTTTAACCAGCAGCAGATACTGCAAATTGCGGACTATATAGAAGAGTGCTTTTACGAGATTTAACCACGAGAATTAACTATGGCAACTAATCCAAATGGGATTGCCCTGGGTCTGCTACGGCGCTTAAGCAGCAGTGGCGTACTGGAACGCGTTGGTCTTAAAGACCGGGTCGAAAAATGGGTGTTTGAAGGCAGCCGCCGCGGTTTTCAGGCCGGGGCGGCGGGCACGCGTGCGTTCAAGGCAGTAAAAAATCTGGGCAAACCGCAACGCCCGGACGCGGCACCCAAATCCGGCGTGTTTGATCTAACCCCGAACGACGAACAAGCCATGATCCGCGAAAGCGTGACCCGCTACGCAGATGAGCGTCTGCGCGAAGCCGCGTTTGAGGCCGACAACGCTTGCGTCGCGCCCGACGATATTCTGGCGGGCGCCGCGGAATTGGGTCTGGCCATGATGTCCGTGCCTGAAGCGCTGGACGGCGCCGGCACCGATTTGTCGCCGGTTACCGGGGCACTGATTGCGGAGTCCATGGCGCACGGCGATATGGGCCTGGCCATTGCCTGCCTCGCACCGGTGGGCGTGGCCAATCTGTTAACCCGTTACGGCAGTGCCGAACAACAGGCCAAGTACCTCGCCGCGTTCGCAGAGGATGTGCCGCCCCCATCCGCTTTGGCGCTGCTGGAACCGCAGCCGCTGTTTGATCCGATGTCGCTGTACTGTGAGGCCGTAACCGAAGGCGACGGCCTGGTGCTGAACGGAGAAAAATGCCATGTGCCGCTGGTGGCCAACGCCGCGTTCTTTCTGGTGGCGGCAGCAGACTCGAATTGCGAGATGCAACTCTACATTGTGGAAAACGGGGTCGACGGGCTGACCTATAAAGATGATCCGGGTATGGGCATCCGCGCCGCCGGGCTCGGCAGTCTGCATTTTGAAAATGTAAAAATCCCTGCCAGTGCAAAATTAGGCGAAGTGGAAGGCTGCGATTATCGCGAAATGCTCAGCCTGTCGCGCCTGGCCTGGTGTGCGCTCGCCGTGGGCACGTCGCAGGCGGTACTTGATTACGTTACGCCTTATGTAAATGAGCGTCAGGCCTTTGGCGAACCGATTAGCAATCGCCAGTCTGTCGCCTTTATGGTGGCGGACATTGCGCTGGAACTGGAAGGCATGCGTCTGGCTACCTGGCGCGCTGCAGCCCTGGCCGAACAAGGCAAGCCGTTCAGCCGCGAAGCTGCTGTCGCGCATAACCTGTGCGCCCGACACGGCATACAGATCGGCAGCAACGGTGTGCAATTACTCGGCGGGCATGGCTTTGTAAAAGAGCACCCTGTAGAACGCTGGTATCGCGACCTGCGCGCTATCGGTGTAATACACGGCGGCGTGAGTCTCTAAAGATATTAGTTGTAGATGCGCACCAAAAAAATAGACAACCACAAAGAACACGAAGAACACAAAGTTTAGAACGAAGGGCTTTGTGTTCTTTGTGTCTTTGTGGTTAAACGTTTTCCAAAAATAACCCCCTGTTCCTCTGTTTCTCTGTGGTTCAAATTTAAAGCTTCCGGAATAGTAAACAAACATGATTAATCTAGAAAATCCAAAACGCTATAAAGGCCTGGTCGACCAGGCGCATCAGGTCGCGGCGCAGATGTTCCGCCCGATCTCGCGCAAGTACGACAAGGCCGAGCACGAATACCCGAAAGAGCTGGACATGCTCGCCTCGGTGAACGCCGGCAACGCCGATGGCGGCGCTGGCGCGGGCAAGCTGCAGCAAGACCAGAATGAAGACGGCGGCGTCATCAATGGCCGTAACATGGCGGCGGTGCTGGGCACTATGGAATTGTGCTGGGGCGACGTCGCCTTGCTGTTGTCGTTGCCGCGCCAAGGTTTGGGCAACGCCGCAATTTCAGCCGTGGCCAACGAAGAGCAGGCCAAACGTCTGGAAGGCTGCTGGGCCTCGATGGCAATTACCGAGCCCGGAACCGGTTCGGATTCCGCCGCCATTCGCACCCGGGCCGTGAAAGATGGCGACGAATATGTACTGAACGGCGAAAAGATTTTTGTTACCGCCGGCAGCCGCTCGGACACGGTTGTAGTGTGGGCCACCCTGGATCCGGCCGCCGGCCGCGCCGCGATCAAGTCCTTTATCGTGAAGAAGGACAATCCAGGGCTGGAAGTTGTGCGTCTGGATCACAAGCTGGGTATTCGCGCTTCGGATACCGCCACCTTGCGTTTATCTGACTGCCGCGTGCCGAAAGAGGACCTGCTCGGCAGCCCCGAAGTCGATGTAAAGCGCAGTTTTGCCGGCGCCATGAAAACCTTCGACAATACCCGCCCGCTGGTCGCCGCCATGGCCATCGGCGTGGCGCGTGCATCGCTGGAAGAAACCCGCAAGCTGCTGGATTCGGCCGGCGTGGTTATTGACTACGAGTGCCCGCCGCTGGCCCAGTCCGCCGCTGCGGCTCGCTTCATGCAGATGGAAGCGGACTGGGAAGCCGCGCGTCTGTTGACCTTGCAAGCGGCGTGGCTGGCGGACAACGGCAAGCCCAATTCACTGCAGGCCTCGATGTCCAAGGCCAAGGCCGGCCGGGTGGCGACCGAGGTTGCGCTTGGCTGCGTGGAACTGGCCGGCGCTGTGGGCTATTCCGAAAACAGCCTGCTGGAAAAATGGGCGCGGGACGCCAAGATTCTGGATATTTTCGAGGGCACGCAGCAGATACAGTTGCTGATTATTGCGCGTCGCCTGCTGGAGAAAAGCTCCAGCGATTTGAAGTAGCCGACTGTAAGAATGCTAACCACAGAGAAACAGAGGAAACAG
>JBDNIO010000118.1:0-3846 GCA_041688215.1 Salinisphaeraceae bacterium | reverse complement strand
TTGCTGCAAGGTCGTTAAATGTTTGACGTTCATGATGAGTTTCATCCCACCATCTTGAACGGTTATGCTTAGCTCAGACTCATTTCATGTTGGAAACATGTGCCTGGCTTCAGACTCATTTCGTATTGGAAGAGGCTAATGGCTGTCAAATAACTCATTTTCCGGTATCATGCGCGCCGTCCTGGATAGATCATGGTTTTTATAGATACACTTCGGTGCCACGGCAGCGGATTTTCGCACAAGGATGTGCGAACGCGAGGCCAAAGGCCGAGTCGAGCACTAATGATCACTTGTTATCATTAGTGCGCACCAAGGACTTGGGCACCGATGCCCAATGTCCGATCGATTATATGATCTAACGAGGGCCGTTAGCTCAATGGTAGAGCAGTGGCCTTTTAAGCCATTGGTTCCGAGTTCGAGTCTCGGGCGGCCCACCATTATTTATATAATTCAGTAACTTACACAGGATCTAGATCGACCGGAAAGGTGCAACTTCTAAGGTGGGGCGAATCTTCAAAGACAGGCGCCTATCAAGCGCCAGCAGCGGCAAAAGAAACATCCCCGTGAATAAAAGCATCTGGCACACCACACCCTCACTTGACCAGCTTCAGGCGCTTATTGAAAACGACGCTGCCGCACATATGGGGGTTGAGTTCACTGAAGTTGGCGACGATTATCTGCGCGCAAAATTCCCGGTGAATGAGCGTACCACGCAAGCTTTCGGCTTGTTACACGGCGGTGTTTCCTGTGTGGTATCGGAAATGATGGGGAGCGTAGGTTCAAATTTCTGCGTGGACCAGCAAACCCATTACTGCGTTGGCATCGAGATAAACGCCAGTCACCTGCGTTCGGCGCGCTCGGGTTTCGTATTCGCCGAAACCCGTCCCTTGCGCACGGGCCGGCGCGCGCAGTTCTGGGAGACCCGTTTAAGTGACGAAAACGGCAACCTGATTTGCGTGTCGCGATTAACTACCGCGGTAATCGCACGGACATAAACCCGCCTGCCTGCTAATAGTCTTATTTTTTCGATAGCAGACGCCTTTTAAGGACTTTTAACCCCCGGGATATTTATGGCAGACAATCATAAGGTGGTCTTGCGCGCCGCCACACGGCGTTGCCAGTTACTTTTTTTATGCTTTTGGGGCAGTATTTTGCGTGATCGTCGAAACACCGGAATTCTCAGTTGCACAACTCGAGTTCATCACAATGTTTTTTATCGGGTATGTCTATACGGGTGATTCCTAGGGTCGGCTATGGTTTTTACCTACGATCGCTTCACACTTTTTGGGCTTGCGCAAATAGGTAGGTAGGATATTGCGCAATCGTTGCCAGGGTGGTGATGCGTATATTATTTAACATAATATACATTATGCGTATATACCATGAATTGCGAGAAGATAAAAACTGTTGGCCCTGCGGCTAGTGTTATGTAGCGTGGCGGCTTAGTCAAAGGATTTTTAAGGCGGTCTACCGGCGCCCATAAAACGAGCACGCAATAGCGGCTAACCTGCACGATATCATAAGCGGCATTCCATGCCCGGTTAATCTCCCGTAAGAATTATTCTCGACATTTCAGTGTTTTATGCGTAGGATGCCCCCCGCAGAATGCGGCACAACTTCCGGTAGTGCCCTTAGAGATCACAGCAACAGCGGGCGTTTCTCGCTCCCCTCGTTATCTTCAAGCAGACCTGCCGCGCGCAGACCGCGCGACTATTCAATGCTTTTGCCTGGACCGGAAATCGTCATTCACACTGGCGCATGGGCTTGGCCGGAGTTATATCTCAATGTCCTTTTCCAAACTGGGCCTAAACGACGCCCTGCAACGCACTGTTGCGCAACTGGGTTACACCACCCCTACCCCGATTCAAACGAAAGCCATCCCGCTGGTACTGCAGGGGCGCGACCTGTTGGCTGCTGCACAAACCGGCACGGGTAAAACCGCAGCCTTCACCCTGCCCTTGCTCGAGCGCTTGCAGCAATCCCCGAATCAGAACAGCCGCGCGCCACGCGCGCTGGTATTAACGCCCACCCGCGAACTCGCCGCCCAGGTTGCGGCAAGCATAAATGAATATGGTGCGGGGTCCGGCGTGCGTACCACCTGCGTGTTCGGCGGCGTAAGTCCTGTACCGCAGCTCAAGGCGTTTCGCCGCGGGCTTGACGTTTTAATCGCCACCCCGGGCCGCCTGCTCGATCACGTTGAACAAGGCAATGTGGATTTGTCGCAGGTGGAAGTGTTCATACTTGATGAAGCCGACCGCATGCTGGACATGGGTTTTATCCACGACATTCGCCGCGTGATAAAAAGACTGCCGGAGCAGCGCCAGAATCTGCTGTTCTCGGCCACGTTTTCCAACGACATCCGGCAACTGGCCAAGGGTTTCCTGAATAACGCGGCTGAAGTTAACGTTGCCCCGCCCAATTCCACCGCAGAACTGGTCGAACAGAAAATGGTGTATGTGCCCAAGCACCAGAAACGCGATCTATTATCCTGGATGATTGGTTCGAAAAACTGGCAACAAGTGCTGGTATTTACGCGCACCAAACATGGCGCGAATCGTCTTTGCGAACAGCTTAATACCGACGGCTTGCCCGCAGCCGCCCTGCATGGCAATAAGAGCCAGGCGGCACGTACCAAAGCGCTGCAGGGTTTCAAGGACAATCACGTGCGGGTTCTGGTAGCCACGGACATTGCCGCGCGCGGGCTGGACATCGACCAGCTGCCGCATGTTATCAACTACGAACTGCCCAACGTGCCTTCCGATTATGTGCATCGCATTGGCCGCACCGGCCGCGCGGGCGTGGAAGGTGAAGCCCTGTCCCTGGTGTCCATGGACGAACGCGCTTTTCTGAAAGACATCAACAAACTTCTCGGTCAGCAGATTCCAGAGCTCGAAGTTGAAGGCTTTCACATCCAGGAAGACAAAGCCACCCCCAATGCTGATAAACAGGCTCCGGGCGGCCGCAGAAACAAACCGGGGCGAAATTCGCAACCTCGCAAGCAAGGCGGTGATCGTCAGAATAACCACTCACGGGGCACATCACGCGGCGCCAACAGTGGTCGTAATAATAAGGGTGGGTAAGGCGGCCGACGCTCACGCTCTGCCTAGCGCGTTGATTTTGAGCATGCAGCCAGCATAAAATTTCCGCCCATGCTATCTGCCGTATTTGGAATAACACATGATCTCAGGCCGAGAAGCACTCGCTCGTTTACAACAGGGAAACCGCCGTTTTGTGTTGGACCTGGAAAGCCGCGGCGCCGAAGCTGGCCCCTCGCGGCGCAATGAATTATCCGACGGCCAGGAACCGTTTGCCATTATTCTGGGCTGCTCGGATTCGCGCGTGCCGGCGGAAATCGTATTTGACCAGGGTCTGGGTGATCTTTTCGTAATCCGAGTAGCGGGCAATATTGTCGCGCCCTCCCAAGTCGGCAGCGTGGAGTTTGCGGCCGAGCGTTTTGGCACACCGCTGGTGGTTGTGCTGGGCCATTCAAAGTGTGGTGCGATTGCTGCAACGCTGGAACAACTGGAACGCCCCAACGAAAACCGCTCGCCTAACTTGCGTTCCATCGTCGACCGGATTCGCCCGTCCGTAGAAGCGCTGCTGGAAACCGGTGGGCAGCAGGACCGCGAGACTCTGGCAAAACAGGCGGTGCGTGCCAATATTCGCGCATCAGCCAATCATTTGCGTCATGGCTCGCAGGTACTGGAGCAACTTATTCAAACCGACGGCCTGCTGGTGGTCGGCGCCGAATACTCGCTAGAGACTGGTGTGGTTGATTTTTTCGACGGTCTGCCGAAAACAGACTAACGCCTGAACCCGCCGGGATGCTGCACCGCAAAGCATATT
>JBDNIO010000117.1:0-2027 GCA_041688215.1 Salinisphaeraceae bacterium | reverse complement strand
ATCGCCGGGTTTGCCGCGGCCCTGTTCCAGGTCGATCAGTATCCGTTCCACCCAGGGCAGGCCATCGCGGCAGGGGGTGCACCAACCGCAGGATTCCTGCGCGAAGAAATGTTCCAGGTTGCGCAAGACGCCAACCATGGACACTTGATCATCAATCACGATCATGGTGCCGGTACCCAAACGGCTGCCGGCGGCGCCGGCGCCTTCGAAATCCATGGGTACGTCCCAGTGTTTTTCGGTTAGCAGCGGGGTGGATGCACCGCCTGGCAACAGGGCTTTGAAGCCGTACCCGTCGGCCATACCGCCGGCGTATTTTTCGACCAGTTCACCCAGCGGCGTGCCCAATGGCAGTTCCCAGCAGCCGGGTGTTTTCACGCGGCCGCTGGCGCCGAATAGTTTGGTGCCGGCGTCTTTACTTAAGCCCAAGCCTTTGTACCACTCGACGCCGTTGGCCACGATGTGCGGCACATTGCACAGGGTTTCCACGTTGTTGACTGTTGTGGGTTGGCCGAAGAGTCCGCTGACGGCGGGGAAGGGCGGTTTGGCGCGCGGCACGGCGCGTTTGCCTTCCAGCGCGGAAAGCAGGGCGGTTTCTTCACCGCAAATGTAGCGGCCGGCACTGGTGTGCAGGATGATTTTGCAATCGAATTCCGTGCCCAGAATATTTTTGCCGAGGAAACCTGCTTCCTCTGCCTCGGCTATCGCGCGGCGCAGGCGTTTGGCCGATTCGACATATTCGCCGCGTATAAAAATGTAGGCGATATCCGCGCCGATGGCGTAGCTGGAGATAATCAGGCTTTCGATGAACTGGTGCGGGTCACCTTCCATCAGCAGACGATCTTTAAACGTGCCCGGTTCCATTTCATCCGCATTAGCGATCAGATAAATATGCGCGGGACGGTCTTTTTTATCCTCAAAGCGTGGCATGAAACCCCACTTCATACCGGTGGAAAAACCCGCGCCGCCGCGGCCGCGTAAATTGGAGTCTTTAATAAGCTCGACAACCCCTTCGGGCGTGAATTCTTTCAGCGCCTTGCGCAGCGCGTCGTAGCCACCGGCCTTTTCGTAGTCAGCACGCCATAGCGGTTGGCGGTCCGGGGTTATATTTTTGGTTAGGACTTTTTCCATGATTTCAAAAAAATATTACCGCAGAGGACGCAGAGGACGCAGAGGACGCAGAGGACGCAGAGGACGCAGAGGACGCAGAGGACGCAGAGAATATAAAGGAGGGTGCAAACATATAATTAACCCCTCTGCGTACTCTGCGGTTAAACATTTTTCTATTCACTCGTAAACCTCCAAAATTTCATCTACTAGCTGTGGCGTGAGCTGGCTATGCAGGTCGTCGTTTACGCGCATCGACGGCGCCTTGTCGCAGTCGCCCAGGCAACAGATTGGCAGGAGAGTGAAGCGATCGTCTTCGGTGGTTTGTCCGTAGTCGATCCCCAGACTTTTCTTGATGTGGCTCAGAACTTCGTCATAGCCGGTGAGGTAGCAGCTAATCGAATCGCAGACCATGACGACATTGCGGCCCACGGGGTTACGGAAAATCAGGTTGTAGAATGTGGCCACGCCGTCCATGGCGGCGGGCGATACGCCGACCACTTCGGCGGCGGCGGCCAAGGCTTCGTCCGATACCCATCCGCGATGCTTTTGCACCACTTTAAGCGCCTCGATGGTGGCCGCCTGCGGATCTTCATACGAGTCCATCTCGTGTTGGATTTCCGCGATTTCTTCTTCGCTTAGGGTCATAGGTTTAGCGCATTTAAACCACAGAGGAACAGAGGGAACAGAGGATAAAAAATGCTTCTTCCCTGTTTCCTCTGTTTCTCTGTGGTTAACATTTTCATCGATCTACGTCGGCCATAACAAAATCAATCGACGCGATAATCGCAATTAAATCCGGAATCATAAACCCGCGGCTAATCAGCGGAATCATTTGCAGGTGCGGGAAGCTCGGTGTGCGGATACGTGTGCGGTAGCTCATTGTGGAGCCGTCGGAGACCAGGTAATAGCTGTTCAGGCCT
>JBDNIO010000116.1:0-13548 GCA_041688215.1 Salinisphaeraceae bacterium | reverse complement strand
TTCTTCGCCCAGCGCGAGAAGCGCGTGAAGGTGGTATGCCAATTACCCAACTCAGCGGGCAGATCACGCCAGGGTGCTCCTGTCCGGCCAATCCATAAAACCGCTTCTATAAACAGCCGGTTATCGGATGCCGTCACACCGACGTCAGTTGATTTCCCCGGCAAAAGCGGCGCAAGACGCAGCCATTGTTCATCTTGTAGTATAAATCGTTCCATCTTCCAACTCCCTCAATGAGTTGGGGAAATAGTTTAACCTTATTTGTTAATACGACCTAGTGTCCTCAAACCATCTGCCAGCTGAATAGCCCCAGTGCCGGGCTGCTCAAACTCACCTCATCCCCGGGATACAGCGGCCCGACTCCTTCAGGCGTGCCGGTGAAAATCATGTCGCCGGGGCGTAGCGCCCAGGTCTGGCTAAGCAAACTAATGAGTTTTGGTACGGGGAAAAGCATGTCGTGCATATAGGCGTGCTGGCGTTGTTCCCCGTTTACATGGCAAAAGAATTCAAGCCCGGTTAAATCCAGACCAGGTTCATAGGCACGCCAGTCGCCCAGCGGCGCGCTGTGGTCGAAAGCCTTGCTTCGTTCCCAGGGCGCGCCCTGGCTTTTCAGCTCGTTCTGCAAATCACGCAAGGTTAAATCCAGCCCTAGGCTCAGCGCCTGGATATGTTCGGCGGCCCCGGCCTCATCAATACGGCTGCCCGCCCGCCCAACCTGCACCACCAGTTCCGCCTCGTGATGCACCGCGCCTTGGTCGCGCGGTAATGGCACAGCTACGCCTTGCGGTACCAGACAACTCGTGGGCTTCATGAAAATAACGCAGCAACTGGCGTCGGCATCGCCCAGTTCGGCGATATGTTTGGCGTAATTGCGGCCGATGCAGAAGATGCGCGGGTGGGTTGCGAAATCAGGGCTTTTATCGGGCATTTCGCCTCTCAGGCTATAACTGTCTTGTGCTTATATTCACACAAATCATTAATAATGCAGTCGGGACACTCGGGCTTGCGAGCCTTGCAGGTATAGCGGCCGTGCAGAATCAGCCAGTGATGCGCATTGCGCAAAAATTCCTTGTCGACGACCTTTATCAATTTATCTTCCACCGCGCGTACGGTTTTTCCCGGCGCCAGGCCGGTACGGTTGGAAACACGGAAGATGTGGGTATCCACCGCCATGGTGGCGTGTTCGAAGGCGGTATTGAGCACCACATTCGCGGTTTTGCGCCCGACACCCGGTAAGGCTTCCAGCGCGGCGCGGCTTTCCGGCACCTCGCCATCATGTTCATCCAGCAGCTTGCGGCAGGTCTTGATGATGTTCTGGGCCTTGCTATTGTATAGCCCGATGGTTTTTATGTACTCCTTCAGGCCAGTTTCGCCCAGTGCATAAATCGCCGCTGGTGTATTGGCTTTAGGGTAGAGTTTTGAGGTGGCTTTGTTCACGCCCACATCCGTGGCCTGAGCCGATAAAATTACCGCGATCAACAACTCGAACGGCGAGTCATACCTAAGCTCTGTAGCTGGCTCAGGGTTGGCCGTTTGCAGCCGCGAAAATATTTCATTGCGTTTTTGTTGGTTCACAGTGGGGACACTTCAGTGCTGGCGCGCGCGTCTGGCTTTGGCCCTGGCGATTGCGGCGGCAATTTCCTGTTTGCGCGACTGGCTTTTGTTTTCGTCTTGCGCGGCTATCTTTTTCGCTGCCCGGCGCGCCGCCTTGTCAGCCTGCTCGCTCTCCAGACGAGTATTCCGCGCAACAAAGCGCTTGCGTGCCTGGGCGGCGCGCTGTACGTCGATATCTGATTCGTGCGGCCACTGTGGCTGGCCTGTGTCGTGGTCGGCTGCGGGCAGATCAATACAGTCCACAGGACATGCCGGCACGCATAATTCGCAGCCGGTGCATTCCTGTGCAATCACGGTATGCATCTGTTTCGCGGCGCCCAGAATCGCATCCACCGGACATACCTGAATACACTTGGTGCAGCCGATGCATTCGTCCTCACGCACAAACGCAACCTTGCGTTGCTCGCTGGTACCGCATTCGGGCGCTAATGGTTTTTGCGGTAAACCAGCCAAGTGAGCAAGCCTGGCGATGGTGGCCTCGCCGCCGGGTGGGCAGCGGTTGATGTCAGCTTCACCGTTGGCAATCGCTTCTGCGTAGGGCTGACAACCAGAATACCCGCAGCGTTGACACTGCGTTTGCGGCAGCAGCGCGTCTAGTTGTTTCGCGGTTGCCGGCATGGTTTCGGGTTTAACGCACCTTCATGCCCGGCTCCGCGCCGTCGTCCGGGGCCAGCAAAAAAGGTCCGCCATCTTCGCCGCCGGCAGCGAGTACCATGCCTTCGGATACGCCGAAACGCATTTTCCTTGGCGCCAGGTTGTTGACCAGGATTACCAGTCGGTTTTCGAGACTCTCCGGCGGATACGCGGCCTTGATGCCGGCGAATACCTGGCGCTGGCCGAGTTCGCCTACATCCAGGGTAAGTTGCAGCAGATTGTCGGCCCCTTCCACGTGTTCAGCTTTGGCTATGCGGGCCACGCGCAGGTCGATTTTAGTGAAATCGTCGATTTGAATTGTGTCCATGTCTGCGTCTCTGGGTTTTTTCGGCACTGCTGCGCCCTTGGCTACCAGGTCTTCCTTGCTGGCTGCGATCATGGCGTCTATCGCATCGGCATCTACCCGCTGCAGCAAGGGTTTGAATTTGTTGATGCGATGCCCGGTCAGATGCGCCGGGATATCCGCCCAGCTTGCGTGCTCAATGCCCAGAAACTTTTCAGCGGCGGCCGCAGTGTCAGGTAAAACGGGTTTGAGATAAATCGTGAGAATGCGAAACGCGTTCAGCGCAGTGCTGCATACGGCCTGCAGCTCTTCCGCGCGGGACTCATCCTTGGCCATAATCCAGGGCTCGCGCTCGTTCACATAGGCGTTGGCGTCGTCCGCCAGCGCCATGATGCGGCGCATGGCCTGCGCGTATTGCCGATTCTCATACAAACCTGCGATTTCATCGGAGGCGTCGGTAAACACCTGCAGCAGTTCAGGGCGATCCTGGGTTTGCGCCAGTTCGCCGTTGAAGCGCTTGTTTATGAATCCCGCACAGCGGCTGGCGATGTTGACGTATTTGCCGATCAGATCGGAATTGATTCGCGCCACGAAATCGTCGAGGTTTAAATCCAGATCCTCGACCTGACCGCTGAGTCTGGCGGCGAAGTAATAACGCAGGAACTCTGCCGGCAGGTGATCCAGCCAGGTGCGTCCGCGGATGAACGTGCCGCGCGATTTGGACATTTTCTCGCCGTTAACGGTTAAAAAGCCGTGTGCATGGATCGCGGTAGGCGTGCGAAAACCCGCGCCCTTAAGCATCGCCGGCCAGAACAGGGCGTGGAAGTAGACGATGTCCTTGCCGATGAAATGATGAATTTCGGCCTCGGAATCCGGCGCCCAGTAGCGGTCGAAATCCAGATCATCCCGGTGCGCGCACAGGTTTTTCAGGCTGGCCATATAGCCGATCGGTGCATCCAGCCACACGTAGAAATACTTATCTTCTGTGCCAGGAATGCGGAAGCCGAAGTAGGGCGCGTCGCGGGAAATGTCCCAGTCTTTCAGGCCCGCCTTGAACCATTCATCCAGCTTGCGGGTAACCGATTCCTGCAGGTGTTCACTGCGGGTCCAGTCGTGCAGGAAGGTCTCGAAATCGCCGAGCTGAAAGAAGTAGTGTTCGGATTCCTTTTCGATCGGCGTAGCACCTGAAAGTACCGATACTGCATTTTTCAGATCCGTGGGTTGATAAGTGGCGCCGCAGCTCTCGCAGGAATCACCGTATTGGTCGGCCGTGCCGCAACGCGGGCATTCGCCGCGGATGAAGCGATCCGGCAGGAACATCTGTTTTTCCGGATCAAAGGCCTGTTTGATCTCGCGGCGGGCGATGTGGCCGGCCGATTCCAGCCGCTTATAGATTTCCTCGGACAGTGTCCGGTTTTCCTCGGAGTGAGTGGAATAGTAGTTATCGAAGTCGATGAGGAAATCATCGAAATCGCGTTTGTGTTCTTCCGCGAAACGGCCGATCAGTTCTTCCGGTTCAATCCCCTCGTCGCGGGCCTTAAGCATAATCGGGGTGCCGTGGGCATCATCGGCACACACATATACACACTGATTGCCGCGCAGTTTCTGAAAACGCACCCAGATGTCGGTTTGACTATATTCGACCAGGTGACCCAGATGAATCGAGCCATTGGCGTAGGGCAGGGCGCTGGTAACCAGAATATCGCGAGACATGAAAAAAAACCCATGAAAAAAAACGTTGACAGGCATGAAACAAAAGGCCGCGCATTATGCCATAGCTGTTAGCATCGGCTGTTCTCCACAGGGATTTACGACGGTTGGATATGGCTGAAAAACGCGATGTTGAAGTGCTACTGGTGGCGCATATAAACGTTTACCTGCAAACGGACATGCAATCCGCTGGTGCGGTGCGCAGCCTGCGACTGGAGGGGGGGCAGGTGTTTCTGGCGCTGGATCTGGGCTATCCCTGCGGCGACTACGGCCAGACGCTGGCCGAACAACTGCGCGACAAAATTCAGGCGCTGGATGGAATTGAGCGCGCCGAGGTCAAGGTTGGATTTTCCATCACGGCCCACGCGGTGCAGCCCACCCTGAAACGCATGCCGGCGATTCGCAACATCATCGCGGTCGGCTCGGGCAAAGGCGGTGTCGGCAAATCCACGGTAGCGGCCAATCTGGCGCTGGCACTGGCCGCGGACGGCGCCCGCGTCGGCGTGCTGGACGCGGATATTTATGGCCCCAATCAGCCGCGCATGCTGGGCGCGGATGTGGCGCCCTCGTCAACCCAGCCCAAAGTGCTGGAACCGGCGATGGCGCATGGCCTGCAAACCATGTCCATCGGCTATATGGTGGATCAGAACTCACCGGCAATCTGGCGCGGGCCGATGGTGACGCAAGCGTTAACGCAGCTCCTGTTTCAAACCCGCTGGGATGATCTGGATTATTTAATCGTCGACCTGCCGCCAGGTACCGGTGATACGCAACTGACGTTGGCACAAAAAATACCCGTCGCCGGGGCGATTATTGTGACCACGCCGCAGGACCTGGCCTTGCTGGATGCGCGCAAGGGTCTAAAAATGTTTGAAAAGGTCAACGTGCCGGTACTCGGCGTAGTGGAAAACATGAGCACCCATATCTGCAGCCAATGCGGCTTTGAGGAGGCCGTATTTGGCGCCGGCGGGGGCGAGAAACTGGCCGCGGAAAGCGGGGTAATGCTGCTTGGCCAGTTACCGCTGGATATGCGCATCCGCGAGCAGGCCGATTCCGGCCGGCCCACCGTGGTGGCTGAACCCGGCGGCGAACTCGCGCAGCGTTATCATCAGATCGCACGCCGGGCCGCTGCCCGGTTGGCACTTAAAAAGAAGGACTATTTCGCCAGTTTTCCGAATATCGTGGTGGAAGACAGCTAGCTAGGGCTAATCTCGGCGTTTATAGGATTTGATGCTCAGGCGAATAATCGGATCGTCGCGCTTCTTGCTTTCGACCTGAATCGGGAGAAAGTCGAGTTTCGGTGCAGCCCACAGGGTGAACTGTTTTTTCGGGTCGTCGATACGTGAAATCTTCACCGTCTCAAACTTGCCAATCGGCGTTTCGATTACACCGCCGGGGCTGGTGGCCAGGGTGTAGTGCTTGATCTCGTTTTCGTCGACGATGGCGAATTTACGTTCCGCGTGTTGGGTGTAGTCGTCCATTTGCGCCAACCACAGGCGCGCGGCCATATGCAGTGCGTTGGGGTCAACGGCGTCGTCGGGCAAGCTCAGAGTGGCGGTGCCATTTTTGGCCTTGTCACCCGCGTATATGACCTTGTTGCTTTTCCATTCAAACGTGAGTGTGTGCGTGTCTTCCGCGTCGCTTTCCTCTACATGCCTGAAATACTGGCTTTGAATGGGTTGCGCGGCGCTGGTGCAAAAATAGCTGTCGTCGGTAATGTCGCCAACAATAAACCGCAACAGCGCCCGCGGTTTGGCTTCCCCGTGGTAGATGTAGCATTTGTCTTTTTTGCCCCAGGGCTTGAGTGAGAAATGACCGTCGCCCAGGGTCAGACTGCCGCGGGTGACGGTGTAGTCGGCTTCAAACGGGGTTAGCACCTCGGCGGCTACAGGTTGCGCTGCCAGCAGCAGGCCTGCGGCCATACCGGCGGCATATTTTTTATTCAACAGTTTTTTCAGTGCAGTCTTCATGGATGGGTGCCTCCAGAGCTTGGCCATCAAATTCAATACGGCCCTCCCGCAAACTTGCGCGGCCGCTGGCGATCCAGGTGAGTGCTTGCGGATAGATGCGCGTTTCCACTTTGCGCATCAGTTTCTCCGCCAGGCCCTCGGGGGTCTCGCCTGCGGCCACCTCGATGCTGCCCTGTAACAAAACCGGTCCGGCATCCAGATCTTCGGTCACGAAATGCACACTGGCGCCGTGCCGGGGGTCACCGTTCGCAATGACCTTGCGGTGGGCGTCCAGTCCGCGATACCTGGGCAGCAGCGACGGGTGGATGTTGACCAGCTTGCCGGAAAATTGCTGAACGAAACCTGAACTTAAAATGCGCATGAAACCGGCCAGCGCAATAATATCGGGTTGATATTCGTCTATAAGCGCGGCCAGACGGGTGTCATATTCATCCCGGTTTTCGCCTTTCTCGGCGGGCAGAATTCGAGTTGGAATACCGGCGTTGCGCGCGAATTGCGCGCCTTGCGCGTCGCGCCGATTGCAGATGACCGCGCGCAACTCTGCCGGCAGCCGACCTTGCTGGTGGGCATGGATAATCGCCTGAAGGTTACGGCCTAGCCCGGAAATAAGTACCACCAGGCCAGGGCGGTGAGTCGTAGGCATTAAGTCAGGCGAACTTCGGGCCCATCCGGCGCGCGTTCGGTGATTTCGCCGATGGCCCACACCGTTTCGCCGGCGTCTTCCAGCAGCTGCGACGCGGCGTCGGCGCTATCGGCCGGCACCACAACGGTCATGCCAATGCCGCAATTGAAGGTGCGCTGCATTTCTTCATCCGCGATATTCCCTTCTTTTTGCAGCCAATTGAATATGGGCGGTTGGGCCCAGGCCTTGCGGTTAATCAGCGCGCCGCAGTGCGCCGGGAGCACCCGCGCCAGATTCTCCGCTAGCCCGCCGCCGGTGATATGGGCCATGCCGTGCACGGGGTGTTTGTGCAGCAGCGCGAGCACCGATTTTACGTAAATATGCGTGGGCGCTAGCAGCGCCTCGCCCAGGGTGGCTTCGTCGAAACTGGTGTGCAGGTTGTGTTCGCTAACCTCCAGCACCTTGCGGATTAGCGAATAGCCGTTGGAATGTGGCCCGGAGGAGGCCAGGCCCAGTACTACATCACCCGGCTGAATTTTTGTGCCATCGATGATTTCATCGTGCTCAACCACGCCCACGCAAAAGCCCGCCAGGTCGAAATCACCCGCGGCATACATGCCCGGCATTTCCGCGGTTTCGCCGCCAATCAGGGCAGCGCCGGCCTGCTGGCAACCCTGGGCAATGCTGTGCACCACCGCGCTGGCCACGTTGGTTTCGAGCTTGCCGGTGGCGTAATAATCCAGGAAAAACAGCGGTTCGGCGCCGGCCACCAGCACGTCGTTGACGCACATGGCCACCAGGTCAATGCCGATGCCGCCATACTGGCCGGCGTCTATTGCCAGGCGCAGTTTGGTGCCGACGCCGTCGGTGCCGGAAACCAGTACCGGGTCGCGGTAGCGGTCTACCGGGAGGCGAAACAGGCCGCCAAAGCCGCCCAGTCCGCCGATAACTTCCGGCCGCCTGGTTTTGGCGACGACGGATTTTATGTCTTCAACAAGACGGTTGCCGGCGTCGATATCCACACCGGCATCCCGGTAACTCAGGGGTTTGCGTTCGTTCACGAAAAATTACTGGACAGGTTGTGAAAACAGCCGCGGCAAGCCTGCTGGCCGCGTTGGCGCTGTGCTATTGTAGCGCAGGCGATACCCGCCTGTTTTACGATATTTGAGTAATGGAGTTTCGCTTGATCAATTTTGCTAAACCCACACTAGCTCTTGCCCTGTTCTGCCTGACATTTCCGCTGTGTGCAGCGCCGGGTTTATATAGCGCCGAAGTTCGGGTTGATGATCAGAGCGCCGAGGTGCGCGAAGAGGCCTTGCAGCAAGCGTTGGGCCAGGTGCTTGTGCGGGTCAGCGGGGATGCTGATGCCGCGCTATCGACTGCCGGGCGTGAAGTAACCTCGCGGGCGCGCCAGCTTGTGCAGCAGTTTGGTTACAAGCGCGCACCACTTGAAAAATCCGAAGACGAAGCGGAAGACAAGACTGCTAATCCAGACCAGGCAGACGAAGCCGAAGTTGAAACCGAATTATTCCTGCATGTGCGGTTTAATGCCGGCGCGGTAAATAACGCCCTGCGCAATGCCGGTATGCCCGTGTGGGGCTCGGAACGGCCTGAAACCATCGTCTGGCTAACACGTGCACAAGGCGGTTCGCCGTCGCTGATTGACGGGGAAGAAGCCCAGCCACTCAAGCAGGTGGCCAAGGCGCGCGGGGTGCCGCTGGTGTTTCCGCAACAGGATTCCGGCGAGCGTCAGCGCGCTAATGCTGCGGATGTGATCGCCGGTTATAACGACCGTCTGCTCGCCGTTTCCCGCGGCTATGGGGCAAGTCACTTGCTGGTCGGCACGCTCAGGAACAACGGCGGCTTCTGGCAGGGCAAGTTCACATTAATGCAATCGCAAAACGCGCTGGATGAGTGGCAGGACGGCGCTGCTTCGCAAGAGCAGTTATTGAATGAGGCCATGCGCCGTGTTGCCAATAATTTTGCCAAACGCTACGCCGTTTCCGCGAACAGCCCCGGCAATACGGTAATGGTTGCGATTGACCGCCTGAACTCCGCCCTGGGCTTTGCGCGTGTCAGCAATTATCTGGCGGATTTGACCGCGGTGCAATCGGTTATTCCAGCATTCATCAATCCCGAATATGCCGTTTTCCAGGTGCAGTTGTCCGGCGATACGCAAGTGCTGAGCCGCGGCATTGGTCTGGCCGACTGGCTGGAAACCGATGAAGCCGCAAGCGGTCTGGCCCGGCCGTATTCCGCCGGCGGCGTGGTGCTGGGTTATCGCCTGACGCCCTGATTCTTAGTGCCCTATCCGATTAAACCGTTTAATTATTTCGGCGCTTTTTCGCGTCTGGCGGCGTTGCGGATCGTCGCAATAGCTACGGCACTTAAATATTGCTGGGTTCCTCACCGCGCCTTGCCCGAGCATCGCGAGCTGAGCTTCGCGAACACGAAAAATCACTCGAACTTTCTTCAACTTATTAACCGGACAGGACACTAGCATGCCTATAAAGCGCTACTGGATAGGGTTGCTGCTCGTGCTGGGCTTCGTCATATTCGTGTATCTGCTCGGCCCGATTCTGACACCGTTTGTGTTTGCAGCCGGGCTGGCTTACCTGGGAGACCCGCTAGCTGACCGCCTGGAGGCGATGAAGCTATCGCGCACGGCCTCCGTAGTAGTCGTGTTTGCGACACTTACTCTGGCGTTCGCGCTGCTGGTGCTGTTGCTGTTTCCGGTACTCGAGCAGCAGATACGTACTCTGGTGCAGAATCTGCCGCGCTACGGCGAGTGGATACAGCGCCAGTTGCGCCCGGTTCTGAGCCTGTTCGCGCCCGAGGGCCAGCAACTGGATGCCGAAACCATCAAGAAGTTCGTCAGCGAGCACTGGGGCTCGGCCGACGGCATGGCCTCGACGGTATTCAAGTCCGCGTTTTCATCAGGCACGGCGCTGCTGGCGATTATCACCAATTTGCTGCTGATTCCGGTCATCACGTTTTATCTGCTGCGCGACTGGGACCATCTAGTGGCCTGGATACGCGGGCAAATCCCCCGGCGCGCACTGGACACCGTATCCGCCCTGGCAGCGGAAACCGACGAAGTGCTCGGCCACTTCATCCGGGGTCAATTACTGGTCATGGCGTCGCTGGCCCTGCTGTATACCGTGGGCCTGTGGATTGCCGGCCTGGACCTGGCGCTGCTGATTGGTCTGGGCGCCGGGCTGGTCAGTTTTGTGCCTTATCTCGGCGTGATTGTCGGGCTGGTTGCCTCCAGCATCGCGATGCTGGTGCAAACCGGGGATCCCCTGCAATTGCTCTGGGTGGTCGGCGTCTTCGGACTCGGGCAGTTACTGGAAGGCGCGGTTTTGCAGCCCTTGCTGGTGGGCGATGCGATCGGCCTGCACCCGGTAGCGGTAATCTTTGCGATATTAGCCGGCGGGCAGTTATTCGGTTTTGTTGGCGTGCTGCTGGCCTTGCCGGCCGCGGCCGCGATCGCGGTACTGGTGCGCTACGCCGGCCGGCGCTGGAAACAAAGCCAGCTCTATCTGGAGCCGCCGCAATCAGATCAGACGCACGAGTCTGGCAAGCAGTGACACGAGCGCCTGTACAACTGCCGCTGGGCGTGCAGTTGCGCGACAGCGCGACACTGGCAAGTTTGGTTGCCGGCGAAAACGCACAGGCCATTGCCGCCGCCGCGGCGCTGGCAGAGGGCGCATCCGCGAATGTTTATTTATGGGGCGGCGCCGGCGCCGGCAAAAGCCACATTCTGCAAGCGGCCAGCCGTGCTGCGGCAAATTCCGGGCAGCGTACGGCTTATTTACCCATGCGCGAAGTCAGTGTGCAGTCGCCGGAAATACTGGACGGTCTGCACCGCATGGATTTGTTATGCCTGGATGAGCTGGAAGCCATCGCTGGCCAACGCACCTGGGAAGAGGCGCTGGTGG
This sequence comes from Salinisphaeraceae bacterium, assembly GCA_041688215.1. Classification (GTDB taxonomy): domain Bacteria; phylum Pseudomonadota; class Gammaproteobacteria; order Nevskiales; family Salinisphaeraceae; genus JBDNIO01. The sequence continues at coordinate 2,757 of JBDNIO010000116.1, read as the reverse complement.
GGTTGTTTGATCACAGCCGTCTCGCCGGCGGGCGGATTCTGGCCGCCGGCAGACAGGCCCCGGCGGCGCTGGGTCTGGCGCTGCGCGATTTAAGTTCGCGCTTGGGTTGGGGGGCGGTCTATGCACTCAATGACCTGCAGGACACGGATAAACGCCGCGTGTTGCGCCAGCGCGCCGCGCAGCGCGGGCTGCAAATGCCGGGGGATGTCGCGGATTTCCTGCTGCGCCGGGCCCGCCGCGATCTACCCAGTCTGCTGGCGGCGCTGGACCAGCTTGATCACGCCTCCCTGGCCGCACAACGGCGCCTGACCATCCCTTTCGTTAAACAGGTGCTTGAAGTTTGATGCCGCTAAAAAGCTGCCTGCATCGAGCCCTGATCGGGTTCACGCTGGTGCTGACCTCAGGCGTCGTGTGCGCAGACCAGTTTGTCTGGCGTGTGCCCGGAGCGAATGGCAACAGCGTGACTCTGGTGGGTTCGGTGCACCTGCTGCCACCGCAAGCCTATCCCCTGCCACCCGCGTATCAGAAGGCCTATGCGGGCAGTGAAATCCTGATGTTTGAAACCGATATGGCGGCCTTGCAGAGTCCGACTACACAGTTTCGCCTGCTCGAACAGGCCAGCTATCCGCCCGGCGAGAGCCTGAGCGGCAATCTCGCGCCGCCGCTGCTTGCACGATTGCAGAATTCCCTGTCCAGTATCGGTTTGCCGCTGGCCATGCTGGATCGCTTCCGGCCGTGGTTCGTGGCCACCCTGATCGAGCTGACCGCGTTTGCCCAGGCCGGATTTCGGCCGGATCTGGGGATAGATGTGCACTTTTTTGAACGGGCACAAACCGACGGCAAAGGCGTATACGGCCTGGAAAACCTGGATCAGCATTTGGCGGTGCTTACCGACATGCCCGAGCCACAATCGCGCGCCTATCTGGCGGATACGCTGGATAATCTGAAAATGCTCGAAGCTGCGCCCACGGAATTGTTTGCACTCTGGCAACAGGGCGATGCCGACGGCCTGGCTGCCTATGTTGCCGAGCACGCGCAAACTAATCCTCAGTTATATGCTCGCTTGGTAACCGAGCGTAATCACGCCTGGCTGGTTGACATCGAGGCCCTGTTGCAGGGCAATGCGAATGCGATGGTTGTGGTCGGCGCCCTGCACTTGGCCGGTGCGCAAGGCCTGCCTGCGCTGCTGGAGAGGGCAGGCTACCAACCGGTGCAGCAATAAAATAGATTCACTGCGACTCGGTTTCGCGCGCCAGCAAGCGGCCGTAACTGGAGCACCCCGCAAACATCAAACCGGCCGCAAACAATGCCGGTGCCACCGCGGGGCGTGCGCTGGTGGCCAGGAACTCAGTCAGCAAATACGCCAGATACAACATGACCAACAGGCTGCACCAGCCATAGGTGTAGGCCTTGCCGCGCAGCAGGCCCGGTAACGCCAGCACCAGCGGCAGGCATAACAGCATAACCGGCCACAAGTAAGTCGCCGGCACGAGCCAGACATGCCATGCCAGCAGGCTTAGGATCAGCCCCAGATTGCCCGAGACCGCGAATATACGTGCGTAGCGGCTGAGCATCATCTCAGTTTAAGCGCGGTTTCAGCGACGCGCCGCCCAAGTACACGGCACAGTGTTTTTTCGTGCCCGGTGAGTGGCGCGTCACCACTCGTGCCTGCAACATGACTGGCGCCGTAGGGAGTGCCGCCGGAGGTGGTTTGCGTCAGCGCGGGTTCGGAATAGGGCAGGCCAACCAGAAACATGCCGTGGTGGAGCAGGGGAAACATCATTGAAATTAACGTGGTTTCCTGGCCGCCGTGCAGGCTGCCGGTGGATGTGAATACGCCGGCGGGTTTGCCGTTGAGTGCGCCGGATAACCAGAGGCCGCTGGTGCTGCTTAGAAAATGTGCCAGCGGCGCTGCCATGTTGCCGAAGCGGGTGGGTGAGCCCAGGACCAGGCCGGCGCAGTCTTCCAGATCATCTAGCGTGGCGTAAGGCGGGCCCTGTTCAGGAATGTCGTCGGCGGATTGCGCGCTAACCGCCGAGACCTCCGGCACGGTACGCACCCGTTCGCGCGCGCCCGACACGGTGTTAATGCCGCGGGCGACTTCATCGGCCATGGCCGCGCAAGCGCCGTCGCGGCTGTAATACAGCACAAGAATTTCGGTACTCATGGAAGGCTAAAGAATTTCTTTGACGCGTTCTGGCGAACGCGCAACAAAAGCACGGTCATCGGTTTCGATTATCGGACGCTGCATAAGTTTGGGTTGGGTCAACAGTGCTTCGACGGCGTCTTCCACGTCGAGCTCGCCGCGGTCCAGCCCCAGCGTCTTGTATTCGTTTTCGCCGGTGCGCAGTAATCCAACGGCGCTGATGTCCAGCTTTTTGAGCATGCCACGCAAGCGTTCTTCGCTCGGTGGGTTTTCCAGGTATTTAAGTATTTCCGGCTGCTGGTCGGCGTCTTCCAGGAGCGTCAGCGCGGCGCGGGATTTGGAGCAACGCGGGTTGTGATAGATGCGCAACATCAAGTTCAGAGTGGTGGCTTTGCGCGCAGCATACCTGATGCGGCATGTTCCGGCAGCAGCCAGAACCGGCGCGGCTAGTGTGGTGCTCTTAAATTGATTAAGCGTTATCTCCGGGCTGGGGTTATCGATAACCAGCTCTATAGTGAAAGTCATGAGGGTGTTCCTCAAGGTGGGCCTCTTTCGCCACTATTGGCGAACATCATGCTCGACCCACTAGACAAAGAACTTGAGAAACGAGG
>JBDNIO010000115.1:0-2829 GCA_041688215.1 Salinisphaeraceae bacterium | reverse complement strand
GCCTGCCATTGGGCTGGACTGCGCTGTGTGCGCCCACCAGGTCTGTAGCTCATTGCAACCGCCTGATTCAAAGTGAAATCAGAAAGCTATTGTCCGGGTAATTTAGCTTGGCTATACAACGCTGGTGAGTGAACGCTTACAGATATCCCGGGGAATTACCTAATCAAGTTCACTGCTGTCCCATAAACTCGTATCGGTCATTCAATATCCGAAGCCAGCGGCTATACCGGTGTGAATAACGAGGGCATTGCCGGGTAAGCACACGTCGAGGTTAAAGGTGTTGTGAGTTCTCTAGGGTAAAAAACCGTGTCATTCCGGAAAATGCGAAGCATTTATCCGGAATCCCGTCTTACTAGACTGCATCACTTGGTTGTAGCGCATTACCGAATTTAGAGTCCCCGATAGGGGATCCGTAAACCCCTCGCCCCCGGATCAGGTCCGGGGCAGGCTTTAGGCGAAGGATAATGGGATTGGACACAAACGTTGCTGTCATTTCGGAATTTCCGTCAGGAAATATCCGGAATCCATGCGTATTACGGGTTCGCCTGCGAATGAAGGTTCCGGCGACGAGCCGGCTGCGGTTGGATTCCGGATCACCCCTTCGGGCCGTCCGGAATGACGGCACTGTGTTGGTATTGCTGTGTGAAGTTCAGGAATCTAAGAGTAGTGTATAGCTAAAGCACATGAAATCCTTCCATTGCGCGCTTACGCGCTCCAGTCGTGATGACAGATAAGTGTTAGCTGAGTTTGAGTGTTAATCAAGCAATATCAGAACCACCAAGTATGAATAAAATTCTCGTAACCGGTGCGGCTGGCTTCATTGGCAGTCATTTGTGCAAGCGCCTACTCAGTGCTGGAGAGCAGGTCACGGGCATCGATAATTTGAACGACTATTACGATGAAGCGCGTTAGCGCTTCCCTGACATGCGCACTTAAGTGTTCCTTATTGGCAATATGGTCGAAGTAGCAGGGTTTGCGTATACGGCCAAGACGGCCTTATAGACGTTGCGTTTCGCATCGCCCGAAGGGAGAGTGCCAGGGATGGCATGCGTCTTACCTACGACTTTGAAGCGCGTCAGCGCTTCCTGGACACGTGTTCTTACGGTGTTTTTTATTGGTAATATGGTCGGGGTAGCAGGATTTGAACCTACGACTTCCACCTCCCGAAGGTGGCACTCTACCAAGCTGAGCTATACCCCGATGTTCTTAAAAGGTTGCCGAAACACTCTATCCATGGACCCAAGTTAATTTATGGCATCGACGCAACCAGAAAACGCGGTTTCCGGGTTGCTTCATTTTCAAGCACTTACAGTACTCGAAAATGTTGGCACATCCATGTGCCAAACGAGAACAGCCGAAAACTTCGTTTTCAGCAGCTCCCTAAAAGCTGCGCCGAACGGAAAATTCGGCGAGTTGCGATAACGCTGTCTTGTATTCCGAGTCCGGAATTTCTGATAACGCCTTGATAGCAGCCTGCGCCTCGTCTTCGGCGCGGGCGAAAGTGTATGCCATCGCTTGCGTGGATTCAATTGCCTGTTTCACGGTTTCCAGTTGTTCGGCGCCGCCGGTTTCGATGGCGGTGCGAATACTTGCGATTTGCTCGGGGCTGCCTTTTTGCATGGCCTGAATCAGGGGCAGGGTGGTTTTGCCTTCGGCCAAATCATCACCGATGTTTTTGCCGATTGTGGTGCTGTCCTTGCCGTAGTCCAGTGCATCATCAACTACTTGAAATGCGACACCCAGATGGTGCCCATATCGGCGCATGGCTTCTTGCTGGGCTTCAGGCGCGTCGCAGATTACTGCGCCGAGTTGGCAACCTGCGGCGAACAGGCTGGCGGTCTTGCGCTCGGTAACCTGCATGTATTGGGCTTCGCTCAAATCGGGGCTGTGGCAGTTCATCAACTGCAACACTTCGCCTTCGGCGATGCGGTTAGTGGCGTCGGCCAGAATTTGCATCACACTCATGCGCTCCAGGTCGACCGTCATCTGAAAAGCGCGCGAATAGAGAAAATCGCCGGTTAAAACGCTGGCGCCATTGCCCCAGATTGCGTTGGCGGTGGCATTTCCGCGGCGCATTTTGGAGTCGTCTACTACATCGTCATGCAATAAGGTGGCCGTGTGAATGAACTCGATAATCGCGGATAACAACAGGTGTTTTTCACCCTGGTAACCACTGGCTCTGGCGGCCAGCAGCACCACCGCCGGGCGTAAGCGCTTGCCACCACTGTTTATTATGTAGTCTGCGAGCTGATTGATCAGTACTACATCGGAAGACAAACGCTGGCGAATCAGGCTGTCTACCGCGCACATTTCTGTGGCGATGGGTTGTAATATCGGCTTGAGTTGCATTTTAGGGCCTGTCAATACTCTCGGGGTCGTCGCGCCGAGAACCATTTTTTTGCAAGGCTAGGCGTCGTGAGTGCAGTGTTGTCCCGCTACACAAGCGAACGACAACACCGCTTTGTAAAAAAATGGTCCTCGTCCCTCCGGGTTGCGCTCGAAATGAGGCCACGCTGCGTTGCTCGTCGTTCATTTGGTCTACCAAACTTCATTCCTCGCGCCTTGCTTGGCCGCATTTCGGGCAGCAACGCGACGATCCCGAGAGTGTTAACAGGCCCTCATCCGAGCGAGAATCGCGCAAACTTAGGGTGCGAGGGCGACGCTGTCAAGCAGCCAAGCTCGTGCGCAGACGAGCATATTCCAATCCCAAAATGAGTCTGAAGGTTAGCGAAAAGAGTCAGCTGGCTTTCATCCGTTCGAAGATAGATTCAAAGAGTGAGTGTCTGGCGTTTTGTAGACGTTTAGCGGCTTCATTATCACTGATTGCAT
>JBDNIO010000114.1:0-2916 GCA_041688215.1 Salinisphaeraceae bacterium | reverse complement strand
GCTTCGATTTCGTCTAAGCTGGCTTCGTCGTTGCGCAGTACTTTTACGTCCGCGGCCAGTTCACCGAGATACTGAACGAGGTTGTAGGTAAAGGAATCGTAATTGTCGATCATGAGTATCACGCGCACCTCCCCAGCTTCGTCATTCCCGCGAAAGCGGGAATCCATATCTTGACACCCTCAGGACGGCCGTAGATTCCGGATATTTCCTGTCGGAAATTCCGGAATGACGAAGTTGTGCTTGTGTACCGCGTCATGACCGCCCCCCGTTGTTGTTGAGACCACGTGTGGCCATCCCTGCTGCCCGCATCACCGCGCGCGCCTTGTTCATGGTTTCTTCCCATTCGGTTCGGGGTACGGAATCGGCGACGATGCCGCCGCCGGCCTGTACGTGGATTTCGCCGTTTTTGAGCACCGCGGTGCGAATCGCTATTGCCAAATCCATGCTGCCGTTCCACGCCAGATAACCGACCGCGCCACCATAAACGCCGCGTTTGACCGGTTCCAGTTCGTCGATGATTTCCATCGCGCGTATCTTGGGCGCGCCGGACAGGGTGCCGGCCGGGAAGGTGGCGCGCAGCGCATCCATCGGTGTCAGGCCCTTTTTTAATTTACCGACGACATTGGACACGATATGCATGACATGCGAATAGCGTTCGATAATCATGCGGTCGGTTACCGCCACGCTGCCGACCTCCGCCACCCGGCCGACGTCGTTGCGGCCCAGATCGATCAGCATTAAATGCTCGGCCAGTTCTTTCGGGTCAGACAGCAACTCGGCTTCGAGTGCTGCGTCTTCCTTTTCCGTCTGGCCGCGCGGCCGGGTACCGGCAATGGGCCGCACCATGACCTCGTCATCGGCCACGCGCACCAGAATCTCGGGCGACGATCCGACCACATGGTGGTCGTCCAGATTCAGGTAATACATATATGGCGAGGGGTTCAGGCAGCGCAGGGCGCGGTAGAGATCAATCGGTTTGGCGGTGTAGGGCGCGCTTAAACGCTGGCTGGGCACGACCTGCATCACATCCCCGGCTTTGGTGTATTCGCGGATGCGTTTAACCGCGTCTTCATACCCGGCCTGGGTCAAACCGGAAACGAAACCGGATTCGTCGAGTTCTTTGCTGCCCGGCACAGATTCGGGCACACGCAAGGGCTGGCTCAGTCTGGCCAACAGCGCGTCCAGGCGCGCAGCGACTCGGTCCCGGTCCGCCGCGTCGCCTTCGGCATGATGACCAATGCAATACAGTTTGCCGGACAAGTTATCGAAAACTACCAACTCCTCGGCCACCAGCAACAAAATATCGGGCAAGTCCAGCGGGTCCGGTTTCTCAACGCCGGCCAGTTTTGGCTCGATATAACGAATCGTGTCGTAACCGAAATAACCGACCAGGCCGCCGGTTAAACGCGGCAATTCCGGCAGGCGCGGCATGGGGCGCGCATCCACAAAAGCCTGAATCCAGGCCAGTGGGTCGGTGGTTTCTGTTTTTTCGATAACGCCGTCGCCGCGCTCGTGCACCAGCGTGTTCCCGCGCACGCGAATACGCTCCTCGCAGGGCAGGCCGATGATGGAATAACGGCCCCAGCGCTCGCCGCCCTGCACCGATTCCAGCAGAAAGGAATAGGGGGCGTCGGCCAGTTTCAGATAAGTTGAAAGCGGGGTGTCGAGGTCGGCCAGGGCTTCGCGCACTAGCGGTATTCGCCGTTGAAGCTTGGGACGTTGAAACTCGGGCTTTATGGCATCGGAGGACATGCAGGCTACTCTTGGAATTACGGCGTAAAAACAGCGGCCACGCAGGGTCGCAGACAGCGGATCAGGCGGGGCCGCTGCGCCATCGCCGTGCTGCGACGTGCGTTGTTAATTCCAGAATATGCGTTCGCATAGTGGTTGAATGCTACACCAGCGCGCGCCTTGTGTCAGCGTTCGGTGGTCGGATATTGCGCCAGGGTTTCGTGAATCCGGCGGTCGTGGGCGGGTACGATGACGAGCTCAGGATGCAGTTCGTGCAATTCATGCAGCTCAACAATGGCTTCGCGCACGCCGGCATCATTGTGGTCGACCAGGCGGCGCGCAAGCCACGGGCGCTCGGCCGGGATTTGATAACCCTCGCGCGCCCATACAATGTCGCCAGCAAACAGATAGCGCTTGCCCGAGGGCAGGTTCACGAACAGGCCGACGGAGCCCGGCGTGTGGCCACCCAGCGCCACGATTACCACACTGCCGTCGCCGTAGAGATCGCGGCTGCGGGCTAAGATTTCGTAAGGTCCATCATCGAGGGTATAGGTGGCGAGTTGCGCGTTGCCCTGCTCTACAAATGAGCGCAGCAGGTGCGCGCTTTCATCGCCGGAGTTTATAAAATCCATTTCCGATTGCGGCAGATACGTCGTAACGCCGGGAAAATCGGGCAGGCTGGTCACGTGGTCCCAGTGCGCGTGGGTCAGATAAATGCCGCGCAGCTTATCGAAGGCATAGTCATTGGCGCGCAGTTGTTCGGCCGAGGGCGTTTCTTTGGTGTAGCTCGCGAGCATTTGCATGAGGGTGGGGATGGTTTTGTAATGCGCGTCTACTTCGCTGCCAAACCCGGTATCAATCAGAATGTCGCCTTGCGGGTGCTGTACCAGAATCGCGGCCATGCCGGAGAGCAGCGGCGCAAAACTGCCGCCGCGAAAGCTGAAGATTTCCTGCGCCTGCATGTAGCCCGCTTTAAGAATCGACAGGCGCATTTCGGCGGGCGGTTGCGGCTGCGCCTGCACGACTTCTGGCGGGTTTTCGGGCGTATCCGGCACGGCTGGGGTTAACGTCCACGCGAACAGGCTGATGGCGACCACCAAGCCCAAAAAGAGCAGTGTAATAATTTTTTTCATTTCTGTTCCCGTCGTTTTGAGTCTGATGGCGGGTGCCGGCTAAACCGACTTG
>JBDNIO010000113.1:0-2738 GCA_041688215.1 Salinisphaeraceae bacterium | reverse complement strand
TGAAATTCTACAAATCCTGAGCTTAAGTCTTTTTGAAAATACGCCTTTGGATCAACTGCTTAGCCAAACCGTCAGCTCGCTAAAACCGACCGACTTCGCTAACCAGTTGAATTTGTTCGAATAACGCTGGAACACTACTGATTTATAATCTTTAAAATACAACGAGTTATGCGTAGGTCAGATTAGCGCGCAGCGCGTAATCCGACATTCGAAAGCCGGTTTGACCCTGTTGTCGGATTACGCTTCGCTAATCCGACCTACGCAAGTGCTTGTATTCATTTATCACGAAAAATAATTATTTTATCTTCCGCCTCTTAAATTCTCGCCTTCCAGCCACAAACGCTCGCCGATCGCCGGGTCCATGGCCTGGGCCGCAGGGTCTTTGCGCGTCATTAAATGCAGATAGACGCCGGTTTCGCCCTCCAGGTCTTTAGCGCAGGTTAAATATATTACCGGTTCGGAGGCCTTTTTGGGGCTGGCGAAAAACGCGCCCATCGCCAGCGATAACACGGGGCGAAACAGCGCCGGGGCATCACGCGCGATATTGGAATTGATCGGGCCGGGACAGACCGCGTGTACTGCCACTTCCACGCCTGAGTCGCTGGAATCACCACCCAGGCGACGGCCAAGTTCCTGCGCGTAAGTCGTCATCACCAGTTTGCTGTGGCCGTATTGGGCGATGCTCTGCATCACACCATAATCGACAAACTCGCCCAGGATATCGAAGTCTATCGGCGTACCGGTGCGGTGGGTTTCCGAAGAAACAAACACAATTCTGGGCGGGTTTTCGCTACGGCCATTAGCGGTTTTTGCGAAGGCATTATTGGGAATGGTGCCATCTTCCAGCAGCCGCTGTACGAAGCGGCGATTGCCGACGTAGTGCACGCCGAACATCATCTCGAAACCCTGCTTGGTACGTCCCGGCGTGCGCGGTACAACGCCCGCGTTTAATACCAGCCGGTCGATTATGATGTTTCGCTGTTTGAGATCATCGGCGCAGGCGTCAATTGCGTCCGGGTCAGCCAAATCCAGGCGCACCATCTCGACCTTGTCGCTGCCGCTGGCCTGCTTGATCTCTTCGCCCGCTTCGGGAATACCGCTGCGGCAGGCCAGAATCACGCGCGCGCCGCGCTCGGCCAGCTGGATCGCGGTCGCGCGGCCCAAACCGGAATTGGCGCCGGTAACCAGGCAGGTTAGTCCATCCAAACGATCATTTTCGGTGAGTTCGCCGATACCTTCTTTCTTGCGGAGTAAATCGAAGATGCCGTTCAGCGTGGCGGTCAAGGGATTGCCGTAATTGCTGTCCTGATTTTTGGATGTACTCATGGGTTTGTACTCTGTTTGTCTTGTTCTGTGGGAATTTCAAATTTGGCCAGGTAATCGGCGTAGTCGGCCCGCACCTGGGTTTCGTTTAATCCGGAATCGGCCAGTTGGTAGCGGTGCTTGCCGTGCTTGTTTTGCTTGTTCTGTTTTCTGGACGCGTCCATCGCCGCGCGTATTTCCGGTGTTAACTCCAGACCGGCGAAGTCGTAGATGCGCTCGACCTGGGGCATGGGGTTATTGATCAGGTCGTAATAAGAAACGTCGATAAACGCGCCTGGATGTTGCTCGCGAACGTTTAGCGCGCGGCGCATCATGCGTGCATTGTTGGCGTGCCAGTGGGCGGCGATTTCTTCGCTGTTTACATGGTCGCTGAAAATGCCGTAACCGTGGGTCATCATGCTGGCGAAGGATGCCGTGGTGCGGGTGGGGTCACGATGGGTTTGGATAATTTTCGCGTCCGGGAATACCTTTAATAGCGAATCAAGATGCTCCAGATGCGCCGGGGTTTTTAGGACCCAGCGCTTGCCGCCTTGTTGCCACTGCAATAACTGCAACAGCTTTTTCAGGTATTGATAAACGGGAGTGGCATCCTGTTCTTTCAGCCACGCGGAATAGCTGGGAATCCGCATCATAGCCTCAGGCACTTGGCTCATGAGCGCGAATTCCATTAGTAACACATCTTCTTCTGGGGCCTGCGCTTCCACCGGGTGAATGGCGAAGAAATCGGGAGACAGATATTTCAGGCCTTTTTCCGCGACTTCCGCCTGTTTGATGCGCGCATCGCGCTCGCCGGGTTTCTGTTTGGGGTCGGGGGCCGGGCTAATCGCTTCCCAGGACAACAGCGCGCGCGTGTCCGGGTCGGCCGCCAGCAGCCGGTGCAACATGGTGGTGCCGGTACGCTGCAGGCCGGCGATCACCAACGGCGCTTCGATTTTCTCGTTTGCGATTTCTGGGTGGCGCGTAAACAGATCATGCACGCGCAGGCGCGTTGCCAACAGGCCGACCAAACGCCCGCGCATCACCCAACGGCCGAATGGGTGCAGCTTCGCTTGGGCTTCAACAGCGTCAATGAGTACACGCAAGGGTTCACGGAATGACTCGTCACCGAATTCCTGCAATCCGGTTTTTTACGGGCGGCCTTAATTAAAGACTCCGGCTGCAAACTACTGCGAAGGCCGAGGCGGCCCAACCCACGCCCGAGGGTGTTAACCACGGCAATTGATTTGGGGCGATAGGGCTTAGTTGTACTCATAGCGTTATTGGCTTTTATTTGTAAATAAAGAACCCCGCGGCAAGCCACGGGGTATTTTAGAACAGTCCGAGCTGATGGTCTGAGTGAAGCTTCTGATACTCATTGCCTTGATTTTTGACGTACTTTCCTATCATCGCTTCATCTCCGTGCTTGCCAACCGTGC
>JBDNIO010000112.1:0-3412 GCA_041688215.1 Salinisphaeraceae bacterium | reverse complement strand
TCGTAATGCATCAGTGCATGCCATGCGCGGGTATCAGCCAAACCCATTTCCGCTGCTCTGGTTTGCAGCTTCTGCAGATAGTCCGCGTGCGCGGGACTGACCATTGCCAATCCGAGCAACACTAGCGCGGCCGCTAGAGTTTTTCCGGCGCGGGTATCAGAAAAAATGGCGCCACTCCAGCTGGCAACTGCTCTCACCATTCTCGCGCCATGCCTCGTAGGCGCAGCCGGCACGCAGGGCATTGTTGTGTGATACGGGCATATCCGCGGTCAATGCGCTGCGATGCCGGTAGAAGTTATCATCGAAGTAAAGAATCTGACTGATGAAGCCCCACTGCAAGTTGCGATGATAATAAACGAATCCGGTCTCAGTGCCGGCTCCGGCCGTAACCGATGGCTCCATGCCAGACACCATTTCCACTCGTGCCACGCCTAATACGTAAGGCCGAAAATCGCCCAGCCGCCAACTGGCACCGGGGCCACCCTGCAGAAACAGGCCCAGATTTCGCTCGTCCTGCACACCCAGCACCTGCTCCAACCCGCCATGCACGAACCAGGAAGTGGGTTTCACGAACTCGCCACGGGGGGCAAGCGAGCGAATATTCACCAGGTCCAGTCGTTCCAGATCAAGACCCTCGGACTCGGTGAGGCGCAATCGCAAATTCAGACCCTCAATGCCAGCGCCGGGCAAAAACCCCGAAAGCGGGTCCAGAATATTGTGATAGGTAAGGCGAAAACCCAATTCCAGGAATTCATGCCCTCCGCGCCGGCCTGCCTGCAATGCCAGCATCTTGGTGAGGTGTCCCTGCTCCGGTGCGTCAGGTTCCGGCACCGGTTCCAGTGGCGGCGCTTCGTTTCGCTGAACTATACGCAGCAACGCCAGGCTACGGCGTGCCACATCATCCTTGCGCGGGCCCAATCGATTTTCAATCCGCAGGGACTGGTACGCGACCTGCGCCATTAAATTCCGGCGTTGACTGGCAAAGGCCTGAAACTCAGCTAGATCAGCCTGCGCCGGCGAGTCTGCCAATCTGCGTGCCCAACGCAATTCCTCGTCAGCCAGGTGGCCCGCGAGATGTTGCAGTTCGTTCACCTTGGAGGGCCGGTAGCGGCGGGCCGCTACCAAATCGGCTGTGTAGAGCGCACGCACGGTGTTTACAGGCAGTTCCGCGAAACGGTATCCCACCATCAGCTTCGATGAAGGACGGCCGATTTTAATTAGTTCTAACAGCCGGAATGAGCAGTTTTCATCAAAGAAAAAATAATCAAAATTTATATCCCGCAATTCCCACAGATGGCGCACCACCCAGTCCAGTTCATCATGACTCAGGTTTAACGCATATTCCCAGATGTCCCGGTTTTCCAGAAAACCGTAGTCGCGAATTTTCTTGCCATAGGACACCACCGAGAATTGTCCCGGATAGCCGCCGGCCAGCCCCTGCCAGATATAGGATATGGAGTTGTCAGCGGGAACTTCGGCGCCAAAATTAATCGAACGGGACAACCAGACCGATTCCGGCTCGGGGCGGTCATCCAGACGCAGCAGGGTGTGCCCGAACATGGATGAAGGACTGTTTAAATACGCCGCGGGGAATACCAGCACCAATTGCCCGATCGGCATGTCATCACGCCATTTGAGGTAATCTTCACAGTGGTCAAGCGGGTGGGGTTCCTGCCAATCTAGGTGCTCGGCGAGAAAACGATAACGCGCCGGAAAACGGCAGCGTGCGGGGCTGCCGGCCGGATTCAATGCCCGCCAACTGGCCCGCAGTTCCGCTGCCGCATCCTGCTTGCCATTCTCGGCAAGAAAAAAAGCCTCGTCATCAACATAGCTTTGCCCCACGCCGCGCAGGGTGGCGCCGTGATTAACATGCATAAGTGCTTGCCAGCGGGCCGATGCCGCCAGTTCCCGCAAACTTTCAGGGCCTGGCTGCGCGCCGCACAGGCTGGGTGTCACTGCCAGCACACAGGCCAATGCAAGACCGGGGGCAACGCCTATCCGAAAATTAAACAAGTGTCTTGATTCAGTGCGAAGGCTGCTTGAAGGGCAAAAAAATGCCCCGCCCGGGGGGCGGGCGAGGCAGTCGGGTAAGAAAAACCTACGACACGTAGTGCGCGAGCTTTTCGTCCTGTTTCATTACCGCGTTGATGTTTTCCAGAACTTCACCAGCGGTTGCGTCTTGCGAAGCAAACACTTTGGGGAAGTTCTGGTGCATTACGGCATCGAAATGTGCGCGATCAGCTGCCGCTATGCCCATGGATACGGATAACGCGGTCAGCGCTTCACCGTGGCCAACCGCCATGTCCTGGGCAACTTCTTCCAGCATGCCATTCATGGCCAACATGCTTTTACCACCATAGGTTAGCGCGCCACTGGTATCACAGCCGTTGGTACCACTCGTCATACCAAAAGTGGCATTACCGGAGGTGCCGTCAACGAAGGTCGCCAGTAAATGCGCGCCCAGGCCACTGCTACCTTCAAATACCAGGTTACCCCAGCCACAACCCGGGCCGCCCGGCGCCACGGCGCTGGCCGACATGCTGAATCCCAGCAATGCGCTTGCAACGAGAATCTTCTTCATAATGGTCTCCCTCTCTTGGATTTGGTGTTAAGGATCACAAAACCTGCCCGCCCCCGGACAGGTTAGCCTGAATATAAACCATCACAGGCCATTGGCGCCAGCGCTGCGCAGTGTATGCCTGCCCATCAGTACTTATGATCATGATACATAAGCGGCGAGTCGCCGATCCCTGGCCATGAGCGTTTCGATTGTGTAGAGCATCTCGCCTGCGGTGATTGCCGTGTCGGGAAAGAGTTCCGCAAAACTTGCACGAGCCAGTGCAAAAAAGGCTTCACGATCAGCCCGGGTAACGCCATAAAGTTCGGCCAGGGTAGCAAGCGTTTCCCCGTGGCCCGCCGCCATATCCGCTGCCAACTGGTCCAAATTGGCGCCGGCATACATCGGCAGGCGCGCGGCAGCGGTAATCACCCCGCCCTGCTGACATTCCAGGGTGCCGGACGAAATGCCAAAGGTCTGATTCCCCAGCGTCGCATTGGTGGTAGCTGCCAGGCTTTTGGCGATAACACCACTACGGCCTTCCCAGAGGATGGTGCCCACGCCGCAGCCGATGTCGTTATCCGCCAGGCTCGCGCCCACGGGGGTGATTACCAAGATGGATATCAACAAAATTTTACGCAACATAAAACACTCCTTTGAGAAGAATGACTTTTTCTTTAACTTGCCTGCACATCATTATTTGAACGCGCTAGACGCATTAGCCAGACACTTAAACCCAGCATCAACAGCAACCCCGGCCACGCACCCAGGCTGATTCCGGATAACGCCAGAATGTCACGTTGCCCGGTCAGGGCAATCGGCGCGGCAATGGCAATACCCATTAACGCTTCGCCG
>JBDNIO010000111.1:0-10558 GCA_041688215.1 Salinisphaeraceae bacterium | reverse complement strand
CCGATTCCTTCGGCCCTTCGCTACCCAACGGTAACTACTATGGCCTCTGCTGACTTCTCGCTTGCGGCTTGCACCGTCGCCCTTTCAGGCACAAGACGAGATCTCCCCAGGCAAGAACGCACTCCTTCACTGCACAACCGCTTCGATCTACGCCGCCACGCCTTGATCACAAAAGCTTCGCGGTTTCATGCCCGCTCGCCTTGCTCGGCAACGCCTTGTATCCGATTCTCGTTCATCGGCTCGCAGTTTCGATTCACGCTTCCTCCCCACGGCCGGTCACCCTTCCGCAGTTGCGTTTCACTTCGCTCGCCGTGATCAGCTCACGGGAGGACTTACACCTCCAAGAGTGCGCCCATGCTGGGCGCACACGAAAAAGGGAAAGGCACAAAACCTTTCCCTTTACGTCACCAAACAAGTCTAGGGCTGATCAGGCTTTTGCCAGAGCCGCCTTCGCCTGCTCGGTGACTTGCGTAAACGCAAACTTGTCGCGCACGGCGATATCGGCCAGCACTTTACGATCCAGTTCAATCGCGGCCAGTTTCAGGCCGTGCATGAACTTGCTGTAGGACAGGCCGTTTTCGTGCGCGGCGGCGTTGATACGCGTAATCCACAGCGCGCGGAATTCCCGCTTGCGTACACGGCGGTCGCGATAAGCGTACTGGCCGGCCTTGAATACGGCTTGACGAGCGACCTTGAAGGTACGACTGCGTGCGCCGTAATAGCCCTTGGCCTTCTTTAATATTTTCTTGTGACGCGCTTTGGCGGTCACGCCACGGCTAACTCTTGCCATGATTAATTCCTTTGTTTACTGATGTCTAGATATAGGGCAGCATGCGATCAAGCGCGGGCTGATCACAGTGCTTGACGATTGTACCCTTGGCCAGCCGGCGCTTACGTCCCGGGGACTTTTTGGTAAGAATGTGGTTGGCGTTGGCACGATGGCGACGCAGTTTACCACTGCCAGTGCGCTTGAAGCGTTTGGCGGCGCCGCGGTTGGTTTTGATCTTGGGCATAATATTCTCTTGTCGTCGTGACTTGGTTTGACGGCGTCGTCAAACGCCAGGGCAATAATTACTTGGGTTATTGCTTGGGCTATTCCTTCGGCTTACTCGGGCCTTTAACGCCTTTTTTATGAGGCGCCATTACCATAACCATCAGGCGACCCATCATTTCGGGTTTCTGTTCTACATCGGCCATTTCCTGCAGGTCGGTTTTCACCTGATCCAGCAGTTCCAGACCCAGTTCCTGATGCGCCATTTCACGCCCCCGGAACCGCAGGGTAATCTTGATCTTGTCGCCTTCTTCCAGAAACTCACGCAACTTGCGCAGTTTCGTATCGTAGTCACCCTTTTCGGTACCAGGGCGAAACTTGATTTCCTTTACCTGTGTCTGCTTCTGTTTCTTCTTCGACGCCTGCTGCGATTTACGTTTCTCGAACAAATGCTTGCCGAAATCCATAATCCGAACCACGGGGGGTTCGGCGTTGGGGGCGACTTCAACCAAGTCCATACCAAACTCTTTGGCTTTTGCCAGGGCATCCGCCCTTTTCATAATGCCGTGCTGTTCGCCCTCAACGTCTATTACTCTTAGCTGGGGCGCCACGATTTCTTCGTTGCGTCTATCCTTTTGTCCAGAAGCGATATTCGTATCCTCCAAATAAACCAAAAACCCACGTCGCGACCCGGGCTTGTTGCCCGGTGTCCGGTCAGCGGGTTTTAACCACGCTGGGCAACCTCGTTGCTCAGCTTGTCGCACAGGGCCTGCAGCCCCATGCTTCCCAAGTCTTCGCCCTCTCGCGTGCGCAGTGCAATCGCCTGCGATTCCACTTCGCGATCACCGATTACGAGCAAATAGGGAATACGCTGCAGCGTATGCTCGCGGATTTTATAGCCGATCTTCTCGTTTCTCAAGTCCAGATCGACAGAAAAGCCATTTTCGATGAGATTTTTTTGCACTAGGCGGGCAAAATCATCCTGTTTTTCGGTAATGGTGAGCACCACCGCCTGCACCGGCGCCAACCACAACGGCAAGGAACCCGCGTGGTGTTCGATCAGGATGCCGATGAAACGCTCGACCGACCCCAGAATCGCGCGATGCAGCATCACGGGCACCTGCCGCTCGCTGTCCTCATCCACATACTCGGCGCCCAGGCGCCCGGGCATGGAAAAATCAAGCTGGATGGTGCCTAGCTGCCATACGCGACTCAGGCAATCGCGTAGTGAAAACTCGATTTTTGGGCCGTAAAATGCGCCCTCGCCCGGCTGTAACTGCCAGTCGAGATTCTTTTCATTCAAACACTGTTCCAGCGCCGCTTCCGACTTGTCCCAGATGGCATCTGCGCCCACGCGCTGCTCGGGCCGGGTGGATAATTTGACCAGCACTTCCTCGAATCCGAAGTCCTTGTAGACAGCGAACAATAGGTCGATAAATTGCGACACTTCACCCGCAATTTGTTCTTCCGTACAGAAGATATGCGCATCATCCTGGGTAAATCCGCGCACGCGCATCAGTCCGTGCAGGGTTCCCGACGGCTCATTGCGGTGGCAGGCACCGAATTCCGCCATGCGCAGCGGCAGATCACGGTAACTGCGCAGGCCGCGGTTATAAATCTGCACATGCGCCGGGCAGTTCATCGGTTTGATGGCGTATTTGCGCTCTTCCGAGCCGGTCAGAAACATGTCGTCGGCAAACTTTTCCGCGTGCCCAGATTTTTCCCACAGGGAAATATCGATAATCGAAGGCGTGTGCACCTCTTCATAGCCCTGGGTGCGCAGCTTGGCGCGTATGTAATCGGTAATCGCGAGATAAATGCGCCAGCCATTGTCATGCCAGAACACCATGCCCGGCGCTTCTTCCTGGGTATGGAACAGATCCAGGCGGCGGCCGATTACACGGTGGTCGCGTTTTTTGGATTCTTCTATGCGCTGGATATAGGCCTTAAGTTCCTTGTTGTTTGCCCAGGCGGTGCCGTAAATGCGCGTGAGCATTTCGTTGCTGGAATCACCGCGCCAATAGGCCCCGGCAAGACTGGTGAGCTTGAACGCGCGCAAGTGGCGAGAATTGGGCACGTGCGGGCCACGGCACATATCCACATATTCATCATGGTGGTAAAGCGCGATGGTTTCGCCGTCGGGAATTTCGCGCACGATTTCGGCTTTATACGGCTCGTTGCGCGTCTCGAACGCCGCCAGCGCCTGTTCGCGGCTCACGACTTCGCGGATAACCTCGTGGTCTTTCTCCGAAAGCTCGTGCATGCGCTGCTCAATCGCTTCCAGGTCTTCAGGCGTCAGCGTCTTACCGATATTGATGTCGTAATAAAAGCCATCTTCAATCACCGGGCCGATGGCCATCTGCACATCGGGATACAGTGTTTTCAGAGCCTGACCCAGCAAATGCGCGCTGGAATGGCGGATGATGTCCACACCGTCAGCATCACGACTGGTGACAATCTCGAGTTTGGCGTCGTGATCGATCTCGACACAGGCGTCGATCAACTTGCCGTCTACCCGCCCGGCAAGCGCGGCCTTCGCCAGGCCCGGGCCGATGGATTCGGCAACCTGCATCACGCTTACGGGGTGGTCGAACTGTTTGACAGAACCGTCAGGGAGGGTAATCGCGGGCATGGAGTCTCTCTTCAGTGGCGACCTATACCAGGGGTCGCGTGCATATTGTGGACGTATTGAACTGGCTATTCGCAGGCCAGTGAGCGCTAAACCGCAGGCAATTCTAGCGGAGTTGAACGGGCAAACACAACGCAAGCCGGGTGCTTAAGCCACCGCCGCAGCCTTCTGCTCTGCCACCACCGCCAGCGCAGCGGGAAGCTTGCGTTTGGCCTTGATTACCAAGACCAAATACTTCCATAGCGAATCGTGGTGCATCAGGTTCAGCCGTCTGCGGCGCATCCATAGCGGAATGTGGCGATTCAAATCGAGCAGATTCTGGAAGCTTGTGGTCAGGCAGGCGGGCAGGTCTTCTTTAAACTCGGGATGCGGCACCACCCGGCAGCGTTGATTAAGTTCTTCATCACTGCAATTTGTCAGGGCGAGGCGGCCGATGATGGCCGCGCTGAACACCTGCTGACACATAACGAGTGACTGCAAGGTTATGCGTTTATTTTCAAAAATGGGGCGTGCTGGCAATTTGGCCAGACCATTGGCCGTGCAGTCGACGTGCAGGCAGTTGCTGTCCGTGGCAATACTGCCCTGCGATAGTTTGATAGTGTCGTCACCAATCGACTTTACCCGGCCGAGCCGGACCACATCCTTTACCCGGCGTAACGCCACGACCTCAGACGGGTCGACGGTGGCGCAGCGCCATTTGACCGGCATAACATTGCGGTCGATGCGATGAATACTGCCCTGTTTTTCCAGCGCCTGGAATTGTTCATCCACTTGGCGATGCTCGATAAGAGCCTCAAGCTGGCACAAAAACATGGCGGTCGCGATCCCCGGCTGCACGGAAGGCCGGTCCCAGAGCCAGGCATCGTTGGGCACGATCCAGCGAACGCGATCGGGATCGACGCCGCGATCCAGCAGGAACAGAATCGCGTCCATTCCCGTCTTGCCGGCGCCGATAACCACGTAACGTTGCCAGGGCTTGCTAACCTGGGGCAGCGCATTCAGCGGTATCAGGTTCACGTCCTCGGCCACCTCGTAGCGTGGGCCGTGCGTTGAGGGAACCTCTACGTTCATATAGCTGGCGTCGACCAGCCGGGTTGTTACTTCGACTTCGGTAACACAGTGCTCATCTAGCAGGGAAACGATTCGCGCTTTATCGTCGTCTGACTGCCTACAGTCACTCTGCGAAAAGAATTGCACCCGCCCGCTGGCAAGCATGCGCTGCATGGCACGATGGTAGTAGGCAACGATTTCCGGACCCGAGGCCAAATCGGCGCCGCCGGTACCCAGCTTGGCGGAGCCCAGGCCATAGAACGCGGCCGGCTGGTGCAATGCTACAAACGGATAGGCATCGTTCCAGTGGCCGCCCGGCCGGGCGCGTCGGTCCACCAGTGTGATGCGGGCGTCAGGCCGTGCGCTGAATATCTCGTCGGCGAAGGCCATCCCCATGGCCCCGGCACCGACGACAAGATAGTCTGTTTCCAGACGCGGCGGCGGCGCGCTTGCGACTTCTATATCACTCATAGGCAATATCACTCATACAGCGTCTCCCGCACGCGAAAAGGCCCAGCGGGCCACGATGACCATAGCGAGCATAAGCACGATCGCGAACACCAGCGCCGGCAGAAAACCGAGTATGCCGGCCATATTGGATTCACCAAGACGGTTGTCGCCCAGGGTCAGCGCGCGGCTCGGCGACAACAGGCCGCCCCAATAGAATGCGGTATTCGCGTAGCCGGTGCCGACCAGCATCCAGAAGAGCTGGCCGGCCTGACGCGCGGGTAACCCTGCCGTATGTATAAACAGAGCAAACAGAATCACCAGCATGCCGTTCATCAGGCCGCCGGCGTGGGTCCGGGCCCAAGCACCGGTGTCGCCGGGAATTTCGAAATCGAGAATGAACCCCGGAAACAGCTCCAGCCCGCCGATCAAACTGACCAACAGTCCAAATCCGGCCACCAGGGCTATGAATATGATGATGGCGCCGTGACCCACCATTCTGCGTGTTCTGGTATTCATGTGTGCCTCCTTCAAGGCCGATTATTCACTACCCGAATATGACCAAAGCGATTTATAGGCCACCACCGCCATCACAATCATCACCAGTGGCACGCCGACATAGAACAGAAAGAAAGCGATGTTATTGATAAACGGCGCGCCGAAGGCCAGGCCCCGGCTATTGGCGAACAACGGGTCCAGGCAGGAGGCAATGACGATCGTCCAGGCAATCACAATCATGCAGGTTCCGAAGCGTCGCTGCCCATTAGGCGAAAACGGCAACAGCTGCAATGCGGCGGCGGTGATCCACAGCAATGCGCCGTTGACGATGGCTCCCATATGCGCCAGGCGTCGTAGGTGCCGGGGAGCTGGTAGTTGAGCGTCCAGGGAATTGGCCAGAGTTCTATCCTGCCGATCAGAAAGAACAAAAAAGTAAAGCCTATGACACCGCCTGTGAATATGAGCAAGGCGCCGTGGCCGATCAGCAGCCGCCGCGGCCCAGCAAGTGAATTAGCGTCAAGCGAATCAGGCGTGTTCATGCGGCCTGCCTGGCAGCGGGAAAGGGCACAGGCATTTGCGGGTCTTGGGTATCAATAAGCGGCGGTTTGTCGGTATGAGAATTATCGTAGCCTTGCAGCCAATCCAGCACCCATTGTGGGTCCTTCTCGTGACGCGGGTCGTGCCCCGGCAATGCCGAGCGCAGCAGGTACGGACCTACGTGATAGATAAATGCGCTGAGTTGTTTGGCAAGCCGCAGACGTGAACGCAGGTTGGACCATAACCCATCAGTTTTAAGCATGACCTTGTAGCCACGCATCGAAAATCGCATCACGTCAAAGGAGCCGTGAAAAACGCCCAACATACGCGCCAGGTAGCCTTGCAAGCTTCCTTTGAAAAGCTGCTGATAAACGTCGTATGCCACCCGTTTGTGTTCGGTTTCTTCAACCATATGCCAGAGCACAAAGGAAGCCACGCGCGGGTCCGCGCCGGGGAACAGTTTGGTTCTGCATTCCACCAACCAGCGGGTTACGCCCAGAGTCATGGACTCAAACCCAGCGGTATAGGCCATACGCGTTCTCAGGGAACGTTTGCCCAGGCGGTCATAGCAGGCTGCCATAGCCTGTTCGACCTCGGCGAGTTCGGGGTAACGCTTGTTTTTCAGCAGATCGTTGAAACGCCGGTGCATGCGAAAGTGCATGCCTTCCTGGGCGTTGAAGCCGGCCACATCGGCGCGCAGGGCCTCGTCATCAATATGCTCGCTGGCTTCGCGCATCGTACGAATCAGAAAAGGTTCGAGATAGGGCATGGTCAGCGAAGCGCCGTTAATCATAGCCGCCAGTTCCGGCTTGCCAGGAATCCACCGCGGATCGATATCGTCGGGAAATTCGAACGGTGGGCGGCGTTGTTCCAATGGTTTTACGGTTTTCGCGTTCATGGCTTGGCTCCTGCTTTGGCATTGAACCCAGTGCCGATTCCAGGGCGTTCATTATCTATCTGGTTGTGATGTTCCAATCCCGTTTCGAGCCACTGGATCAGGACAGGCGCCAGCTCTTCGACTGACCGGCCCATCACAAACTGGCCACCGACTTGCAAGGACACCAGGCCATGCGCACCAATCCAGAACATGTGCGCCGCCGTGAGCGCATCGGCCGTGTCAGGCAATACCCCCCTTGCCTGCCCGGCGGCGATGACTTCGACACAGGTGTGTAACGCATCATGCTTGGCCGCTTTTAGCTCGATCGAGCGTTGCGCGAATTCCGAGTCCTCTTGAAACAGCATCAGGGCGTACATGCCCGGCCGCTGCAATCCTGCTTCTATGTAGGCACGCGCCACCGCTTCGAGCTGCAATCGTGGATCATCGCCTGGGTCCACCGCATCGCGTATGACTTTTTCCAGCCAGCGAAAAGCGCGGGCGCGCAACGCGGTGAGCAATTCCTCCTTGCCGGAAAAATAGCGATAAGGCGCGGAGTAGCTGCAGCCGGCCACCGCCGCCACATTACGGAAGCTGACCGCATCGATGCCGCCGTCATTTTCAAAAACCTGCACCGCAGCGTCGAGAAACTCTTCTCGCATCGCTTGCCGTTGGGCTGTTGTATATCTTTTTCTAGCCATGCAATTAAATTAACAGCATTAAGTTAATATTGTCAACTTAATAAAATTCAGATGAAAAGTGACCCTTGCAGCTAATTCCCATTTCGCTGCGCCCAACGGGCGTGCTGATAGTTCACCTTGCAACAGGACGCCGGCACAAGCAGACTTCAAACGAGCATTTAACAATCAACCCATAGTCCATGCAGGCCCTCCTATGATTATCCAAAGCAACTCGCCACTTCAGAATCCGCCGTCTGATTACTGCCCCACCGGCAGCGAACGCTGGTTCACGATTCCCGAGGGTCAGGACGCCGGCAAGACGCTGTTCTATTACGACCACCGGACTTCGGAAACCCAAGCCCCACAGACGACCGTTTTATTCATTCACGGCAACCCGGAATGTTCTTACACTTACCGCAAGATTCGCGATGCTCTGATTGCTTCCGGCCAACCGTTACGCATTGTGGCCATGGATCACATCGGTTTCGGGCTATCGGACCAGGCCGACTTCGAGATGGTGGACATGCATCACGCCGCGCACGTGCTGCAGTTGGTGCGGCATCTGGACTTACAGAACATTACTTTGGTCACGCACGACTGGGGTGGGCCGATTGGTATCGGCGCGTTGATCGAAGATCCGGAGCGCGTCAGTGCCATGCAGATTATGAACACCACCGTGTTCCCGATGCCCTCCGACGGCCACACCTATAAAAACTACCCCTTTCCCTGGCTGCCCTGGCACTTGACACCGAGCCTGATTCCCGACGCCCTCTGGGGCGGCGTGGCCGCGGCAGTCGTACGCCATCTACCCCCGCAAGGCACGCTGCCATTCCTAAGCTTGACCGCGAAGTGGCTGACCCGGCACGCCAGAAACAGCATTCCACCGGACAGCCCGGAATACGTGTTCTCGCAAATGCTGCGCAGCTCGATGAATGCCAAAAGCTCAAAGCGCAATGTGCGGCAAACACCGGTCTGGGGCCATGGCTATCGTTATGAAGATGCGCGCCACGGCGTGCAGGACAATCATGCGTTCTACGCGCACATTCAGGACAACATCAGCAAGGCCTGGGGGCCTTCAGGGCAGAACATTCCCGTATGCGGCTATTTCGGCCAATGGGATGCCTGCGGCAAGGATTCGGTGATTGCGCAATGGCAGGAGGCGCTGCCGCTAATGACGGACGACACGCACAAGTTTCCTGACATCGGGCACTTCATCGAAGAGTACAAGGGCCCTGAGATGGCGGCGTCGATTCTCAAAATGCATGGTTTTATTCCATAATCGCCAGCACCGATAGTGACCCCGAATAATAATTTAAACATTGACTAAAACTTGCCAAGCGCCGCAAAGTCGTGATCTGGCGCGATTGCGCCGGCCGTCACAAAAGCGGCGATATCGTGACCCGCATCAACCGGAGAAACAGCATGCCCTTGCCCCCACTGGTTAACGATCAGGACGAACTGCTCACGCTGAACACCGGCGAACTGCCGGTTTACGAAGATGTAATTCCCGGCATCCCGGGCCCGGGGGTCGACCTGCAACCGCTCATGCTCGACCCTCACCGCGGCATCTGGGTCGTGCGCGCATGGTTTCATCCCGGATTACACCTGCCGACGCATTTTCATACCGGATGCGTACATCTGTGGACGCTTTCAGGGAGTTGGCATTACGCGGAATACCCCGATCAGCCGCAAACCGCAGGCAGTTATCTGTTCGAACCTGGATCATCGGTACACACGTTGATCGCCCCGGCCAGTAATACCGAACTCACCGAGACCATCGTCCACGTCGAGGGCAGCAACGTAAACTTCGATGGCGACGGCAACTACGCCGGAATGCTCGACGCCAACTCAATTATCCTGATGATCGAGCACCTGATTCAGGAACGCGGCCTGGAACCCGCGCGCTATATTCGCCCGGGACAACCAGATTACACGACGGACGCGTAGCCCATCATTCGTGAGTAATATTTCGGTCTCAGATGACTGGTATCGCGTAACGCTCTGGATTTGATAGGCGCGATTGGAAGCGAAATTTAAATATAAATTCACTGCTGTCCCATAAACTCGTACCGGTCATTCCGGGCGAAGACCCGGAATCCAGTGAGACCTTATAGAACCGGGATTCCGGACGTTCGGCTCGCGAAGCTCGGGCTTCGCACTTTCCGGAATGACGCAAGGAATAACCGAACTTCAGGTCTCCATCGGCCGTGCTCTTACGAACTGCTCATGCGGTAAGCGTTTGATCTCCAGCGCGCAAAATTTTGTGGGACAGCAGTGATGGCTCCATAACCTGATCCGGTTGGTGATGCTGAAATTGGCATTGTTGGCGGATGTCCTGCCCCGGCAGCTGAGTTTCAAGCACGGCGTGCAGCTCTGGTTGGCGTGGTCAGCGTAGCTGACTGTGGGCGATGTCGATCAGCACCTGGACGGCTTGCTGAGGCTGGTAGCCGAGCGGCGTGTTGGGCATCGGCCAAGAGCCCCGGACAGTAAAGCGAAGACCCAAGCCCTACCCGTACCTGACGAAGCCGCGAGCTGCCGCTCGCGAGCACATTCGGCAGTTTGCACATCCGCAGCGCAAAAAAGCCAGGCCGTCAAAGCCGGTAGCCCAGCAGGTTTCTAAATAATTACAGTTAGTTACGGTTAAGTAAGTGCCATTCGGATTCAGGCCTTCTTTTTGGGCTGGGTTAAGGGGCAGTAGTAATATATAAAAAGTCACTAGTGTCCGGTTAAAACTCAAACAAATTCAATTGGTTATAGCTTTGGTCATTATCGCTATTGTAACCGGAGCCCGCCAAGGCTTGATACAGCGAGGTTTTCTCGAAAATAGTGACCGACAAAATCTGTAATAAAGT
>JBDNIO010000110.1:0-3477 GCA_041688215.1 Salinisphaeraceae bacterium | reverse complement strand
TAATTTATGCGCTTTGGTCAGGCCTTCAACCAGTGCGTCTATATCCTTGGCGCTGTTATAGCATGCAAAAGATGCACGTGCAGTCGCCGGCACACCAAAACGGTGCATCAGCGGCATGGCACAGTGGTGGCCGGTGCGGATAGCGACGCCGACCTGGTCAACGATGGTGCCGATATCGTGCGGATGGGCGTTATCCATTACAAAGGAAATGATTGCGGACTTTTCCTGTGCGGTGCCGATAATCCGTAGCCCCGGAATTTGCTGCATGGCGGCGGTGGCTTTTTCCAGCAGCGCGTGTTCATGCATGGCGATAGCGTCGATACCGACTTCGTCCAGGAAGTCGATTGCAGCACCCATGCTGATAACCCCCGCAATATTCGGTGTACCGGCTTCGAATTTATAGGGTAATTCGTTCCAGGTGCTGCCTTGGAAAGACACAGTTTCGATCATGTCCCCCCCGCCCTGGTAAGGGGGCATTTCGGCCAGCCACTTTTCTTTGCCATAGAGCACGCCGGTGCCCGTGGGGCCGTACATTTTATGCGCGGACAGGGCGTAGAAATCTACATCCAACGCTTGTACGTCCAGCCGCAAATGCGCGCTGGCCTGAGCGCCGTCCAGTAGTACCGGTACGTTATGTGCGTGGGCTATTTGGATGATTTGCGCCACCGGGTTAATGGTGCCTAGCGCGTTGGATATGTGGCCCAAAGCCAACAAACAGGTATTTTTGTTCAGGTAGTGTTCTAGCTGGTCCACTTCAAGCTCGCCGCGGTCGTTGATAGGCAGCACCTTTAGCTGCGCGCCGGTCTGCTCGCAGGCAAGCTGCCAGGGAACGATGTTGGAGTGGTGCTCCATTTCTGTAACCAGAATTTCAGCCCCTGGCTGCAGGCGCGGTCGCGCAAAGCTCTGTGCGACCAGGTTAATGGCATCTGTGGTGCCACGCGTGAAAATAATTTCCTCGCGTTTGGCGGCGTTCAGGAACGCCGCCATTTTATCGCGGGTGCCTTCATAGCCTGCGGTCGCGCGTGTGGATAGCACGTGGATGGCGCGATGCACGTTGGAATTATCGCGCTCATAATAGTCGTTGATCGCCTGAATAACCCGGCGCGGCTTTTGGGTAGTCGCCGCGTTATCCAGATAGGCCAAGGGCCGACCATTTACTTCCTGATGCAAAACAGGAAACTGCGCCCGAACCGCGTTCTGATCAAACGCAGATGCCGTGGCTTGCGTGTTTGACGTGCGGGCCTCGTTCATCACCTGGCTCACAATAATCCAGCGTATTTGTCACTTTGCGGTAACTTGGCTAAAAAGGCCGCTTCTATGTGCTCGCGCAAGGCCTTGATTTGAATATTCCTGAGTAGCTCATCGGCGAAGCTGTAGGTCAGAATCGCGCGTGCGCCAGCTTCGTCAATACCGCGGCTGGTCAGGTAGAAAACCGCATCTTCATCGAGTTGACCCACGGTGGAACCGTGCTCGCACTTCACATCGTCGGCGTAGATTTCCAGTTCTGGTTTGGCGTCCACTTCGGCTTTTTTTGATAGCAAAAGTGCGGCCGTGGATTGTTCTGAATCGGTTTTCTGCGCGTCTTTATGCACAATGATCTTGCCGTTGAACACGCCGCGTGACTGGCCAGATAACACGCCTTTGTAATTCTCGCGGCTGGTGCCGTGCGGCTGCGCGTGGTCGATACGCGTGTGGTTGTCGATATGCTGTTTGCCGTTCGCGGCGTACACGCCGTACATTTCCATCGTGGCACCCGGCGCATCCAGCCAGCTATTGGTATCGATACGTGCCAGGCGCGCGCCCAGATCGATGCCGTGGTTGATCACGTGGCTGTCGCGTAATTGACGGGCGTGGAAACTGGACACGTGGTAGGCGCTTTCGGACTCCTGCTGCAAGCGGATGCGCGTCAGGCGTGCGCCGGGTTGGGTTTCGACTTCGGTCACTGCGTTGGTGAAGTAGGGCGCATCGCCGAGGCTGATATGATGCTCGATCACTGTGACCTGGCTGTTTTCACCCAGCCGTAAGAAGTTACGAATTTGCTGCATCGAGTCTTCATGCTGGCCGGAGGCGATGAACAGCGCGTAGATGGGCTTTTCCAGCACTGCATTGGCTTCCAGCTCCAGGCACAACCCATCAGACATGAAAGCTGCATTCATATCGGTAAATGCATTGGCATAGCCGTTTATGCTGGCGCCAAGTGCGTCTCCGGACGACGGCTGCGCCGTGAAACTGGCGGCGCGTACGCCTGGCGGTAGTAGGGCGCTATCGTCAGATAGACGCGCCTGGTAATGGCCATCCACGAATACAATGCGGTGGCACGCCATATCCGCCGGCATCAGCATCTGCAGCTGCGCCTCGCTTATATCGCCGGGGGTTTCCAGGCTCTCGAAGCGGCGTTTTTCCAGCGCCTGTAAGTCGGTATATTTCCAGTCTTCCTGGCGGGTAGTGGGAAAGCCCTGATTGGCGAACTCGCGCAGGCGTAACTGACGTTGCGCATTGAAAGCATCGTCGCCGGCCAACTGGCGTTCCAGGCGGGTGAATTCCGCCAGATAATGGTCAATATGCGGGGCAGGTTGGTTCATGACGCCTCTTGCAGGCCGACGTAGCCCTCTGCTTCCAGTTCGTCCGCCAGTTCCGGGCCGCCGGATTTGATTACGCGCCCATCGGAAAGTACGTGCACTTTATCCGGCACCACATGCTGCAACAGACGTTTGTAATGGGTTACCAGCACCACGCCGCGCACGGGTGAGCGCAGGGCATTGATACCTTCGGATACGGTTTTAAGCGCGTCTATATCCAGGCCGGAATCGGTTTCGTCCAGTATGGCGAGGCGCGGTTCCAGCACCAGCATTTGCAGGATTTCGTTACGCTTTTTTTCGCCGCCGGAAAAGCCCTCATTCACACCACGCTTGACCATGTCCATGGTCATGCCCACGGTTTCCAACTTTTCCTGCAGCAGCTTCATGAACGCCATGGCGTCGATCTCTTCTTCGTCGTGGTATTTACGGCGTGCGTTTAGCGCGGCACGCAGCAGGTACAGGTTGGATACGCCGGGGATTTCCACCGGATACTGGAAGCCCAGAAACAGGCCTTCACAGGCACGCTCGTTAGGGTCCAGGTCGAGCAAGTCCTTACCGTCGTAAGTCACGCTGCCCTGGGTTATTGCAAAAGTTTCGCGGCCAGCGAGTATGTTCGCCAGAGTAGATTTGCCCGAGCCGTTCGGGCCCATGATGGCGTGCGTTTCGCCGGCATTAACTTCAAGGTTAATGCCCTTGAGGATGGCCTTGCCATCGACTTCGGCGTGTAAATTTTCAATCTTTAGCATACAAATCCTAGAATTGATTTTTTAACGACAGAGAAACAGGAAAAGATAAAAGAGTTAAACCACAAAGAACACAAAGTTAAGAAAATACTTGAAGGGTGCGAACAACCCTTCGTGTTCTTTATGCCTTTGTGGTTAAAAATAGTTTTCTCTGT
>JBDNIO010000109.1:0-2379 GCA_041688215.1 Salinisphaeraceae bacterium | reverse complement strand
CTTACTGGTAAAAACAGTAGTCCTGCCAATTCCGAAATTCTTATTATTAAATCACGCTCCGTTCTTGGCGATACGGTAAATAAACTTCGGATGCACACCTCGGCCAAACCTGTCTATTTTCCGATTATTGGGCGTGCGATCGCCAGCTATGGTGATGCCATAGACCCTGCCACAGAAATGGTTTCAAAGGATTCGAACTCTTTGTTTTCCCGCTACACCTGGAACCAATCCAGAATAAGCATAACGCGGATGGATATCCCAGAAAAGCTATACGGTCAAGAGTTTATTCTACGTGCGTTAGGCGGTGGTGAGTATGTGTTGTATGGGCCGCAAGGTAAGCAATTGCTGCGCGGACGGGTAGGACAAGCCGCAAAATCCGCCGATATTCAGTTATTTGTGATTGATCTAGCCGTAACTAGCCCCCCCGCGGAATTTTCCCTGGTCCGTTCCGCATGGCTGCCGGTTGTCGAGAGTCTGCAACAGACATTGCAAGTCTCGGAAGTGGGCGATGATACCGGGGTGGTCCGCCTTAGCCTGGAGGGTGAAAACAAAACACGCATTACTGAAATCGTGAACGCCGTGGCGGAAAACTATTTACGCCAAAACGTAGAGGCCCGTTCCAAACAAGCGGAAAAAAGCCTCGAGTTCCTGGAGGAGCAGCTACCCGAGGTAAAAGCGGACGTACAAGCTGCCGACAGTAAGTTGGCGCAGTATCGAGAGAAAAACCAAGCCATCGATTTGGACGCTGAAAGTCAAGCACTGCTCAACCAATTGGTTTCCGTTGAGGACAAACGTTCAGGGTTGAGGCTAAAACTAGCGGAACTCAAGCAAACCTATACCGGCAAACATCCAGCCATCGAGACGGTACAAGACCAATTTCAAAGTCTTCAGGCTGAACGGGAAAAATTGGAAAGCAAGGTAGGCGGGCTGCCCCAGTCGCAGAAAGAAGTGCTAAGCCTGATGCGTGATGTCGAGGTGAATAATCAGCTATATACAGCACTGCTCAATCGCGCACAGGAATTGCGCCTCGTCAAAGCCGGCACAATCGGCAATGTTCGAATAATCGATAAAGCGGTAGAGCCCATTCGCCCGATTAACTCGAAGAAAGGGCTCGTACTAATGCTTGCTTTAGTACTCGGCGCCATGCTGGGCTGTGGTTTCGTATTCTTGCAGGCTGCACTGCGGCGTGGCATCAACGATCCCAAGGAAATAGAAGACCAACTGGGCTTGCCAGTGTATGCGGTTATTCCATTTAGTAACTGGCTCTACAAGCATTCCAGCAAGGCCCAAAAGAACGAAGAACGCGCGCCGGTCCTGGCGCGCGACCATAGCGGGGAAATCGCAGTGGAGGCACTGCGAAGCCTGCGCACCAGCCTGTATTTTGCCCAAATGGAGTCCGGTAGCAATGTTATTCTAATCACCGGGCCGGCGCCGGGCGTGGGCAAATCCTTTGTAAGCGCTAACTTAGCCTATTTGCTGGCAGACATCGGCAAGCGTGTTGTCGTAGTAGACGCGGATATGCGCAAAGGACGATTACACGAATTTACTGAAAGTAAGGAGCGGGAGCCTGGCTTGTCGCAAGTCCTCACCGGGCAAGCATCCTTGAAAAACGCGTTGCGCGACATGCCGGGCGACGGGGGGATAAAAATATTAACCAGCGGACAAATCCCGCCAAACCCATCCGAATTGCTAATGCGAGAAAGCTTTTCAGAGCTTATAGCGCAACTCAAACAAGACTTCGATTTGGTAATTATAGATGCGCCACCGGTACTGGCGGTTACCGATGCTGCGGTCATAGCGGCCACCCTACCAAGCATAGTCACATTCCTGGTAGTTCGAGCAGGCGCGCATCCACTAGCGGAACTGCAAGAAACGGTCCAGCGAATGTCACGCAATAACCGCAAAATTGCGGGCGTGGTATTCAA
This sequence comes from Salinisphaeraceae bacterium, assembly GCA_041688215.1. Lineage (GTDB taxonomy): Bacteria > Pseudomonadota > Gammaproteobacteria > Nevskiales > Salinisphaeraceae > JBDNIO01. The sequence goes on along the minus strand of JBDNIO010000109.1, from coordinate 454 downwards.
CGCATATAAACAAACACACGCCAAATACGCTGGCGGATACAGCTATTACCAATATGAATACAAGGCACAGATTGATAAGGCTTGAATCCACAGCTATCTATTATCGCAACGCGATCCGAATGCCACTTACTTTACCGTTAAGTAATTGAGTGGGCGTACAGCCTATCTTCCGAGGAGGGGTCACGGAGGAGGGGTCACGCATGTCCTGCCAGACGCTTGCCTACACATCGCGATTGCGAGCAGGTTCATTCAGTAAATCGGGAAGAATGTATGATTGCAAGACCCTAATTGCTCCCAGGCTACCCGGTGCATTTCACAAGGACCCGGCGGACCGCATCATTGTGGCGCAGGCAAGGGAACTGAATGCTTCCCTGTTGAGCGCCGACGAAAAAATTCGCAACTACACACACGTTCGATCTCTCTGGTAACCTTGCCTGTTTGCTGCTAGATTTTG
>JBDNIO010000108.1:0-1068 GCA_041688215.1 Salinisphaeraceae bacterium | reverse complement strand
CTGCTGGTGCTCAAGCCATGAACCAGCTCTACCTCGATACGGCGCGCCTGCTGACGCAGGTTGCTCCGTTCGTGTTTGCGCAAGGGGTGTTCGCGCTTAAGGGCGGCACCGCAATCAATCTGTTCATTCGCGACATGCCGTGCCTGTCGGTCGATCTTGACCTGGTTTTTATCGACCACAGCCTGTCACGCGAACAGGCACTGGTGCGCATCAATGAGGCTATCCGACAGGCCGCTGAACGCTTGACTGCACGCGGCTTCGCGACCCATGCGCTGGCGGCGCCGGGCTCCGGCGAAACAAAGTTGCTGGTGCGGCGCGGCGGCATCGAGGTCAAGATCGAAGTCAATTTCGTGATGCGCGGCGCCGTGCACCCGGTCCGCACGGCCGCGTTGACGCCCAAGGCGCGCCAAGTGCTGCTGGCCGACCTGGAGATTGCGCTCGTATCGCTGGAGGACGTGTATGGCGGCAAGCTGGTCGCAGCCATGGACCGGCAGCATCCGCGCGACCTGTTCGACGTGATGCAGCTCTTCGCGCATGAAGGGATCACGCCCGGCATTCGGCGCGCTTTCGTCGTTTATCTTGCCAGTCACAACCGGCCCGTTCACGAGGTCCTCTTCCCGACGCTGCGCGATATCGGTCAGGATTACGAACGCAACTTCAAAGGCATGACGACCGAACCCGTGGAACTGCCCGAACTGCTGGCCGCACGCGAGCGGATGGTGCACGAACTTCAGCGCGGTCTGGATGCGGATGAGCGCCGCTTTTTGCTTTCACTGGTCGCCAACAAACCCGAATGGCCGTTGCTGGGGATCGAGCACCTCGACCAGTTGCCCGGCATTCGCTGGAAGCTTCGCAATATCGGGCTACTGGAGCAGAAGCACCCCCAGAAATTCGCAGAACAGGCCGGCACGCTCGCCCGGCTGTTGGCGTAGGCACGGGTACGGTCAACTGGGTCAAGGCTAACTTTGCTGCGATGATGCGCTGACTGCGGCGCGGCGTGCCCTTGCCGCTGGGCGCCATTCATAACCAGCGCAGTCTGGTGGCACTCGATAATCTGGTCGATCTGAT
>JBDNIO010000107.1:0-3076 GCA_041688215.1 Salinisphaeraceae bacterium | reverse complement strand
TGTATTGATTGGCGCCGGGGTGCTCATTCCCGTGCTTGTGGTCAAAATGGCCACCCCGTCGGCCCCGCCTACCGGCGAATCAGTCACCGTGTATGAGATTACCCCAAGCGGCGAGACCCGGCCGGTATCTGAAAAACAGTCAGCCCGTGGCGGCGAGTCCGGTTCACAGCTCAGCACTGCTAAAGCCCCATCACAAGCACCGGCGCCTGATGGTTTAGCCGCCGATACGCAAACAGAACCTGCTCAGGCCCCAGCCGCGCAAACTCAAACGCCGCCGCCAAAGGCCCCGCCAAAAGCCGAGGTCCAGCCTCAACCAGCCCCGCCGCCGAAACCTGATACAACTCCCGAACCGGAACCCAAACCTCAACCCAGGCCCGAACCGGCTAAACCAGCACCTGAACCTGAAAAGGCAAGCCAACAAGCACCGCCGCCTGCGCCCACGCCGGCCACAAAGCAGACCGTGCCCGTACAAGCCAGCCCGCCTGAACCCGATTCGGATAAACCTTATTTCGTAGTGCAGGTTGGCAGCTTCGGCGAAGAGGCCAACGCAATTCAATTAACCCAGGATTTGCGGCGTGACTTTCCGGTTTTCTACCGCGAGGGTGAGGTGAGCGGCAAAAAATTATATCGAGTTCGGGTGGGCCCGTTCGACAGCCATGAAGCCGCGGATATCGTGGGCGCACGTTTGCGCGAAAAAGGTTTGAAAACACAAACTCTTACTCTGCCTTGAGTCGCAAATGCAGGTGCTGAATGTAGATAGATCAAGCGCCACCGGTATTTACGTACTCTACCTGAAGCCGGCGCGCCCGCCTGAAAGTATTACCTCTGGTAACATAAGCGTCATACGCACAGACGGCGAAGGCGGGCAATGATCTGGGTCGATTACGCAATCCTTGGCATAGTCGCTCTGTCCGCAGTGATAGGGCTGTTTCGTGGTTTTACCCGCGAGGCAATCGGGCTGGCCACATGGATACTGGCATTTCTGGTTGCCTACAAGCTCGCTGAACCCGTCGCCGGGTTATTGGCTGATCTCATATCCGCACGCTCGGTGCGCCTGGCAGCTGCGTTTGGCGGAGTATTCATCATCGTGTTGATCATCGGCGCGGTGGTTAACTACAGCATCTCCAAACTGGTAACCCAAACCGGATTCGCCGGCACCGACCGCGCGCTGGGCTCAATATTTGGTGTATTGCGCGGGGCAGGGGTGCTGGTTGTGCTGGTTTTGCTGGCCGGGTTTACCGCCGTGCCAAAAGACCAGTGGTGGCAAGAATCGATATTCATACCGCACCTGGAAGAGGGCGCGGTGTGGGTGCGAGACTGGCTGCCAACGGATCTGGCGGAAGAAATCGAATTTGACCGCCCGCTAACCCCGGCACCCGAGCCCGAAACATCCGCCTGGTTCGGCCAGCCTGGCCAATCTGGCGAAGCTGGTGAATCCCAACAGGCCATCGATAGCCCGACCGAAAAACAGGAATACTGAACGCATGTGTGGAATTGTCGGAATCGTTTCCCAAAGCCCGGTTAACCAGGAGCTTTACGACGCCCTGACCGTACTTCAGCACCGTGGCCAGGATGCCGCCGGCATCGTGACGACTGACAAAGGAAAGTTATTCCTGCGCAAGGATAACGGGCTGGTGCGTGATGTGTTTCGTACCGACCACATGATGCGCCTGGCCGGCAACGCCGGCGTCGGGCATGTGCGTTATCCCACGGCGGGCGCGGAGTCTTCCGCCGAAGCCCAGCCGTTTTATGTGAATACGCCGTACGGCATTTGTCTGTCGCACAACGGCAATCTGACCAACGCCGCGCAGCTCAAAGAAGAGCTGTTCATGGCCGATCGGCGGCATCTGAACACCGAATCCGACACCGAGGTTTTATTGAATGTTTTCGCGCACGAGCTCATGCAGCACGGCCGCCTGAAACTTGATGAAAACGATGTGTTCGAAGCGGTTGCCGGCTTGCATCGCCGTTGCCGGGGCGCGTATGCCGTTGTTGCCATGATTACCGGATATGGCCTGGTCGGCATGCGCGATCCCTACGCGATTCGTCCGGTGGTTTACGGCAAACGTGAAACCGAACACGGCACCGATTACATGATTGCCTCCGAGAGCGTGGCGCTCGACGCACTCGGTTTTGAACTGATAGACGATATCGGCCCTGGCGAAGCGGTGGTCATTACCCTGGACGGCCAGTTGCATGTGCGCCAGTGTGCCGAAAACCCGGTGTATTCACCGTGCTTGTTCGAGTGGGTTTATCTGGCGCGGCCGGATTCGGTTATCGACGACGTTTATGTGTACAAGGCGCGTCTGCGCATGGGTACCGCACTGGCGGAAAAGATACTGCGCACCTGGCCGGATCACGATATAGATGTGGTGATTCCGATCCCTTCAACCTCGCGTACGGCGGCGGTGGAGTTGGCTTCGCGCCTGGAAGTTAAATACCGCGAAGGTTTTATCAAGAACCGCTATATCGGCCGCACGTTCATCATGCCCGGGCAGCAGCAGCGGCGTAAATCCGTGCGCCAGAAGCTCAACCCCATCGATCTCGAATTCGCCGGCAAGAACGTGTTGCTGGTAGACGACTCCATTGTGCGCGGAACGACCTCGCAACAGATTATAGAAATGGCGCGCGCAGCCGGGGCGAAAAAAGTCTATTTTGCATCTGCTGCGCCGCCGGTGCGTTATCCCAACGTTTATGGCATCGACATGCCGACGGCATCCGAGTTAATTGCCCACGGCCACGAAGAGGACGAAATCGGTCGCATCATTGGCGCAGACCGTCTGATTTATCAGGACATAGATGACCTGCGCGAGGCCGTGCATGTGGGCAACCCCAAAATCCAGCGCTTCGAGGATTCCGTCTTTACCGGCGAATACGTGACTGCGGATATCAGTGACGATTACCTGAGCCAGTTACAGTTATTCCGCTCTGATGCCGCCAAGGAACCACGTCGGGATGACAGCCATGCCGTGCTGGAGTTACACAACGCCCGTTAACCATCGGTTCGGGCAGCGCCAGAGTGCTATTCGTCGCCGATTGAAACGCCTGATTCATCCGAACCCGCGCGGGCGCCGTC
>JBDNIO010000106.1:0-7304 GCA_041688215.1 Salinisphaeraceae bacterium | reverse complement strand
TATTCATGTGGATCTTCCGTGGTTTTGATGTTGGGATTTGAGAATCAACACTTTACCACGCGCAAGACCCTTTTTATTCTTAAATCAATAAGTTACTGGTACTTTTGTGCTCAAAATGAACTCCGAAACTTGAGTTAATACCCGCCCACGGAAAACCCTGGATTGGAGCTGCCCGGCTGAGAGGTTTACGCCAGATGATTTTGACCTGAAAACACATTACGCTTCCATCGTTGCACTTCGACCTTGAAACCGCCCAGGTAAAAAAAGGTATCTCGCCGCAAAAGGCGAAACCCAAGAATGAGAAATACGAAAAAGCCAAAAGCCACCGTCGTCTAAAACCAAGCCTCCCGCATAGCCAAACAAGTATCGTCCGCATCCGCCAACAACTGCGACCAGTGGTCAATCCTGGGCAACTCCCAACGGTAAAAATATCGGCAAGCCTGCAATTTTCCGTCGTAAAAACCACGTTCTGATTCATTGTCCGGCGTGGCATTGCTCGCGACCAGCGCCTGACGTAACCAGGTCCAAGCCAGCACCACGTGCCCCAGCATTTCCAGGTAAAGATGGGCGTTTGCCAGAAACTTTTCGGGCTCATCAGCTAGTTGCGCCAGGCTTTGTGTGGTCGCGGCCACCGTTTCCATCGCCGCGGTGAGGTCATTGCTGTACGCGGACAGCGCTTCAAATTCGGCCGCCCGTTTGGCGGTGGTCTCGATCTCCTTGAACAGTGCCCGCAGCGCGGCACCGTTTTTCATGGTGACCTTGCGCCCCAGCAAGTCAATCGCCTGTATGCCGTTGGTGCCTTCGTGGATGGGGTTCAGGCGGTTGTCACGATAGAAACGCTCCAGCGGATATTCGCGAGTATAGCCGTAACCGCCCAGAATCTGGATCGCCTGTTTGTTGGCTTCCAGGCAATACTCAGAGGGCCAGGCCTTGGCGATAGGAGTGAGGATATCCAGCAGCAGTTTGAGCCGTTCGCGCTCGTCGGCGTCATTGCTATTTTCTTGCAGATCGACCAACGTCGCACAATACAGGGCCAGTGCCAGCGCGCCTTCGCAATAGGCTTTTTGCATCAGCAGCATGCGCCGCACATCGGCGTGTTCAATAATCGCAACCGGTTTTTTTCCGGGTTGGGATTGGACGGATTGCGGCCCTGGGGTCGATCTTTGGCGTAGGCCAGGGAATGCAGATAGCCGGTGTAACCCAGCAGCGAGGCGCCCATGCCGACGCCGATACGCGCTTCGTTCATCATATGGAACATCCCGGCCAAGCCCTTGTGGGGTTCGCCGACCAAATGCCCAACACAACCGTTGTTATCGCCAAAATTCAACACGGTATTCACCGTGCCACGGTAGCCCATTTTGTGATTCAGACCCGCGAGGCGTACGTCGTTGTGGTCGCCCAGGCTGCCATCTTCAGTAATCCTAAACTTGGGCACAATAAACAAGGAAATGCCCCGGGACCCGGCTGACGCGCCTTCGATTTTGGCCAGCACCATGTGGATAATGTTTTCTGAGAGTTCATGTTCGCCGCCGGAAATCCACATTTTGTTGCCTGTGATTTTGTAGCTGCCATCCTCTTGAGCAATTGCCTTGGTGCGGATGTCGCCCAGCGACGAACCTGCCTGGGGTTCAGACAAACACATGGTGCCGAAAAATCGTCCCGCGACCATCGGATGCATATAGCGTAACTTCTGTTCGTCGCTGCCCATAACGCCCAGCATATTAGCCGCAGCAGCCGTTAAAAACGTATAGCCCGCGGTGCTGATGTTGGCCGCGCTAAACGGCGCGGCTACCGCTTGCGTAATGGTATAGGGCAGTTGCAGCCCGCCATGTTCTTCGGCGAACCCGGCGCCCAGGAATCCACCCTCAATATAGGCGTCGAGTGCGGTTTTAACCTCTGGAATGATGGTTACCCGCTCGCCGTCAAACGTCGGCTCGTTGGCATCGAGCTTGGCCGCATGGTCGGCGAATTTTTCCTCCGCCAGCTTGAAGGCGGCTTCGATAATGGCGTCAAAGGTTTCGCGGTCGTGCTGGGCAAACCCTGGTAACTCGGCCAGACGCTCGGCGTCGAGCAATTCGTACAGGACAAAATCCAGGTCACGGCGGCTTAGTAGCATGCTCATAGGCGGTTGTATCTTGCTTGTTACAGGGTGGGTTTGGCAGCGTCTGGAAGTGAGGTTAGCATGCTGTCGTTGCTTTTATTACAGGAACTGTCGATGAGTGCAAAACAACATAACGTCGGATTTCAGGCCTTGGTCAATGATGCCAAAGCGCGTGTTCAGGAAATAGACGCCAGCGAATTGCCGGCCTTGCTTGCGGCTAATCCCGGTGCCGCGCTAATCGACGTGCGCGAAGATACCGAATTCGCGGACGGCCATCTGCAAGGCGCCGAGCATATCGGCAAGGGCGTTGTTGAACGCGATATAGAAAATGCGCATCCGGACAAGTCGCAACCGTTGTACCTTTATTGCGGCGGCGGTTATCGCTCGGCATTGGTGGCCGATGCCTTGCGGCTAATGGGGTATGCCAATGCGGTTACGGTTGATGGCGGTTGGCGGGCGTTGAAAGAATTGATGCCGGCCGAGTAACAGCTCAGGTTTTGCTCTCGCGCAGCGTTTTAAGATCGTCGCTGTGCTGCAGCCGGCCTTCGCGGCGCAGGCCGGCTTCTTCAAAACGCTGTTTTTCGGTGTCGGTTTCGCATACCAGTTCGGGCACAGCGGTAGGTTTGTGTTCTTTGTCTAACGCCACGAAGGTGGAGTAGGCAGACACGATATGCCGGCGTTCGCCGCTGTAGCTGTCTTCGGCAATCACTCGACAACCGATTTCCATCGACGTATTCCAGGCGCGGTTACAGGCAGCGGAAAAAATCAGCGTATCGCCGGTGCGCGCGGCGGCCATGAAATGGACGCTGTCTACAGATGCGGTTACACAAACATGGCGGGAATGGCGCTCGGCCACCACCAGCGAGATGCGGTCGATGGTGGCCATCACCATGCCGCCGAACACGGTGGCGTTTGCGTTCATGTCATTAGGGAATACCTTGTAAATATGTTCGCGCACAGCCGAGGTAGATACCGGGCGCGGCGCTTTCGTGTCGCGTGCTTTAGTCAAAAGTTGCTCCTTGTAATGATTCGCTCAGTTTAACGGCTACAGCCCTGTGTTGCTGCCTTTGTTAATATCCGGACTCCACACTTGGGGTTAGTCCATGCAAGATTACGAAAAACTCGGCGCGTTCTATTTAGGCCGCAAGCACGATCTGGCCAAAGACGAAACGGCCAACGAGTCGATTCTTTGCGACTCCAGGGACCTGACCACCCACGCCGTCATCAGGCAGCTGGATTTGACGCGCACACGGAGCCACTGGAAACGATAAGCGTGCGGGCCAAAACCACCGACATCAATATGCTGTTTGTCGCCCTGCTGTGGCTGCTCTACCGCCAGGCCAGCGATGGCCGAACGCTGGCGGCGGACTAATACGGAAACTGCGTTGCCTGCGTAGTGTCACTATAAACCAGACCCGTAGCAGACTTCCCGATACAGGTACTGATTATGCGATATTTTGCCGTTGTTTTGATGCTGGCGTGAGTTATCCGGATGAAGCAATCGAACTGCCCGAGACCGGTGTGCTTGCCAGCGAAACCTATGTGCTACCGCTCACCCTGGACCAAGTACAAAGCAAGCTGCGGCGGCACGAAAAGTTCTGCGGCCCGTGTCAGGACATAGAAGTTATCGGCCCCAGGCAGGGCGTATGGCGCAAATTTACCGCTACCCTGAGCGGTCAAACCCGCGAAGTGCTGGTGATAAAGCTCAACGAAACCGAATCCGGCGCGACTGAATTTACGGGCTACGCCAGCGACGAGCGATGGCTACCCTACACCAAGTCGTTTGTAGACCTGGTAATTAACGTGGGGAACTGTAGTGCCAATGTTTAGTTGGCCGTAGGGTTAGTTCGGCCCGGCCACCACAATCGGCATCCACACCTTGCCGGAAACGGTAACCGGAACTGTGGGTATATCCAGAAAGTCACCGCTCTCCAGGTCGCCGGATAAAATGGGTGCCAGCGTGCCCAGCAAGCCGCCCACGCTCAGATTGCCGGTGATGTGATACTGGTCGTGGCTGGAGTACACCAGCAGGGCCAGCTGGTCACCCGGGTTCAGGGGTCGGCTATCCCGATCAGATCGACATCATGCGTGCCGGTGCCGCGTATCGGCAGGATCTGATTGTCCACCAGTTCAAACACGGGGGAACCCGCCGGCGCGCGGCCCACGCCGACAAAAATGATCGACTCGCCGGTGGTCGGGTCTGTACCGGCCTGACGTTCCACGGTTAATTCAGCATGCGGTATGCCGGCCACGGCCTGGTTCGCGCTGGCGCTGAAGGGCAACACCGCAGGGAACGGAATATCGGTGGGCGGGATCAGGGTGGTAGCAGGTACATCAAACTGCGTGCCGTTGCGCCCGGTGGTCACGGAGTCCGGCAACAGATCGTCATTGGCCGAAAGGGACAGACATATCTGCGAAATGCTGTCTGCCGCGCGGGTCTGACGGCTGCCGCCTTCCAGCACCAGCGGATATTGGTCCCCGCCGGTAAGCGTGCGCGGCTCAATCACCTGAAACACTACGGCTTCACCATGGCCACCGATAATAGCAATACGATAACTGCGCCCCGGGCGTGATTCGCCGTTGGCCGGCGTGGCGGGGATCTCGCCGGCAAGCATTTGCGGGGCAGGGCGATCCGTCCCGGGCGTGGAGCCTCCGGAACCGCAACTGGCGAGGCCTGTCAGTGCGAGCAGGACAATTGATAGGCAAATATTTTCATTTTTTGATTTCTGAGGGCGGTTGATCTGTATGGCTTTATTATCGGCGATCAAGGGCTTTGGATGTAAGCGCCCGGCACTGGAAAGACTTTAATTCCAGCCGATGGGGACATAGCCCTTGTCCCGCAGGCAGCGATTTACGAAGGCGCGATAAGTGGGATGCACGCGATCGCTGGCAAATAACCCGCGGAAAAATCCGGTCGTCGCGCCATACGCTGCGCCGGTGGCTGCGCCGCGTCCGGCATTGCCGAAAATCGCGCCCGCCGCGGCGCCGCCGGCCCCGCCCACAACGCCGCCTTCCGCAGTGCGCCGGGCGATACCGCCGCCATCGCTGTAATCCACGCCGTTGGCTTCGGCCAGATTTTCACAGGCGGCAATATCCCGCTGCACCTGTGCCGGGCCGCGTGTTTGCGCGGTGGTGTCTGAATAAACCCGCGGCTTCTGATGCGCGCAAGCGAGCAGCGACGCCAGACAAACAGCGCAGGTAACAACTCGCCAAAGGGAAATGTTTTTAGGGTCTATTGCACAATGCATAATTGAATAGACCGTGAGATACCCCGATAAATTCCTTAAAGCAAGCTAAAACTGTGCCCGCATATTAAAGAACACATCGGACTCGCTTTGCTCCAATACTTCGTCTGGGATGTTGTTGTCCGAAATCTTGCGTGCTGCATGCACGGTTACTTGCAAATTCTCATACAACGCGATCTCCAGCTTTACGCCGGCGTCGCTGGCCGAACGGATGCCGCGTGTCTGGCCGCTGGCTTTTTCGAATTTGGATACGCCGGCTTCCGCGAACAGGGTAAATCGATAGCGCAGGCGGTTGAATAATTCTCCCCGCGGCAATTGCAGCCGCAAGTTGCCGCCATCGCCGACCAATATACCCGGCAGAAATGCGCTTAGATTGTCCGGGCCGCCGAGTACCCACTGCTGTTGTTGCGGTACACGGTCGTCCAGCGAGAGTTGGCCTTTAAGGTTCAGCCCGATGAGCATGTTCCAGGGCAGTTCGTAGGCGGTATCGAATTTGCCGTCGATAATGTCAAAGTTTTTGGTGCGCAGCGGGTCGCCCAGGCCGTCAAAGTCGGTGCGTACGTGGCCGCCGAAACCCCGCTTGTAGCCGACGCCGCCGTTCAGATTGCCGTTATGGTCGAACAGTTTCCAGCTATGCGACGCGGTGGTGCCCAGACGGGCTGCGCCGTACTGCTCGTCCTGGATTTCCATGTTGTCGAGAACGTCCGGATCGCTGAATTCGATTACCGAATCTACGTATTCGAGCTGTTGTTCAAGTACTACCCGACTACTGTCGTTGGCATACAGGAATTGATTGCCGACCAGGCTGACTTCCACGATTTCGGCATCTTCTTTGTCGCCGGGAATCAGGTCCGGACCGCCGTCTGGCTGTTGGCCCACGAGGTTGCTGATGCCGTAGTCGGTATACGCGGCGTTGATGCCATACAGTCCCCACCGGGTGACCGTGGCGTAATTGAAATCACCACGGTTGAAGTTTTCACCGCCGCGTGAACTGCCGAGGTTGGTAAACCCGTGGGCATAACCCAGACTGAAAGTGTCGCCATTAGGGGCGGCGTAGCTGGCGTTGGCCAGGCTGAAATAGCGGCCCAGGAAGCGGTTTCCGGGGTTGCCAAAGGAGGCGCCAAATTTGAAATCGTTATGCTCGGGGATCGGCTCGCCGTCGATAGTCCAGGTAAAGGCTTCGGGGTTATCGGGGTCGATACTGTATTTGCCGGTCATGTTGTAACCGGCGCGGGTGGCTTTGAGTTCCGCAAGCACCCGGCGCGGTTCCAGGTCTGATTCGGTAAGTCCGCGCTCACCTTCAAATTTTTCAAAAATACGGCTGTACGCTGGGCGGCGCATCCACTTCTGCCAGATAGCCTTCGTTTACTTGCACATATATGGTGTCGTCCTCGCGCGCATACTGCACATGCACGAACAGGTACCCATCAGCCGCGTACAGGGCATTCAGCAATAAAATAGCCTGTGATGGCGTTTTTGCAGCGCCGGTTACTTCGCGTATGCGTTCTTCACTTAAATAGCTGCTGCCACTGACGAGCAAGCGGTATTTGTCTACGTTCAGTTCGATTACCTGGTCTTTCTGAGCGCCCGCATAGCGTTTTTCGAGCACTACAACTTCGGCCTGCTGCGGCGGCAGCGGCGGCGGTAAATCTAACGGCATTACCTTCCCCAACTTGGATGTAATAGCCCTTCCTGGGCACGTTAATGCAGCAGCACGTAGTTTATTGCAGCTACCAGATTTTGCCTAGAACGCCCCTTCATGCTGAGTAGGTGGCTAGCAGATACTTTTGTATATCTGCGGACTCAAACATTTCTTTGCCGGTGTTGGGATCAATTAAAAACGGCACCTGGGAGCGCCCGGTACGTTCGCGCATGGCTTGGCGGTTTCGGCTTTTGATTGGCGCATCCGGGTAGAACTTGTTGCGTACCCAGGGTGGGCCCATGTCGGCCTTGTGCGC
>JBDNIO010000105.1:0-17569 GCA_041688215.1 Salinisphaeraceae bacterium | reverse complement strand
GTCGTTGACCACCACGTTGGCGCCTTCGGCGGCGAGCGCCATTGCATACTCACGGCCCAGGCCGCCGCCCGCACCGGTGATTATTATGGTTCGTTGGTCGCAAATACCCATTGAGTTCTCCCTTACGTTTTCTTGTCCCCTCTCCCTCCGGGAGAGGGCTAGGGGCAGAGTTCGTACTGCCCGCAAACCCGGCCCTTGAGGTACGGGACGCTTTACCCCTCACCCCGACCCTCTCTCCCGAGCATCGCGAGCTGAGCGCAGCGAACGTGGGGAGAGGGAGGATTATGTCTGCTATTGCAAGCGCTCGATAATGGTCACGTTCGCCACCCCGCCGCCTTCACACATGGTCTGCAAGCCATAACGCCCGCCGGTGCGCTCAAGTTCGTGCACCAGGGTGGTCATTAACTTGGTGCCGGTGGCGCCCAGCGGGTGGCCCAGCGCAATCGCGCCGCCATTGACGTTGGTCTTTTCATACGGATAACCGGTTTCCTTGAGCCAGGCCAGTGGCACCGGCGCGAAGGCCTCGTTGATTTCGACCAGGTCGATGTCTTCCAGCTTCATGCCACTGCGCTGCATCGCGCGGGCGGTGGCGGGGATCGGCGCGGTTAGCATGTAAATCGGATCATCGCCCATGATAGTCATATGGTGTATGCGCGCACGGGGTTTGAGGTTGTAACGTTTCAGCGCGTCTTCGGACACGATTAGCATGGCCGAGGCACCGTCGCAGGTTTGGCTGGCAACTGCTGCGGTAATGCGTCCGCCTTCGCTTAACGGCTCGAGTTCGGCCATTTTTTCGAGTGATGTGTCGCGTGTGGTTTCATCCATTTCCAGACCGTTGAAGGGCACGACCTGGCTGTCAAAACGGCCTTCCTCGATGGCCTGGCGCGCGCGCCGGTGGCTTTCCAGTGCGAATTCTTCCATGTCGCGGCGCGAGATATCCCATTTCTTGCACATCTTCTCGGCGCCATGGAACTGGGAAACTTCTTCATCACCGAAGCGTTCCTGCCAGGCCTTGCTCTTGGCGTAGGGCGTCGGGTGCCCCAGGGTTTGACCGGCGATCATCGCGGCACCGATGGGAATTTGCGTCATGGTTTGCACGCCGCCGGCGAGCACCACATCCTGCGTGCCGCTCATCACGCCCTGGGCAGCAAAGTGCACGGCCTGCTGGGAGGAGCCGCACTGTCGGTCGATTGTCACGCCGGGCACCGACAGCGGCAGGCCGGCCGTTAGCCAGCAGGTGCGGCCTATGTTGCCGGCTTGCGGGCCGACGTTATCCAGACAGCCGATTACGGCGTCGTCATAGTCTTCTGCCGGAATATTATTGCGCTCCACCAGAGTCTTGATGGCGAAACCGCCCAGATCAGCGGCGTGCACGTCGGCCAGGCTGCCCTTGCGGCGGCCGGTGGGGGTGCGCAAACAGTCAACAATATAGGCTTCAGCCATTTTCAAACTCCTGATATTTAAGTAAACGTTTCGCCGGGGCCAAGCGCGGCCTGCGCATCGAGTATAAGCTCTGCGACGCGTTTTTTGTGAAAGCCGCGGTCGCCCCAGTAGCCGTTGAGCGCCCAGGCGCGTTTCATGAACATTTGCAGATCGGCCTCCCAGGTATACCCCATGGCGCCGTGCACCTGCAGGCTTTTGCTGGCAGCAAAATGCGCCGCTTCTCCAGCGGCCAGTTTAGCGTGCGAGGCAAACACCGCGCTATGAGGATGCCCGTGGGTTAATGCGTAGGCGGCGCGATGCACCACCGGCGCGGCAAATTCTATTTTTACGGCAACATCGGCAAGTTGATGTTTGACCGCCTGAAATGCGCCGATGGGTTTGCCGAACTGTTTGCGCTGCGCGGCGTAGTCCACACCGAGGTCGAGCATGCATTGGGCCAGGCCGAGCAACTGTGCGGCGCCCGCGAGCGTGGCGCGATTCACGGCATCGGCCCAGATAGCTGCGCCCTGCTCTGCGCCGCAAACGCGCGTGGCGTCTGTCGGTGTCCAGTCCAGTTTATACAGGCGGCGGGACTGGTCGATGCTCGGGTTCAGGGTTAGCGTGACCTGCTCCGGGGTGACTGCGTGCACTTCTTCGTTATGCCACAGCAGCATCAGGTCAGCCAGTTCGGCGTCGTGCACCATGGGATTCAGGGGATGCCCGACCGAGAGCCTGGCGTTGCCATCGACCAGACGCGGCAGCCATTTGCCGGGCAACTCAGATGCTGCCGGCAGCTGGCGCAGAATATTGGCGCCCAGATACGCGGCATCGGACAGGGAATCGGGGACGCCGTGATAACCGATTTCCTGCAGGATCAGAACCCAGTCCAGGTCATTCTGGCCCAGTCCGCCATATTCTTCCGGCACGGAGAGCGAGGTTATGCCCTGATCGGCTGATTTGCGGCGCATTTCATGCGAGCGCCCGCTGGGTGTTTCCCAGTATTCGCGCAGAAGTTCCGGCGCGGCTTCCACCACCAGGAAACTACGAATGGCGTCGCGGAACGCGATTTGTTGATCGGAAAAAGTGAAGTCCATTGGGGTTACGCTCCCTTGCGGTCGCGTTGCGTGAGGCGTGAGGTGTGCGGCGTGAGGCGGATCATTTCTCTGACTTACGCTCTTGGCAGGCCAAGCATGCGCTCGCCGATGATGTTTCTTTGTATCTCGTTCGACCCGGCATAAATCGGGCCGGCCTGGGCGAACAGAAAACCCTCGATCCACTGGCCGATAGCGCCGGCATCCGGGGCGTGTGGCATTAGCTCGGCGCGCGCGCCGAGGATGCTCATTGCGGTTTCGTGCATGAGCAGATCGAGTTCCGACCAGAAGATTTTATTGGTGCTGGCCTCGGCGCCGATCTGGCCGCCTTTGGCCAGACGCGAGGCGGTGTTGTAAGTGGCCAGCGTGTAGGCCTCGGCCTGCATCCAGCTTTTCAGCACGGCGTCTTTAATCGCCGGGTCGGCATCCGCAGTTTGCTGATTCTGGCGGTATAGTTCGACCAGATTCGCGGCTGTCTTCTGGAAACGTGCGGGCGAACGCAGCATCAGGCCACGCTCGAATCCGGCGGTGGCCATGGCGATCCGCCAGCCCTCGCCATCTGCGCCAAGCCGGTTGGTAATGGGTACACGTACGTCGTCGAAAAATATTTCGGCGAACCCAGCCTGGCCGTTTAGCTGCCGAATGGGGCGAATACTGATGCCAGGCGTATCCAGCGGCACCAGCACAAAACACAGGCCATGGTGGCGGGCCGAACCCGCCTCGCAACGGAACAGGCCAAACAGCCAGTCTGCCCATACGGCGCGGGTGGACCAGGTTTTCTGGCCGTTGATCACATAGTCGTCGCCGTCCTGTTTGGCCGTCGTGCGAATGGCAGCCATATCGGACCCCGCACCCGGCTCGGACCAGCCCTGCGCCCAGATGTCTTCACCCGAGGCCATGCGCGGCAGGAAGCGTTTTTTCTGTTCCTCGGTGCCGAATTCCATGAGGGTCGGCGCCAGCAGAAATATGCCGTTCTGGTTTACGCGCTGCGGCGCGCCGGCGCGCCAGTATTCTTCTTCAAAAATCAGCCATTCGATCAGGTCGCAGCCGCGGCCGCCCAGGTCTTGCGGCCAGGTGACCGCGCTCCAACGGCCTTCGAACAGTTTGGCTTCCCAGGCGCGATGCTCGGCAAAACCGGCTTCGGTATCAAAACTTTGCAACGGTTTGGCAGGTACGTTTTCTGCCAGCCAGCTGCGGATTTCTGCGCGGAATTGTTGCTGCTTTTCTGTATATTCGAGTTTCATGGTGTCTGCTAGCCCTACCCTTCACTCCGGCCCTCTCCCCGCACGGGGAGAGGGGGAGTGGGTGCGGCTTCGCCGCTATTGGTAAATTTGGCATCTCGCTTTTCTACAAATGCGCGGCGGGTTTCCGCGGAGTCTTTACTCACATAGGCCTGCAGGGTAAAGCCCTGTTCCCAGCGATATTTGGCTTCCAGATTGCCGTCTTCTATGCCGTTCAGCGATTCCTTGGCCAAACGGATCATGGCCGGGCTTTTGGCTGCAATCTTGCCGGCAATCTCGAACGCCGCGTCGCGCAGTTTGTCTTTACTAACAACACGCTCCACCGCGCCCAGCCGGTGGGCTTCGACCGCGTCGATTGATTCCCCCGTGAAATACATCATGCGCACTTTCTGTACGCCGAACAGCCGCTGCAGATGCGCACCGCCGCCCATGGCGCCGCGGTCTACTTCTGGCACGCCGAAGGTGGCACAGTCGGATGCGACGACAATATCCGCAGCGCCTGCAATGCCAATACCGCCGCCGAGTACGAACCCGTGAACGGCCACAATCACGGGCACGCCGTTGCGATGAATCGCCTCGAACGTGCGGTAGTTCCCGGCGTTTACGGAGATGATCCTGTCGGGCTCGGCGTCCAGCTCCTTGATATCCACGCCAGCGCAAAAGCCGCGGCCTTCGGCACGTATAACAATCACGTGGGTGTCCGGATTATTGCCCAGCGCATGAATCTCATCCGCCAGTGCGTGCCAGCCGGCGTCATTCAGCGCATTGACCGGCGGGCAATCGATTACCAGTTCGGCGATGCCGTTTTCGATTCGGGACGTAAATGCCTTGGGCATAAAACTATTGCCTGTACGGGCCGGTTTTCGGCGCGGGTGACTTTCTTGAACGGGAAGAATGTTAGGGCAAATCGCCCGGCGCGGGCTTCACCCTTTAGGACGAGTGTTCAGATTACGTGCAGCGTATCCGCGTCAGCCAACCGACTCGCAGCGATTGGAATAGAGCGATCGAAGGTAACGAATCGTCCACCGTTATACGCTGCAAGCGTTAACAAAAAGACATCGGTAATCTGCTTCGGGCTGATCAGGCGGCGATGCTCGACTAGTTCTGGATTCAGCACGCTCACAGTATCCGGCCAGAATTCATGATGCCGTGCGGCGCAGGCATGCGCCAGCCGCGACACGACTTGCCCCAGAGCCAACGCATTGGGATAACGGGGTTGCGACATGATGCGTAGGCAACCGTTCTGCGTTATCGGGCAAGACGCCCAGCCGTGCTGGATATTATCGCCGAGCCAATCTGATGCCACTCGATGGTGCGCGTGGTCGGCGTCCAGCAGCGCGATAAGAACATTAACGTCTAGCAACGCCCGCATTAGTTATGCGCCTTGAAAGAGCACTTAATCCCCTGCTTCGTCGCGCAATTCGTTGATATGCTGGTTGGTAACCACGCCGCCACGCGATGCAAAGGCGCGAAAACCGTATTGCTCACCAGCCTCACACACGCCCGCAGGCGCCGCGGGTTGAGTCAAAGCCTGGCGTAATAAGTCGGAAACCATCTGGCCGGCTGTTTTACACTCGCGTTTGGCCAGCTCTTTTGCTGCTATGAGTAATTCGGTATCGATGTCGAGTGTGGTGCGCACAAGTTATTCCGCGACAGTGTTTGGTTGATGATATTGTATCACGCATCAAACATCAATGAATCACCAATGTACGAATAAACGGCTTACCCGGTCTTGGGCCTTTTGGCTTTTTTGGGCTTCTTTTCTTTCCCGGGCTTCTTTTTAGCCGTACCCGGCTTGATTTTCAGCTTGCCGCCAGAGCGTGGCTTGGGCGCTGGATTATCCTCCCGGACTATGGCCAGCGCCCGATCAGCAATTTGCACCGATTTCAGATGCTCGAATACGTCTGCCGGCATACCTTTGGGCAAGTCAACATAGCTATGGTCGCCGCGAATGGCGATACGGCCGATATTGCGGGTTTCCACGCCCGCTTCATTAGCGATGGCGCCGACGATGTTACGCGCCTCCACGCCGTGATCCCGACCTACGGCGATGCGGTAGGTCTCCAGGTCTTTGTCATCCCCGCGCTGCTGCTTTTTATTGGGACGATTACCTTCGCTACGGCCTTCGCGCTGGCCCGTGCCTTTGCCCGAGCTTTTGACTGCATCGCTGTCAAATGACTGCATCGGCGCGCTATCGCCTTTACCCGGCGAACGCATTAGCGGCTCGTCACCCTGGGCCAGACTCACAAGTGCGGCCGCCAGATCCGCCGGATTTACGTCATGTTCGGCCTGATAATCATCAATCAGCGCCTTGAAAGCGCCAAGGTGCCCGGCTTCCAGGGTATCGGTAATACGCTGTTTGAAACGCGCGATACGCTGCTCGTTTACTTCGGCGATACTGGGCAACGCCATGGGTTCGATTTTCTGTCGGGTGGCCTGTTCGATGGATTTCAGCAAGCGCCGTTCGCGGTTGGTTACAAACAAAATGGCGTCGCCGGTGCGCCCCGCGCGCCCGGTGCGGCCGATGCGATGCACATAGGATTCGGTGTCGTGGGGAATGTCGAAGTTGATTACGTGGCTGATGCGCTCTACATCCAGCCCGCGGGCGGCCACGTCGGTGGCCACGATAATATCGAGCTGGCCGTTCTTTAAGCGATTTACGGTACGCTCGCGTTGCACCTGGGCGATGTCGCCGTTGAGTGCCGCACAGGCATAGCCGCGTGCGGCCAGACGTTCGGCCAGTTCATCGGTCGATTTTTTGGTGCGCGCGAACACCAGCACGCCGTCGAAAGTTTCCGCTTCCAGCATGCGGGTCAGGGCTTCCAGCTTGCTGCAGCCGCCGACAATCCAGTAGCGCTGGCGGATGGCGAGCACGGTGGACGTGCTGGATTTTATGGTGACTTCTTCCGGGTCTTTAAGATGGGTTTTGGCAATGCGGCGAATGGCGGACGGCATCGTGGCCGAGAATAAAGCGACCTGACGGCCCGGCGGCGTGTTCTCGAAAATCCATTCCACATCGTCGATAAAACCCATACGCAGCATTTCATCGGCTTCGTCGAGCACCATCCATTCCAGGCTGTTTAATTTAAGCGTGCCACGCTTGATGTGATCCATCACCCTGCCCGGCGTGCCCACCACCACATCCACACCGCGGCGCAACGCAGATAATTGCGGCTCATAACTCTGGCCGCCGTAAATGGGTAGCACGTGAAAGCCTTTAATGTGCGAGGCGTAGCGCTGAAAGGCTTCGGCTACCTGAATCGCCAGCTCCCGGGTGGGTGCGAGCACCAATGCCCTCGGCGCTTTGGAACCCGGTTTCAGATTGGTAAGAATCGGCAACGCAAAGGCGGCCGTTTTACCGGTGCCGGTTTGCGCCTGGCCGAGCACATCACGACCGGCCAGCAACGGCGGGATAGTCGCCGCCTGAATGGGCGACGGGGTTTCGTAGCCGACCGCATTCACGGCCTGCATTACGGCGTCGGATAAACCTAAATCCCGGAAAAGGGCACTCGGGGCTTCATCATTCTTAGGGGAGGACATGCGTTGGCCTGCAATTTGGGGGGTGGCGGGGAACCACGACAAAACTTGCCCGCCGGAGTGACGGGCCAGCTATTCTACCGCCAATGGCGTGACCGCACTGGATTTTTGGCAATAAAGGCAACCAGACCCGCTGCGAGCGGGCCCACTTATAATGCCACTCCGGAGATATTGGGAAGGCTAACCGCTTAACTTACCCCAAACACATGATTCCGGCAATGCCCCATTCAAACCCTCGAACCATAGCCACAATATTCGTAGTCACGCGGCGTCACCACACCAGATCATCCGGCACCTTGTATTCCGCATAAGGGTCATCAGCTTGCGCTGGCGCGTCCTGTTTACTCACGAGCCATACGCGCTCCGGTATTTTCTCCATCAACCGCTCGGCGACCTGCCTGGGTACCAGCGCTGAAATTTCGCGATGACGGACCACCGCCAGGCGGCCCTCGGCCAGATCGCTGCGTTGGGTATCGCTGACTTCAATACGGCGAATTTTGTTGTCGATGGTGTAACTATAGTCAACGCTGTCTGCTGGGTTGGCGTCTGACTCAATCTTGTTACGCGACAATATCTGCGCCACGGAATGCTCGATTTCACGCGCTTCGCGTTGGGCTTTTAGCTCCGCATTCAACTGCCTGTCGCGCGCGCGCTTATCAGCCTGCGCGGTGGCCACTTGCTGCGCCAGCGCCTGTTCCTCTGCGGGGGATGTGCCTTGCTTGCGCGCCTGCTTTTCGCTCATGGCTTTTTCACGCCGGGCCTTTTTGGCTTGTTTGGGCTTGGCAGCGCCGCTTTGCAGTAGCTGCTCCTGTAACGATTTGGACATAAAAAAGCTCCGGGGCGTCGCGGGCAAGACAGTGCGAGTAATGCGGCGAAACAGGTCTGTATAATCAGCCCAAGATTATACCCGGACGAGATATGCACAAAAAATATTACCTGGCCGTGGCAATTACCGTTCTGCTTGCAAGTGCCTGCGCCACCAACAACAGCTTCGAGGATTTTGATAGCGATAACAGCGGACTGGTTAGCCGGGCCGAGGCAGGCCAGCAGATCGACAACTTTACCCGCTACGATGCAAACGGCGATGGCGCGTTAAACCACCAGGAATACCAACAGGCCTATCAGGCGACCAAGGCACGCCGAGAACTGGAACAGACGCTGTTACGCCCCTCGGCACCCGGCAGCGGCAGTTACGGACGCTGATCAGCGCGCGACACCCATGGCTTGCCCTGAACCTCACATATCGGTTTGGATAAACGTGGTGGATGCCTGGGCGACGAATGATCACGGTAAAAAAGCAATAGCTGTTGCATATCCGCGGCAAAATCCTCGCTCGGATACAGGGGCGGCCCGAAAGTGATTCTTTTATTCGTATAGTCGCAAGCCGCGGGTAGCACGGACGCACCAGCCGCTGCTGCGACATGATGAAACCCGCGTTTCCACTGCGCCGGCGCATTGCGCGTACCCTCAGGCGCGATCAAAAGCAGAAAACTCTCGCGCGAGTTGAAGGCCTCGATAGACTGATCCACCACCGCCCTGGCACTGGCGCGATTAACCGGCAGGGCGCCAAACGAGCGCAGCACAACCCCCATAAAACCTTTGAAAGCAGTGTCCTTGATCATCGTGCCCGCGTCTAGCCCCAGCGCGGTCAACGTCAGCAGGCCAATCACCCCATCCATATTACTGGTGTGCGGCGCACCGATTAGCACCATTTTTGGCAAATTCGGTACCTCACCGCACAGCCGCCAACCCATAAGTGATAAAGCCAACCGGCCTAAGGCGCGCGAAACCAGATTACCGCGTCGCGGAACCCTGGAGCCAATTTTTATTTTCATTCTAACTGCCGAGTTGTACCGCGCCCTGCAAAAATAATGGCGCGTGCGGCGCAGTGTAACCCGGCGAGCACACAAGCCATGCGCGCGGGTACAATGCGCGGCATGAATAACCTCGTCGCTCCCTACATTTTCGAACATGCACCCATCCGCATCCAGGCCGTACGCATGACAGACGCCTGGCAGGCGCTGCACCACGCGCATGACTTGCCCGAGGCCATTACGCATACGCTTGGCCGCTGCGCCGCAGCCACCGCATTGCTGGCAACCACGATTAAATTTGATGGCCGCATCAGTGTGAGGTCGCCAGCATTCTGGAAGAACAGGGCCAGGTCGAAGTAACCTGCGAATTCTGTGGCCGGTGCTACCGGTTTGACGATGTAGACGCCGCGGCACTGTTCACCCAGACACCCGCGGGCGAGGGCTCGAGTCTACTGCAATAAAGTCCTGCAGTCCGCGGGCAGAGTAGTGGACTACCGTTCACATCAATGATAATGTTGCGTTGCAGCATTACATAATGCTGTTCGGCGCAACCTGCGCCTTTCACCTTTTAATTACGCGCATCCCAGATTTCACCGAACTGCCCTTACGGGCAGCGCGGTGGCGTGCGCTCCAAAACCCGGAGTCCTCTTTTGCCCCGCCTGTCCGTGAGCGATATAAAAACAAATTTATTCAGTGGCTTGACGGTCGCACTGGCGATGGTACCCGAAGCCATCGCATTCGCCTTAATCGCCCAGGTCTCGCCGTTAACGGGTTTGTACGCGGCGGTGATCGTTTCGTTTATAACCTCCGCTTTCGGCGGACGCCCGGGCATGATCTCCGGCGCCACCGGCGCGCTGGCGGTAGTGATGGTGGCACTGGTGGTACAACACGGCGCAGAGTATTTATTCGCCACCGTGGTGTTGATGGGCCTGTTGCAACTGACATTCGCGGCGGCGCGCCTGGGCAAATTCATTCGCATGGTGCCCTACCCGGTCATGCTCGGTTTCGTAAACGGTCTGGCTATTGTCATCTTCATGGCGCAGTTCGGCCACTTCAAGATTGAAGCCGCGGACGGTTCAACGCAGTGGCTGCAAGGCACCGCGCTCTGGACCATGCTCGGGCTTATTGGACTTACGGTCCTGGTAATCTACGCGCTACCGAAACTGACGAAAGCAGTGCCCTCCACCCTGGCGGCGATTGTTACTGTTTCGCTGCTGGTGCTGGGGCTGGACATCGACACCCGCACCGTCGGCGACCTCGGCTCCATCAAAGGCAGCCTGCCTGATTTCGCGATCCCGCAAGTGCCTTTTAGCCTGGAAACCCTGCGTATTGTGCTGCCCTATTCGTTAATTCTGGCGGCGATCGGCCTGATTGAGTCCCTGTTAACGCTCACCTTAATCGACGACATGACGGACACACGCGGCCGCGCCAACCGCGAATGCGCGGCACAAGGCGCGGCAAATATGGTTACCGGTTTTTTCGGCGGCATGGGCGGCTGCGCGATGATTGGCCAGAGCATGATCAATGTGAATAACGGCGCGCTACTGCGACTTTCTGGCATCGCCACGTCATTGTTTTTGCTTTCGTTTATTTTGTTTGGTTCGGCGCTGATTGAACAAATACCGCTCGCTGCACTCATAGGCGTGATGTTCGTCGTGGCGGAAAAAACTTTCGAGTGGGGCAGCTTCCGGTTATTTGGAAAAGTGCCGCGGGCGGACATTTTTGTTGGCTTGCTGGTGGCGGCCATTACCGTGTTCGCGGACCTAGCGATTGCAGTCATCGTCGGCGTGATTGTCTCCGCGCTGGCACGTGCCTGGCAGCACGCCAAGCACGTGCGCGTTACATCAATGGTGGTCAACGGACGCAAAATTTACGAAGCCGAAGGAACCCTGTTTTTCGCTTCTGCCACCGAATTCCAGCAACATTTTTCGCCCTGGGAGAATCCGGAAGACGCAGAGATAGATTTTCGCGGCGCCAAGTTAATGGACCACTCGGCCATCGAAGCGGTTAATGGGCTTGCAGATCGGTATCACCGCGCCGGCAAGCGGCTCAAACTTCGGCACTTGAGCGCAGATTGTCTGAAGTTACTGGATAACGCCAAGGCCATGATCGAGGTCAACTATCGGGAAGACCCGAAGTACCACGTAGCCGACGATCTGCTGGGTTAGTTAAGCGCGGCGAGTCGTTGTTCGGCGACGCTAGCGATTTGCTCGATAACTTCTGCCACAGTCGGTAACTCGTCGATTACCGACGCGACCTGCCCGCTGGGCAACACGCCCTCGTCCGGTCTGCCTTCGACCATGGCGCGCTGAATCAGCACCGGCGCGTTGGCGGCCATCATGGTTTGAATCGCCGAATCCCCATCTTTCAGCGCGGCGAAAAAGGTTTTCAGCATATGCGTGGCCGACATGCCGGTATGGGCTTTCCATCGCCAGGCACTGGACAGGGCCACCCACAGGCGACGCATCAGGCCGCCGGATTCCAGGCGATGCAGAAAGGCATTGTCGATCATGCGTTGCGGCATGCCGTCTACCGCGCGTGACGCCCGGATATTCGCTGGGTCTTTCACGTCGACATATTTTTGCAGGGTGCTTTGCGGCACCGGCGATTCGGCGGTCATTAAGAAGCGCGTACCCATGGCGATACCGGCAGCGCCGTACGCGAGCGCGGCGGCCAGCCCGCGGCCGTCTTTGAAGCCGCCGGCTGCAACCACAGGCACGTTTACCGCATCCAGCACATGCGGCAATAATAAAGATGTGGGCACGGTGCCGGTATGGCCGCCACCTTCGGACCCCTGAATGGTGATGATATCCGCACCGAGTTCGATTGCCTTCACCGCGTGCTTGAGCGCACCCACGGTGGGCATACATAAAACCCCGGCGTCTTTGAAGCGTTTAATCGTAGCGGCGTCCGGCCCACGTCCGTAGCTTACGGCGCGCACGCGATCCCTGTTTTCGATGATTAAATTGATGACGTCAGCCGCGTTCGGCTGGAACATATGGAAGTTCACGCCGAATTGTTGTTCGGTGTTGTCGCGCACGTCTGCAATGGCCTTGCGCAGTTCGTCGGTCGACATGGTCGCGGCCGCCAGAAAACCAAAGCCGCCAGCGTTGCTGGTTGCGGACACCAGTTTGGCGTCGGCGATCCAGCCCATCGCGGTTTGCACGATGGGGTATTGGCAGCCGAGTAATTCGGTGAGTTTGGTTTGCAGCATGCAGCCTGGCCCTTGTTTTTGCGCCCTCTCCCCTGTGATGGGGAGAGGGTCGGGGTGAGGGGCCGAGGCGTGTGCGCCTGTTAGCCAGCTTCCGTGCCAGGGAAAGTTTTACCCCTCACCCTAACCCTCTGCCCGCACGCGGGGGAGAAGGATATAAATATTCGATTCTAGCGCTTAACGATTACCGAGGAACCGTGACCGAACAGGCCCTGGTTCGCGGTAATGCCGACTTTCGCACCCTGAACCTGACGTGCGCCAGCTTCGCCGCGTAGCTGCCAGGTGAGTTCACATATTTGCGCCAGTGCCTGTGCAGGAACGGCTTCGCCGAAACAGGCGAGGCCGCCGGAAGCGTTTACTGGAATGCGGCCGCCGACGGTAGTTGCACCTTCACGCAACAATCCAGCGGCTTCGCCGCGCGGACAAAGTTGCAGGTCTTCAATCCAGTCCAGTTCCAGCGCGGTGGACAGATCATACACTTCGGCCAGGCTGATATCTTCAGGTCCAATACCCGCCTCTTCGTAGGCTTTTTTCGGTATGGCGGCGCGGTAGGGTTGTGCGGGCGCGGCCACAGCGGAGTCGGTTGCGATGTCCGGCATCTCGACCACTTCGGAGGCGAATGTCGGGGTGACGGTGGAGATGGCGGCAACGCGCGGGGCATCCGCCTTGCCCAGTTTTTTGGCATATTCCAGGCTGGAAACAATCATGGCCGCGCCGCCGTCCGAGGTGGCACAAACGTCCATCAAACGCAGCGGATCGGCCACCATTTTTGACGCCGCAACGTCCTCGGCAGTAAATTTCTTTTTATAGCGGGCGTTCGGATTCTCAAACCCGTGCGCAGCGTTTTTAACCTTAACCGCGGCAAAGTCTTCCTGCGTATCACCGTACATCGCCATGCGGCGACGGGCATACAGCGCAAAATAAGTGGGGTTGGTTATACCTACACGAAAACGCACCCAGTCGGGGTCGTCTGGGCGTTCGCCACCCGCCGGAGCCAGAAAGCCTTTGGGCGTGGTATCGGCGCCGACTACCAGCGCTACATCAACCTCGCCGGATAGGATTTTAGCGCGCGCTGCAGCCAGGGCTTGCGAACCTGAAGCGCAGGCGGCGTAAGACGAATTGACTTCCGCTCCCTGCCAGCCCAAGGCTTGTGCGAACGTTGCGCCGGCCACGAAACCGGGATAACCGTTGCGGATGGTCGCGCCGCCGGAAACGAAGCGGATGTCTTTCCAGTTCACCCCGGATTCTTTCAGGGCGATGCGGGCGGCGTGTACGCCGTATTCAACAAAGTTGCGGCCCCATTTACCCCAGGGGTGCATGCCCACACCCAGGACTGCGATTTCGTTGTTGCTGCTCATTTCGAAACCCCGGTCGGTTTCCATTTCCAGGTGAGTTTATCGTCCGCGAGCGGTTCCAGGATTAACTCCATTTTCATGCCAACTTCCAGCGCCTGAACATCCACACCCTCGATAACCTGCCCAAGCACAATCATTTTTTCCTTGTCCAGTTCAACGGCCGCGATGGCATACGGCACAAACGGATCACTCGCGACATACGGTGGCGGCGGCTGATACACGGCGTTGGTATAGGACCAAAGCGTGCCGATCCGCGACAATTCGACTTCGGCGAAGTCTTCGCTGTCGCAATCCGGGTTACGGCAATAGCTGTTTTGTTTGGGGAAGTAATAGCTGCTGCAGTCGGCGCATTGGGTGCCAATCAGGTGCGGCGTGCTTTCATCCAGGGTAAACCAGCCTTCGAGAACGGGGGCTTTTTCTGTCATACAACGGCTTCCCTGGCTACCGCAGGTGGATCGTCCTTGATCACTTTGGAACGGAAGTTTTTCGGGTCCAGTTTTTGGATGATTGCCAGTTGCTCAGCAGTGGGTAACGGCGTTTCGGGCAGTTCGTCGGCCTGGGCCAGCGGGAAGCCGGTGGCTTCCTGAACCTGATCAAACGTCACACCGTGATGCAGGCCAACGACCCGAATCTGGTGATCCGGCCCGCCGAAATCCATGATGCAGAGATTGGTAATAATCTGGCCCATGTCCATGTAATCGCGTTTTACGCCTGCAGGCCAGTTTTCGTCACGATAGCCCACACTGCCTACCATATGCACTTCGTCTTCCATCAGAACCCGTGGGCTGTGATTGGGCAGAAACATGGAGTTGATATGATTGATGCTGTTGCCAGGAAAGCCACGCACGCCGAGCATTTGCACCTTGGGTTTAGCGTAATCGCCGATGACGGAAATGTTGGACTGGCCCCAGCGGTCCACCTGCACCGGCGTGACCATGGCATGGCGGTTACCGCGCCAGAGCACGTCGAATACGCGCGAATACGGCATCCAGCCCGAGAAGCCGGGAACCTGATCGCGACTGGCGCCCAGCGGCACCGGCTCTTCGACCAGATAAGCCTCGCCGTCGGTCATCAAGATTTCCGGCGAATGGGTCAGCTTGGCCAGACCGGCGGCAATTCTTGGAATCGTACCGATGCCTGTTACCAGAATTTCGCCGTCACCACGCCAGACTTCGCTGCATACGACGATGAGCATTTCGGCTAGCGTTGGATTGTTTGGGTCAGTCATATTTTAGAAATTTTTTAACCACAGAGGAACAGAGGAACAGAGGAAACAGGGTTAAAGAAAAAGTATTTTGTATTCTTTCGGTTACTCATTTTTGCGTTTTAAGCACGAAGACACAAAGAACACGAAGTACAAAAAACCTCTGTTTCCTCTGTTCCTATGTGGTTATATTTTTCCTCATTAAAAAACCGGCAGCGGGAGAGATTTGACGTGCTCGGCGCCACCCACTGCGACCTGGTAGTCCGCTTCGTCTGCCCCACTTAAAAATTCATCGCGATAGCTTTGCCAACCATTTTCTTCGCCGGCGAAGCCTGCGTATTTCTTCAAATGCGCCATGTCCCAACCGTAGTTGGGCGCGCTTAGGGTCGGGTGCGCGCCGCCCGGACTGTGTACCACGCCCTTGACCAGAAACCGCTCGAAATAATTGAGCTTGGCCGTATCGGAATGCGAGACATCTAGGCGATCTTCCAGATGCTCGCAGCTTACGTAACAGGCATCCGAAGCGCGCACGAAATGCTCGTCGAAGAAGGGGTCGGGCGAATGGATCTGGGTATTGCCCAAGCGGTCTGCCACGGTCACATGCAGCAAGGCCGCATCCAGCTTAATGGCGGGCATTGCAACCAGAACTTCGCCGTCATCATACGGAGAGGTGATGGTTTTTATATGCGGATTCTGGCGCATTACGTCCGTGCCCAGACCAACGCGGGTGGGCAGAAAAGGCATGCGCATGCCCGCGGCGCGCAGGCCGAGCTGAAACATGCCTTCGTCGACTTCTTCAACTTCCAGGTTCCCGGATTGGCGGGCGAGGCGGAAAAACGGCTCGACCGGAATTTTATCCAGCGTGACGAACGCGAAGATGAGCTTTCTGACCTTGCCGGCAGCGCACAGCATGCCAATTTCCGGCCCGCCGTAAGCGGCCACCGTCAGATCCTTCAGTTCGGAGCGCAGAATTTCACGTACCAGCGCCATAGGCTTGCGCCGCGGGCCCCAGCCACCGATGCCCAGGGTCATGCCGTCATGCAATTGCGCAACCACATCGCGCGCACTGATTTCCTTGCTGAAACTCACAAATCTCCTTGCGTATTCTTACTCCCTCTCCCTGCATCGCGGGGAGAGGGGCAGGTTTCCATGCCTCCAAGATAACTCAGGGGTGGTGTAATCCTTGCCTGTCACCGAAATGACTCATGGGGCAGCATGAGCACAGCCCCTCACTTGGTCTCTCCCCATAAGGGGGAGAGAATCACGAGCGCGCTTCGGGCGCTATTGGTTTACTGAAATCCAACCGAAAAGTCGTGACCCCAGATACTCACCTGTTCGCCGTGTGTAGTTTCGTGGGTTTCAGGGTCGACGATCATGCCATTCCAGCCGAATTCCAGCGCGAAGTTGCTGGGGGTGTTCATGTAGAACGAGGTCATGTGGTCGTTTTCGTGCTGGCCCAGGGTGGCTATCAGCTTGACGCCATTTTCCTGCATGCGGTCCTGCGCCTTGCCGACTTCGATCATGGATTCGACTTCCACCATGAGATGGATACAGCCCGCCGGATGCGGCATTTCGCCCAGCGCCAGGCTGTGGTGGCGGCCGTTGCAATGCATGAAGTGCATGCGCATTTCCGGGGCTTCCGGGGCGGGCTGGAATTTGAATTCGTCAGACAAACCAAAACCCAGCACGTCCACAAACAGCTTTTCGGTGGCATCGAATTCCAGCGCCGGCAAAGCAGTATGGCCGAGGCCGTATTTGCCGGTCTTGAAACCCGGCACGCCGATGGGTGATTTGAACGGCGCGGCCTCGCCGGTATGCCCCCAGGTGAGTTCGTGACGGTTGCCGGAAGGGTCGGCAAAACTGACCAGCTCGGTTACCTGGCGGGCTGCTTTCAGGTCCGCACTGGCCGGTTCCAGTTCGACATTGGCGGCCTGTAAATCCGTGACAGCCTGATCAAAGGCAGCCTTGTCGGCCACTTCCCAGCCGGAGGCGAAATAGCGATCTTCATCGCCGGGCACGACTGCAAACCGGAACGGACGATCATCCATTTTTAGGTAAAGTCCGTTACCCGGCGCGGCGGCGCTGGCCATGCCCACTACCTGTTCGCCGTAGTGCCGCCACTTTTCAATATCGGTACTTTGGGCGACCACGTAGGCCAATGCGTCGATCTGTGCCATGGAATTATCCGTTGCAAATGTTATGCAGGCAGTATCATGGCCGAGCCCGGGATTTTCTTCACCCGTTGGGATTAGGGTCGCGTATCACGATAGTCAGCCGCCCGCTGGCCAAGGGTGTATCCGCGGCGCGCACCTCGAAGGCGTAGATCATGCCGGCGGCAGCGGCCATCTCCTGTTTGGCGTGAATATCCAGCGGGCCCTCCACTTGTGCGATATCCAGGCCGCTGAGTTTGATATCGCGCAAGGCCGCCAGCATGCCGCTGCGCACTTCGCCCTCGTCCGCGGCCTGCAGGCCGCTGTGCAGTGCGGCGGCCTGGGCGGCGTATTTAAAACCCGGCGGCACAGTCTACATTCTCGAACACTTCTGGGACCAGCAACAGCCTCTTCCAATACGAAATGAGTCTGAAGCCAGGCACATGTTTCCAACATGAAATGAGTCTGAGCTAAGCATAACCGTTCAAGATGGTGGGATGAAACTCATCATGAACGTCAAACATTTAACGACCTTGCAGCAAGT
>JBDNIO010000104.1:0-3733 GCA_041688215.1 Salinisphaeraceae bacterium | reverse complement strand
GACTGTTTATTACGCGGCGCCCGCGCCGCTCGTCGTCCGTGGAGATGAGACGAGACCTCCCAGGTTCCTGAGGAATCCGTGTGAACATGCGATCGCTCTTGGACCCCGGCGGACTTCCAACATCAAGCCGTTACGATGTTGGAAATATAGCCTTCCGCTGAGTCAAACACGTCGGCCCCGCAATGAAACTTTCGAGGCTCGATCACGCCGCCTACTCACTTGCTGTGTACGCTTCGCAGTAGACATCGCTGACTACCACGCAACACGCGCTACCCGGACGGGGGCTAACCGCTACCGGGGCAGGACTTGCACCCGCTGGATTCCATAGAAGATTTCAGTTTGTAAGTCCGTTTACTTCACTTCCCTCTCCTCCAGGCTTGGCCTGGCGCAATGACCCCGGTTTTCTTGTTTATGTTTTCATACTGGGGCGCGAAGAGACGGTGTCGTACCAGCGTTGCAGGTTTTTCTGGTCTTCCCCGATGCCGAGCTTGATCACCTTGGAAAAATCCACAGTACACAGCGCGGTGATGTCGGCCACGGTGAAATTATCGCCAGCGATATATTCGCTGTTCCCCAGGTGTTTGTCGAGAAAGCCATACATTTTCTGCGCGTTCTTGAAACACTCTTCGCCCCATTCCTTTACCGGGGTTTCGCGATCCTTGAAAAAGCCGGAAATGTTTCTGAATGCCATACCCACGGGCAGAAAGAAATGCATTTCCATGCGGGTGGCCCACATTTCCACAATGGCACGGTCTTTGGCATCGTGCCCCAGCAGCGGCGGCTCGGGGATAGTCTCCTCGAAGTAACGCGCAATGGCGTTGTTCTCGGCCAGACAGGTGCCATCGTCGAGTTCCAGCATGGGCACCCGGCCCATTGGGTTTTTCTGGCGGTAAGCCTTTTCCAGGTTTTCGCCTTTGCCCAAGTCAAGATTTATGATTTCCACCTCGTCCATATTCACGCCTTTTTCGCGCATGAGTATTAGAGTACGGCGCGGGCTGGGGGCGCGATCTGCGGAATAAAGTTTCATCTTGTTACCTCGATTAATAAGTAATTGAAATACACCTTCTCCCCATCCTATGGGGAGAAGGTTGGGGTGAGGGGAAGAACTTCAAAACGCCGACAGGTTCGCTTATTGGCACGGAAAGTTCGCCCCTCACCTTGATCCTCTCCCCAGGGGGAGAGGAAGTTAAATCAGGCCGTGGAGCCGCCATCGACGACATACACGGCGCCGGACACGTAACTGGATGCGGGGCTGGCCAGGAATAGGATGATGGGTGCGATCTCGTCCGGTGTGGCTACGCGATTAAGCGGGATGGTCGGCAGAAACTGTTTCAGCACCTCGTCGTTATTCACCAGCGCGGAGGCAAACTTGGTGTCGGTTACGCCCGGCGCCACGGCGTTTACGCGGATACCGTATTGGCCGCATTCGTTGGCGAAGGCCTTGGTCATGTTGATGACGGCCGCCTTGGTGACCGAATAAATGCCCATCATCGGCCCGGGGGTAATGCCGGCGATCGACGCATTGTTGACGATGACACCGCCACCGGCTTTTTTCATAATGCGGCCGGCTTTTTGGCAGGCGTAGAAATAGCCGCGAATGTTCACGTCCACGGTTTTCTGGAACGCGCCCAGATCGGTGTCCAGAATATGCCCGAAGGTGGGGTTGGTGGCGGCGTTGTTGACCATGATGTCGAGCTGACCGCATTCGCTCATGATTTTATCGAAAAACGCGTCCATCGCCTCCGGGTTGCCGATGTTGCAGGCAATCGGCGTGGCCTTGCCGCCGGCTTTTTCTATTTTTTCGGCGACCGCTTCGCAGCCTTCGATTTTGCGGGATGACACTACTACATGGGCGCCACATTCAGCGATGAGCTTGGCGGCTTCTTCGCCGATACCGCGCGAGGCGCCTGTAACCACGGCGACCTTGCCGGTTAAATCGAATAGTTTGTTTTTCATGGAGTCTCCTTTAAATCAGACGTGTGTAATAAATAACGGATGGCGAATTGTTCGATCTCTGCCGCATACTCTGCCACACCCAGGCCACGCTGCTCATGTTTGCGGCGCTTTAAATACCAGTCCTGCAAGACTGCCTTGAGCAGACCGGCCGCGACATGGGCATCGCAGTCGCGAAATTCGCCGGCCTTCTGGCCGGCCTGGATAATCTCGGCAAACAGCGTTTCAGACGCCTGTTCCATGACAATGGCCTGACGGCGTTCGCGTGGCGCCAGGTGTCGCGCTTCCATATACAGGAATTGAAACCAGGGCAGCAGGGCTTCGCTTAGATATATATGGGTGCGGATGGCGGTGGCAAGACGTTGCGCCGGGCCGTCGATATCCGCCAGTTGCCCGGCCATGGCGCGTTCGAGTTGGCGTTGCACCTGCGCCTGAATCATTACGACCAGATCGTCTTTGCTTTTTATATAAGCGTACAAGCCACCCAGCGACAGACCCGCGCGCTCGGTCAGTTCGCGCAGGCTCATGGCGGTGAAACCTTTACGGTTAGCCAGGGTAAGCGTCGCATCAATAATCCTGCCGAGGTTCGCGACAGCGATGCGTTCGTTGCGCACCTGTATCTCGTCTCGATGGCTATGGAAGATTTCGCCGCAGATCGCGGACAAGTTCAGTTCCAACTCGCGCCGGAACTTGCGCATATCCTTGGGTATTGCTTCGGCTGGCTGCGCGTTCACGCTGAAACGAAGCGGCTTAGGCTTTGGGCATAGCAGTCGCTGCGTTCGAGGTCCGGGAAGTGTCCGCAGCCCTGCAAAGCGAGGGCCTCGGTGTGAGGGATCAGGCTATTCAGCGAGCTAAAGTCGGTATATTTATGCGAAAAATCACTGTCGCCATAAAACAGTAAGGTGGGGCACTGGACACCTTGTAGTTCAGCGTCCGTGCCCCTGGCAAGCCCTTGCACCAGGCTCGCCAGACAAAAACAGCCGCCGTGATTAACCGCCTCTCTGGCCTTTTCTGCGAATCCAGGTTTATCCCTGCTCTCGCGCGGCAGAGACAGGTCGAACCAACTTGTTGCAAACCGCTGGGCGGTAACCGCCATGACAGCTTGGCCAACAAAGGGGAGTTTTATGGGCTTGGGCACGATGCGGTCGGTCCACTGCAGCATCGCCTGCAGCGATGGCGTTTGCGCCAACACCAGATGCGAGACGCGCTCGGGGTAGCGCGCGGCCAGATTGATCGCAAAGAAGCCATTGGCGCAGGAAAATGCAAACACTGCCTGTTTAACCGCGAGCGTATCCATAAGCTCGACCAGGGCATCTGCGGTCTCTTTGAGGCCAAAGCTGTAATTGAGTCGCGGGTAGGAAAACCCGAAGCCCGGCATGTCGAAGCAGATAACGCGAAAATTTTCGGCGAGCTTCTGGATTAGGTCGAGGTAATGCTCGATTACGCAGGGCCCATCCGGTGCAATCAGCAACGGCGGCAACGAACCACCGGTATCGAGCACACGCAAATTTGCCGCACTTGTAGTGATCATGCGCATGCGTGGGTCAACTGCCAAAGCACGCTCGCGTGTGCCTTGGCCGTGACGCAGCGCCAGCAGACTGTCCAGGGCAGCGGCGTTCACAGCCTGGACGCCGCCTCACCCAGGATTTGCCGCGCCACGCTGCGGCGATGCACTTCGTCGGGGCCGTCATAAATGCGGGCGGCGCGTTCTTGGCGATAGTACCAGGCGATGATGGTGTCGTCGGTCATGCCGAGCGCGCCGTGGGCTTGCAGGGCGCGG
>JBDNIO010000015.1:0-7194 GCA_041688215.1 Salinisphaeraceae bacterium | reverse complement strand
TTGACGGTAACCCGTAAAAGGCATGCATTGTATGTGTGGCTGCGATGAAAACAGGGCAGAGTGTTACGATCAATCTGAAAAATATGTCCGTTTATGGATGGGTACTAGCTAGCCTGTCTGGTTGATAGGCCGCGTACATTGTTTATTCCGCTTAAAAAGAAAAACCACGAAGGCACAAAGAACACAAAGAACACAAAGAACACAAAGGAAGAGTAAAACTTCATCGGTCCGCTGGCGCTTACTTTGTGTTCTTCGTGTTCTTTGTGGTTAATAAAATTAATCCTTAGAAGTCTTAAACATTTCCAGCATGCGTTCGGTTACCACATAACCGCCGACGGCGTTACCCGCAGCCAGGACTACACCGATAAATCCAATAAGCACCTGCCAGAAACCCTCGGCATGGCCCAGCGCTACCATGGCACCAACCAGCACGATGCCGTGCACGAAGTTGGAGCCGGACATAAGCGGCGTATGCAGAATCGCCGGAACTCGGCCGATAATTTCGTAGCCGGTAAAGGCGGCGAGCATGAAGATATACAGTGCAACAAATCCGGTAATCATTCGTTTTAGCCTCTAATGTTAGTTAGGCGTGAGGCGGTTAGCTCGCACGCCTGCCGACTCACGATTTCTTGAGCGCTTCTTTGGCGGCTTCGTTCTTGATTTCGCCGTCGTGGGTGAGTACGGACTTGGCGAGAATCTCGTCGTCCCAGTTAATTTTCAGCTCGCGCGCTTTCGGGGCTTTCTTGTCGTCGTCGTTCTTGTCATCTGTGTGGCCCTCTTTTTCCACCACAATAAGCTGCAGGAAATTAAGCAGGTTCTGCGCGTACATTTCACTGGAATGTTCGGATAACTCGGCCGGCACGTTGATCGGGCCCATGATGGTTACCGAGCCCACCTTCACGGTTTCACCTGGCTTGGTGAGTTCGCAGTTACCGCCGCCCTGGGCGCCCAGATCCACAATCACCGCACCGGGCTTCATCGACTCGACCATTTTCTTGCTGATGATTTTTGGCGCCGGGCGGCCGGGAATCGCGGCCGTGGTAATCACCGCATCGGCTTGGCTCAGGCGTTTCTCCAGCATTTCCTGCTGGGCTTTCTTTTCGTCGTCGGTCAGCTCGCGGGCATAGCCGCCCTCCGCTTCGGCCTTAATGCCCTCGGCCACCAGAAATTTGGCGCCGAGTGATTCGACCTGTTCCTTGGTGTCGGTGCGCACGTCGTAGGCTTCTACGGCGGCGCCCAGTCGCTTGGCGGTCGCAATCGCCTGCAAACCGGCCACACCGGCGCCGATCACCAGCACCTTGGCCGGGCGAATCGTGCCGGCGGCGGTGGTCAACATGGGGAAAAAGCGTTCCAGCGAACTGGCGGCCATCAGCGCGGCCTTGTAACCGGCGGCCGAGGCCTGGGATGAGAGTGCATCCATGCTCTGCGCCCGGGTAATGCGCGGCACAAGCTCCATGGCAAAACAGGTTATGCCTGCGTCAACCATTGCTTTGGTTTCCTTGGCGTTCTGATGCGCCTGCACGAAGCTGATCAGCACCGAGCCTTTTTTCATCTTGGCGATGTTGGTTGCACTCGGCGCATTCACCGCCAGCACCACGTCGGCACCGCAAACATCGGCGGCCTTGCCGGTGATTTTTACATCATCGCCATACGCATCGTCGGGAATACGCGAGCCTTCGCCCGCGTTTTTTTGAATAATGAGTTCGACGCCGAGCTTAAGCAGCTTTTCGGCCACCTTGGGCACCATCGCAACGCGATTTTCGCCGCTCGCGGCCTCTTTGGGGACAGCGATACTAACGGTCATATTGTTCCTGCTTCAAAAGATTTGATGAGGCCCGTGCTGGCGGGTTGCACCACCTGTTCTCCCGACACGGCCCATGAACCAAGCGCCACATACTAACTGATCATTCACAGTTTTAGTAACTGCCCGCAAAATTCCTTTTCGTGCTAATTGGGCAGCAGTAGATCACGGTTTGCCAGTGACCGCGGTAGTCTGCGATTTATAACTGGAAGGAATCTCGAACGCCAGGCTGGACAGCTTACTATGGCTGACATGCTTCAGGCTGCGGGTTTGCCCACTGACCGGGTCCTGATAGCGAATCGGCATACCGCCCAGGCTTAAATAGGGCAAGCCGATGTGTTCCAGCCCGGTGCCGACGAACATGCTTTGCATGAGCGAAAACATGGCCTCCACGGTTTCAAATTCCTCCCCCGCCATGCCCAGCTCTTCGGCGTTTGCAACGCACAGGCTTTCCTGCGGTTTGCCATCACGCAGAACCTGAATCTTCCTGCAGGTCTTGCCGGCCACGGTATCGGTGCCGCCGGTGGGTTCCAGGCTTATTTTGTGCTCCTTGCCATCCAGGCCGGGAATCTGGCCGACCATCATCGCGCGCGCCTGCGCCCGCTGCGCCTCAGTGAGCTGCGCCAGTTGTTTTTCCATCTGATCACGCAGTGTCTGCATCTGGTTACGGATGGCGCCGGCGGCGGCCTTGTCCATTTTTATGTAGCTGCGGGCCTTAGGCTCTACCGAATAAATTGTGCCGGTTTCTTCACGATACAACTGCCAGCGATCGCTGGCGTCGTCTATGCGCACCAGGCCCGGGCGCACCTTGACCACAAACTCGCCATCGGCGGTGTCATAAGTCAATGTAGTATCGGCGGCCACCGGCGGGGTGCCCAATAGTGTCATCAGCAATGCCAAACAGAAGATTGGCTTTCGCATACTTAACTCCGTGGGTAAGCTCTAGCAGGAATCCTGCATTTACTCTAACCCAACCCATGCTTCTAGTCGACGCCAGCGTTTACATATTCCGCGCCTATCACGCGCTGCCCGATTCGCTGCGCGGAGTGGATAACCGGCCCCTGAACGTTGTCTATGGCTTTGCCGATTTTATATGCGGGTTGATCGAGCGCGAAGCGCCCGCGCAGATTGCCGTAGCCTTTGATGAATCGCTGGAAAGCTCGTTTCGCAACGAACTGTATCCAGCTTACAAGGCCAATCGCGAGACTGCCCAGGTCGACCTGAAGGCACAGGTCAAGGACTGCCATGCGCTGGTGGAAGTGCTGGGCATGTGCGCGCTGGTGAGTGATCGTTATGAAGCTGACGACATCATCGGCACCCTGGCGGCGCGCAGGCAAATGCCGGTTACGATAGTGTCTTCGGACAAGGATCTGGCGCAGCTTCTCCGCGAACACGATGTACTCTGGGATTACACGCGGGATATTCGCTATGACCCGGACGCCATCCATGCCAAATATGGGGTGCGCTGCGATCAGTTTGTGGATTATCTTGCACTCATGGGCGACGCGGTCGACAACATTTCCGGCGTGCTCGGCGTCGGCGCCAAAACCGCCGTCGCCCTTCTACAGGAACGCCAGACGCTGGATGCCATTTACGCTGATCTGGACGCCTTAAAGTCTCTGGCGGGGCCTCTGTCGGAAGCAGGCCCATGACGCCCTGGGACGCCATCGAAGAAGAGGTCCGGCACACCGCCGGCAACCGCTTTCGTATTCTGTCCTACACGCCGGTGGGCGGCGGCAGCATTAACGACGTTTATCGGGTAGAGGGCAGCGACAGCCAGTATTTCGTCAAACTCAACCGCGCCGACCTGGCGCCCATGTTCGCCGCCGAGGCCGCCGCATTGCGCGAGCTGGGAATGGTCAACGCGCTGCGTGTGCCCGCCCCCCTTTGCAGCGGCATTGCCGCGGGACGCGCTTATCTGGTGATGGAATTTATCGATCTGCAGCCGCTGGGCCCTGACGCCATGGCCGCGCTCGGCGAGGGCCTGGCCGAACTCCACGGCATTAGCCGCGCCCGCTACGGCTGGGAGCGCGACAACAACATAGGCAGCACCCCGCAGCGTAACGCCACCACCGGCAACTGGGTGGAGTTCTGGCGCGAGAACCGTCTCGGTTATCAGCTGGAACTGGCGGGCGCCTGCGGTGACCAGGCGCTGGCCCAGGCCCTGGCAAAGTCAGGCAATCAATTGCTCACGCAACTGGACAGTTTGCTCGCAGACCACCAGCCCGAGGCGTCGCTGTTGCACGGCGACCTGTGGGGCGGCAACGCCGCCATGGATAACCAGGGCCGGCCGGTATTGTTTGACCCGGCCCTGTACTACGGTGACCGCGAAACCGACCTCGCCATGAGCGAACTCTTCGGCGGCTTCTCTCCGCTGTTTTTTGAAGCCTATAACGGCGCCTGGCCGTTACCGGACGGCTACCGTGCACGTCGGCGCGAGCTCTACCAGCTCTACCATCTGCTGAATCACTTCAACCTGTTTGGCGAGCATTACGGGGAAGAATCCCTGCGGCTGATCCGGCGCTTGCTGGCGCGGATTTAAACCTAAGTGACTCTCACGCTGAATCAGGTCCGCGCGCCTCTGTGTTCATAATTGAAGCGGGTGAGTTGTCTGGGTGTATTCGAAGCTGACGCGATTTATGCGAAACCTGAGTCATCGTTGGAAACACTTTAACCTATAGCAACCCCATTTGCCGTGCCGCGCTGGTGGCCTGCAGGCGGCTGCCGACCCGCAGCTTCGAGTAGATATTCTTGAGGTGATATTTCACCGTGTTTTCAGACACAAACACGTTTCTGGCGATTTCCTTGTTCGACAAACCGCTGCCCAACAGCATCAGGATTTCGGCCTCGCGATCGGTGAGCTCTTCCAGCGGCAGGGTACGCGCCATCTCGTCATCTCGCAGGGTTTCGCCGGCGGCACGCAGGAGTTTTTCCACAAACTCATGCGTTGGGTCGCCATTCGCATTGGGCTGGCCGGAGCCGCTGGTATAGGCGGCGTAATCTTCCCGCAGCATCTGCACTACGCCAGCGCCCTCATCCAGAAATATACGCAGATACAAACCCGGTTCGGCCAATGCCAGGGCCTTGCGCAGGCTGCGATGGGCAATGTTGTCCACCCCGTTCTGCTTGTGGGCCAGGGCATCCAGAATATGCAGCTTGATCTGGCGGCGCACGCGGCCCGTGCGCTGCGCCACGCCCAGCTCGCGGCTGATGATTTTAAGCGCCTGCTCGGGCCGGTTGTCGTGAATGGCCAGACGGATCTCGCCTATTGCCTGCCCCTCGGTATCTTCGGAAAACGGGAACCAGCCGTCGACGGGTTTTTCGTCATCCGGCTCAATACGGCTGGCAATGGCCTGGGCCCGGTCGAGTTCGCCGCTGACCAGCGCACGGCGCACCCGCTCCCAACCGATATTGCGCACAAGACGCGGCCACAGGCTCGTATGGCCGATGGTTTCGGCCTCTTCCAGTAGCTCCAGGGCCTTGGCCGGGCGGTCGTTGCAATCATGTATCCGGGCCATGGTTACGTAGGCCACGCACAGGTAATCGAGCAGACCGGCGTTGGCGATCACATCATGGTATTGCGTGAAGTTCGATTCTGCGGCCTGGGTATCGTCAATTTCATATAGCGCCAGCACGTAACAGGACAGCAGCACAGCCGAGGCCACCGACTCATCCAGCGAGGTGCGCAGGTCGGCCATGCCGAGTCTGAATAATTCCAGCGCTTCGCGCATCAGGCCCTGGACAATCAGATTCATGCCCGCGGTGCTGATGGAATATCCCCAGCTAAACGCGGCACTGGCACGTTCGCCGTGTGCGCGGGCCAGGGTTAAATGCTCGCGCGCGGCTTCGAAATCACTGGCAGTAAGCGCCAGAAAGCCTTTCAGATTAGCCGCCGCACCCAACTCGAATGCATTAAAGTCTTCGGTTTCTGCATCCTTTATGTTGACCGGCTCGACAATATCCTGCGCGCCGGCGATGTCGTCCTGAATCACCAGCACCATGGAACTGACGATGCGCGGGCTGGTGCGCAAATCCTCGTTATCCTCATGCATGAGTTTTTTCAGGATTTTCAGGATCGGCACGAGCTTTTGCCGACGCCGTAAAAACGCCAGTGCGTAAGCGGCCTTCACCACCAGATTGGGGCGTTTTTCGATCTCGTCCAGCGGCAGACGGTCGCACCAGCGCTCGACCGTCATCAGGTCGGCTTCCATGATCAGACCTGTGGCCCAGTCGTCCAGGGTTTGTGCGGCGAATGCGTAATCACGCACGGTAATGGCGTGGTGGATGGCTTCGTCGTGCATGTCGTGCTCACGAAACCACTGCGCCGCGCGGCGGTGGATTGCCGGCACGGCGTCGGGATCCTGCTGCTTGAGCTGTTCGGCCAGAAAGCCGGAAAACAGCGTGTGGTACTTGAACCAGCGCAGCTCGGAATCCAGATTGCGCAGGAACAGTCCGGCACGTTCCAGACTTTGCAGCATGTCCTGCGAATCATCCCGTTCCAGCACAAAATCACACAGCGGTGCGCAAAGGCGATTAAGCAGGGCGGTGTGCAGCAGAAATTCCTGCGCCTCGGGCGACTGCAGGGAAAGCACGTTGTCGGCCAGATAGTCGGTTAACTGATGCGGGCGAAACGATTCGATACTGCCCAGCGATTTACGCACGGCCGGGCGCACCAGGGACAAGCGGTAAAGCTGCAGTGCCGCGGGCCAGCCTTCGGTTTTCTCGAAAATGGCATCCACTTCATCCGCGTTTATATCCATATCCTGCGCTTCGGCGAAGAAGTCCTGAACTTCTGCCTGTGAAAAACACAAATCCTCGGATTGCAGAAGAATTGCCTGATTATTAACTTCCAGGCGAGCCAGACCCAATTCGGGCAGCGACCGGGAACCTATGAATATCATGACATGGTCGGGCAGTTGCTCGAGCAACGCGCGAAAGAACGTCAGGAATGATTTGTTGGTTAGCACCTGAAATTCATCGAAGAACAGGCTTACCGGCTGGCCAAGCTGGGCCAGGCGATTTACACACCAGTCCGAGCGTGGAGCGCGCCCGCCCTTGCCGACTCTTTCCGGCAGATTGGGTGATTCGGCATCGACCTGCTTTTCCAGCGAGGCCAGCAGTGCCTGCAAGTGGATGAAAAAGCGGCTGATGTCGTTATCCGCTTCGTCCAGCGTCAGCCAGCCGGTGAGTTCGCCACGCGCTTCGCAGGCGGATTTGGCCTGTTGCAACAGGGTGGATTTTCCATGCCCAGCGGGGCCCTGCAACACCACCACGCGGGCGCAACTGTCGTTAAGAATACGATCCAGTATGGCCTTGCGCTGCACCGCGCCGCGATACGTCGGCGGCGTAAACATCTTTTGCGTATAGATTTTCTCGGGCACGGGCGTGGGCGC
>JBDNIO010000103.1:0-7403 GCA_041688215.1 Salinisphaeraceae bacterium | reverse complement strand
GCACAATCAGGCCATACGCGCACTCGGCCGGCACCTCACCCGCGTGATTTGGAAGATGCTCGAACACGATCGTGATTATGTGCCTAAAGCAGAAAAGACTTGAAAATTAGAGAGGGATGTTCAGGTCTTGCATTAATACATTCCGCCCGATTTTCTGAATTAACCTGTCCATGAAAGCCGGGATAGCTCACCTTGGGAAAGAGTAGATACTAAAAAGCCCCTGTTTGCAATGCATTAGGGGCTTTATGGGAAGCTATGAAGTGTGCAAATGGTGGGCCCGGTAGGACTCGAACCTACGACCAAGGGATTCACTCTGCCCGCCGTTTCCGGCGGAAGTGGACTATCTCATCACCCGCGGCCCAGTTAAATAGGTCGGTGGGGTGCGGGACGCTCGCTGCCTGTTATTAAGGGCGCTCGAATCTCCAAACTATATTAGCGATTCAGCCCTCAGGTAGTCTCTGCACCTTCCGGTGGTACGCCACCGGCTTGGCTCAGGGTTGCCGGCGGTCCAAGCCGCTACGGTTCCCCTGAATTCATCCCGTTCATTCCGCAGATTTCTCCGCGAACGCACCATTACGATGAGTCCCCTGCTCTAACCATCTGAGCTACAGGCCCGTTGGGCGCAATTGTATCAGCAAAGAACTGAAGATAGTATATTAAATTATGAAATTAAACATAATCTAATAAACAATGAGTCGATGCAGTGTATGCGGGAATGCGTTAACTGGAAGGCAAAGGAAGTTTTGCACACGGAAATGTAAAAACTCTTATACAAATTACATTCATCAGTCTTATCTAAAGCAGCAGGAGAGGGGGCGATTACGAAAACAAGAACTCATTCGGCTAAAAGGCGGAGCCTGCAAATTCTGTGGCTATCATGCAAATACAGCCGCTTTGGCGCTGCATCATGAGGATCCCAAGCAGAAGAGTTTCGATCTCGATCTCAGGGCGCTCTCCAACAGGAAATGGGAGGCAGTGCTGATAGAAGCAAGACTATGCATTTTATTGTGCGCAAATTGCCATGCTGAATTGCATAATCCGCAGAGTAAGCTGAATTGACTTCTAATCTCCCCAAAAAGCTTTAAGGGGCTGCTTAAAAGCGCAGTTTTTTGGCAGTTCCCGCTTGGCACAAGGATGGACTATTTCAGCAACCCCTTAAGGCTGGCTTATAGGTACAAATTGCTTTGCATTAGAGTTAGATTGAGCACAGCTTAGCTACCCCGCCACTGTGGTGGCCGTTTTTCCAAAAATGCCGACATGCCTTCTTGCGCGTCATTGGTCATGGCATTTTCGGCCATGGTTTCACTCATTGAGTCGTAGGCCTGTTCTTGGGTCGCGTCGATCTGGCGGTAAAACGCCTGTTTGCCGATGCGCAGGGTTAGCGGGCTTGCGTGCCCAACAGATTCAGCCAGCGCGATGGCTTCATCCAACAGATTTTCGCCCGGTACGACGCGGTTGATCAGGCCCCAATTCGCAGCGGTATCGGCACTAATCGCTTGGCCGGTTAACAGCATCTCCAGCGCGCGCTTGCGACCAATATTTCGTGATAAGGCGACCATCGGGGTCGAACAAAACAGGCCGATTTTTACACCTGGGGTGCTGAACGTGGCGTCTTCGGATGCTATCGCCAGGTCACAACTGGCGACCAGTTGGCAGCCGGCGGCCGCGGCGGTGCCGGTTACGGCGGCGATTACGGGCGGGCCGATGTGCTGAACGGTTTGCATCAGGCGCGTGCAGGCCTGGAAGATTTCTCGCTCTTCGTCCTGGCTGCGGCCGACCAGCTCGCGCAGGTTGTGGCCGGAGGAAAAGGCGGTGCCGGCGCCGTGGATGACAATGCTGTGTGTCTGCTGCTGTGCGCCTAGCGTTTCCAATGCCCGGGTTAATTCGCGTATCAGCTCGAGTGACAGCGCATTACGTTGCTTCGGCCGATCCAGGGTGATGACGGCAACGGCGCCATGCTCTTCGATGCGTGTATAGGGTTCGGTTGGCGTGGTGGTATTTGTGCTCATAACGGGAATCTCCATTAGCTTGGTCCATTACGCACAAACCGGCAGGCGCGGTCAACGGCTTCCTGGGCCTGCGGCAGGGCGGTTGGCGAAAGTCTGGAACAAGTAGCATATCCCGTCGCAGCATTCGAGCTCGGCTTTGCGGCCAGCGGCGACCTGAGCCTGCACCGCGACATCACCTGCACACGCGAGCCGTCTGTGGAAAGCGCCTATATAGCCGTACTGATACTCGGCTGCAGCAACTCCAGAAGAGCAGTGGCGAGATTAGACTATTTTTATTCGTCCAAAAAGCTTTTCAAGAACGTAGCGCGGCTTGGATGGCGCAGTTTACGCAAGGCCTTGGCTTCTATCTGGCGAATGCGCTCGCGAGTCACGTCGAACTGTTTGCCGACTTCTTCCAGGGTGTGGTCGGTATTCATGTCTATACCGAAGCGCATGCG
The DNA here is from genome assembly GCA_041688215.1 of Salinisphaeraceae bacterium. GTDB lineage: Bacteria > Pseudomonadota > Gammaproteobacteria > Nevskiales > Salinisphaeraceae > JBDNIO01. The sequence continues at coordinate 4,957 of JBDNIO010000103.1, read as the reverse complement.
CAAGACCTTGGCTTCGCGCGGGGTGAGGCTGGCGAGCGTGTTGTGGGTGGCTTCGCGCAGGCTCTCGCCGCTAGCCGAGTCGTCCGGTGCGATGGCCATGATGTCTTCGATGAAGTCGCCCAGATGGCTGTCTTCGTCGTCGCCGATCGGGGTTTCCATGGAAATCGGTTCTTTCGCGATCTTCAGCACCTTGCGCACTTTTTCTTCCGGCATTTCCATGCGCTCGGCGAGTTCTTCCGGGGTGGCTTCGCGGCCCATTTCCTGCAGCATCTGGCGGGAGATTCGATTCAATTTGTTAATCGTCTCGATCATGTGCACCGGAATACGAATGGTGCGCGCCTGGTCGGCGATCGAGCGGGTGATGGCCTGGCGTATCCACCAGGTAGCATAGGTGGAAAATTTGTAGCCGCGCCGGTATTCGAACTTGTCTACGGCTTTCATCAGGCCGACGTTGCCTTCCTGGATCAGGTCCAGAAATTGCAGGCCACGGTTGGTGTATTTCTTGGCGATGGAGATCACCAGGCGCAGGTTGGCCTCGATCATTTCCTTCTTGGCGCGGCGGGCCTTGGCCTCGCCGATGGACATGCGGCGGTTGATTTCCTTGATGTGATTAACGTTGAGTTCGGAGTGTTCTTCCAGGTGCATGATGCGGCTTTGCAGGCGCACCAGTTCCGGCTTGTGGCCGGCAATGCTGGAAGAGTATTTGCGTTTGGCGCGGATGAGCTTGTCCAGCCAGGCTTCGCTGGTCAGGTTGTCCGGCAGTTGCCGTACGAAATCGCGCCTCGGCATGCCGGCCTGGCGCACACAGATACTGAGCATTTCGCGTTCCAGGCCACGGATGTCGGCCATGGTTTTACGCAGTTGGCCAACCAGACCGTCGGTAATCTTCGGTACCAGCTTGAAACGCATGAAATGCGTGGCGAGTTTGGCCAGCGCGGCTTCGGTTTTTTCGTCCTTACGGCCGTGCGTGTGCAGCGCGCGCAGGGCGGAGCGATGCAGGGATTTGAGCTTCTTGAACTGCGCGGCCGCTTCTTCGGGGTCGGGGCCGGGGTCTACCGGTTTTTCGTCGCTGTCTTCATCATCGGCATCGCTCGAATCTGTGTCCGCGGTTTGCTCTTCCGGGTCGGTGTTGGGAATGGGGTCGCCGGTGTCGGGGTCCACGAAGGCCACGAACAGGTCGGTCAGGCGCATATCCTCGGCTTCGACCTTGGCCCAGTATTCCAGCAGACGCGCTGCGGTGGCCGGGAAATAGGCCAGTGAGAACAGCATTTCCGCCAGGCCTTCTTCAATGCGTTTGGCAATGCGGGTCTCACCCTGACGGTCGAGCAGTTCCACGGTACCCATTTCACGCATGTACATGCGTACGGGGTCGGTGGTGCGGCCGAATTGCGGGTCAAGCGCGGCCAGGGTGGCGGCGGCCTCGTCGGCATCGTCGTCGTCATCGTCGTTAACGGCGTTTTCGGACAGCAGCAGGGTGTCTTCATCCGGCGCGGTTTCGTGCACCGTAATGCCCATGTCGTTAATCATGTTGATGATGTCTTCGATCTGCTCGGGATCGACGATGTCATCGGGCAGGGTGTCGTTAACCTCGGCGTAAGTGAGGTAGCCCTTGGACTTGCCGTGTGCGATTAAGAGTTTAAGCTGGGACTGCTTTTCGTTGCTCATGCTGTCTGCCGAGTTGTGCTTGAAGGGTATGGCAAGTGCCGATTGCTAACTCCCCAGTATACTTGGGGCGGGGTTTCAGCGCCATACGCTGGTTAAGTTGATTGTGCGGGTTTAGTTGATGCGACCGCGACTGGCGCGAATTTCTCGCAGTAAATTCTGTAATTCCTCTTGTTCCGCGTTGCGCAGCGAGCCCTGCTGTTGACGGGCGAGCAATGCATCGTAACGTTCGCGTCTGGCTATATTCTCGGTTTCCTGTATTACGCTGCGCACGCACGCGTTAAATTCCTTTTCCAGATTCGTGCGCTCGCCACGCGGGGTTGCTGCCGCGAGCCGCTGTAATGCTGGGCCGTGCGGTTCATCGCGCCAGCGTTCCAGCAACACCGCGACAGTATATGTAGGGTTTTTTTGGAAAAATTCAATACTTTCCGCCAATATTTGCGCGCCGGCACTGCCTGCGCTGCGTAGTTCCCGGGTCTCGGAAATGTTATCGGCCAGGCGCGGTTCGTTCATTAGCAGCTGCATGGCGCGGCGCACGGGGGTCATTTTCATGCTGCTTTTGCTGGGCTGGGGTTGTCTGGCTGCAGGCGCTGCAAGCGCGGCACCGCGTTGGTAAAGCGTTTGTAAATCGGATGCGGGCAAGCCGCTGATCTCGGCAATTTCCTGAATCAGTTGCGCCTTCAAGGCTTCGGGGGGGAGTTGTTCGATATAGGGGCGGGCCTTTTCTACCAGTTTTGAGCGGCCATCCGCCGTCGCCAGATTGGTATCTTCGCTCAGGCCATTAAGCAGTACGGTTGAAGCCGGCAGGCTGTTGTCGATTAGTTCTAGAAAACGTTGTTGCCCGCCCTGGCCGCGTACAAGGGTATCCGGGTCTTCGCCTTCGGGCAGGAATAAAAACTTCACCCGCCGGGTGCCGCGCATCACGGGCAACGATTGCTCGAGCGCCCGCCAGCCGGCGCGCCGGCCGGCGGAGTCGCCATCAAAACAGAATACGACCTCGTCACACACGCGGAACAATGCTTGCAGGTGTTCTGCCGTAGTAGCGGTGCCAAGCGTTGCGACCGCGTTATGAAAGCCGTGTTGCGCCAGTGCCACCACATCCATATAGCCCTCGACCACCAGCATGCGCGGGATATCCTTGAGCTTTTGCCGAGCTTCGTACAAGCCATATAAATTGCGGCCTTTGTGGAAAAGCGGCGTTTCCGGCGAATTCAGATATTTGGCCTTGTCATCGCCCAGGGTGCGGCCGCCGAAGCCGATGATGCGGCCACGGCCATCCCGGATCGGGAACATGATGCGGTTGCGGAAACGGTCGTAAGTCTTGCCCGTATCCTCGTGCTTGATCAATAGACCCGCGGTTACTGCTGCCTTGCGGTCTTTGGTGTGCTGGAACAGGGCGTCCCATTCGGGCGGCGCGAAGCCAATGCTATAGGTTTTTGCGATTTCGCCTGAGATGCCGCGCCCCTTGAGGTAGTCGATGGCGTGCGGCGTTTGTCGCAAGTGCTCGCGATAAATGCGGTCGGCCTGGATGAGTACATTGAACAGCGGTTGTTGTTCATTGGGGTCGGGGCCGGCGCGGTAGTCCTCGGGAATCTCCATGCCGACCTGGCCGGCCAGCAGATCGACCGCCTCGCGGAACTCAAGCCGGTCGTATTCCATCAGGAAACTTAATGCCGTGCCATGGGCACCGCAACCAAAGCAGTGATAGAACTGTTTTGTGGGTGAGACGGTGAACGACGGTGTTTTCTCGTCGTGAAAGGGGCAGCGGGCCTGGAATTCCTTGCCGGCTTTTTTTAGCGGCATGCGCGCTTCTATCAGCGCCACTATTTCTATGCGGCTAAGCAGCTCATCTATAAAAGCAGGGGGTATGCGGGCCATTCATCAGGGCACAGGGAACAGGGGACAGGGGACAGTTTAGCGGCTCGCGGGCCGGGTAGGTAGCGGCGGCTTGATACGCCTGAAATATTCCGTTACTGCTGGAGTTGCGCCTTAACTTTCGCGCTGACCGCGCCCATATCGGCTCGGCCCTGGGTTTTGGGCTTGAGGATAGCCATGACCTGGCCCATGTCGCGCATGGAGGCGGCGCCGGTTTCGGCGATGGCCGCGCTTATCATTTCTTCGAGTTCGTTGTCGGATAATTGCTGCGGCAGGTAATCTTCGAGGATGACGATTTCCGCGGTTTCTGCCGCGGCCAGTTCCTCACGGCCGGCGTCGGTGTACTGGCTTATCGAGTCGTGCCGTTGCTTGACCATTTTGTCGAGAACGGCGAGCACAGCGGGGTCATCGAGTTCGATTTGCTCATCGATTTCGCGCTGGCGAATGGCCGAATGGATCAGCCGCAGGACAGTCAGGCGCCCGCGCTCTTTCGCGCGCATGGCGGATTTGATGTCGTCGGCGAGTTGGGATTTTAGCGTCATGGATGACTCCCGCAATAAACGGGAGTGGCAGCCTGGTGAAGCTTAGTACTGGCGGGTAAAGCGCATATTTTCGCGCTGCAGACGCTTGAGATGGCGTTTGACAGCGGCGGCGCGCTTGCGCTTACGTTCCTGGCTGGGTTTTTCGAAAAACTCGTTTTTACGCACGTCGGTTAACGTGCCGGCCTTTTCGCAACTGCGTTTGAAGCGGCGCAGGGCAACTTCGAAAGGCTCGTTTTCTTTAACTCTTACGCTTGGCATTAAGCAATCACACTCCAATATCTGGGCACGCGAAGGCGTACCCCACTAGAATAGGGCTGCGCAGTTTAGACTCCAGCATGTGTATTTGCAACGACATGAATCCTGTAGGGAATATTTTAGGCATCGAAACCTCCTGTGATGAAACCGGCGTAGCGGTATATAGCCGCGACGCCGGATTACAGGCGCATCTGCTGCACAGCCAGGTTGCACTGCACGCCGAGTACGGCGGCGTGGTGCCGGAGCTGGCGTCGCGGGACCACGTGCGCAAGCTCGCGCCGCTAATTCAACAAGTGCTGGCAGATGCGGGCATCGAACGTGCGGACGGGATTGCCTACACGCAAGGACCCGGTCTGGTAGGCGCCTTGCTGGTGGGCGCGTCGCTGGCGGTCGCCCTGGGCATGGCGTGGGACGTGCCGGTAATCGGCGTACACCATATGGAAGGCCATCTGCTCTCGCCGATGCTGGAGGACGATGCGCCGGCGTTTCCATTTGTTGCTTTATTGGTGTCGGGTGGTCACACGTTATTGATCGAGGTCATCGGTGTGGGTCAATACCGGCAACTGGGCCAAACGCTGGACGACGCGGTGGGTGAGGCTTTCGACAAAACCGCCAAAATGCTG
>JBDNIO010000102.1:0-16616 GCA_041688215.1 Salinisphaeraceae bacterium | reverse complement strand
CGAAGCTGGGGAGGTGCGCGTGATACTCATGATCGACAATTACGATTCCTTTACCTACAACCTCGTTCAGTATCTCGGTGAACTGGCCGCGGACGTAAAAGTACTGCGCAACGACGAAGCCAGCTTAGACGAAATCGAAGCCATGGAACCCGCCGGCATTGTGATTTCGCCCGGCCCCTGCACCCCCAACGAAGCGGGCGTTTCCGTAGCCTGCGCAAAGCAACTGGCGGACAGGATTCCCGTGCTCGGCGTGTGCCTGGGGCATCAGGCGATTGGTCAGGCGTTTGGCGCTAAAATCGTGCGGGCGCGGGAAGTCATGCACGGCAAAACCTCGGTTATCCACCATACCGACGCAGGCGTGTTTGCCGATCTTGCCAACCCGCTCACTGCCACCCGCTACCATTCGCTGATCGTGGATAAAAACGACCTCCCGGACACATTCGAGATTACCGCCTGGACGGAAACTCCCGAAGGCGCGGTGGACGAAATCATGGGCATACGCCACAAACCCACGGGCGCCGAGGGTGTGCAGTTCCACCCGGAATCAATCCTTTCCGAGCACGGCCAAGCGATGCTCAAAACCTTCCTCGCCAGGTGCGCAACACCATGATCAGCAAGGAAATAATGAACCAGGTAATCGAAGGCCGGGATTTGTCTGCCGAGGCCATGCGCACCGCGATGTACAGCATCATGACCGGCCAATCCACGCCGGCGCAGATTGGCGGCTTTCTGGTCGCGCTGCGCATGAAGGGCGAAACCGTGGCCGAAATTACCGCCGCCGCCGAAGTTATGCGTGAGCTCGCCAGCCCGGTGCCGGTCAATCCGGCTTATACCGACGAACTGGTAGACACCTGTGGCACCGGCGGCGATGCAGCCGGACTATTCAATGTATCCACGGCGTCCGCGCTGGTAGTGGCCGCCGCCGGCGGGCGCGTGGCCAAACATGGCAACCGCTTGGTCTCCAGCAAATCCGGCAGCGCGGATGTGCTGGAAGCCGCCGGCGTGCGCATCGATTGTAATGCAGAACAGGTAGCGCAGTGCGTGCAGCAACTCGGGATCGGCTTCATGTTCGCCCCCGGTTACCACGGTGCGATGAAGCACGCCACCGGCCCACGCCGGGAACTGGGCGTGCGCACGCTGTTCAACATCATCGGGCCGCTGACCAACCCGGCGGGGGCGAAAAATCAGGTGATCGGCGTATTTAACGGCCACCTCACCCAACCGCTGGCCGAAGTGTTGCAAAAACTCGGCAGCACGCACGTGTTGGTGGTGCACGGGGAGGACGGCCTGGATGAAATCAGCATCAACGCGCCAACCCGCATCGCGGAGCTTAAAGACGGGCAAGTCCAGACGTACACGCTGGTGCCCGAAGACGTGGGCCTGCAGCGGGCCTCGCTGGATGCGCTGCGTGTGGACACCGCCGAACAAAGTCTGGCGCTGATCCGAAAAGCCTTTACTGGCGAAGACAGCATTGCCCGCGATATGGTGGCGCTAAATGCAGGTGCGGCGTTGTATGCCTGTGGCAAGGCGACCAACATCAAACAAGGCGTTACACTGGCGCTGGAGACACTGGCCACCGGCGCGGCGGCCGAGCGGCTCGCGGCACTGGCGGAACTGACGCAACAGATGAATGCCGATAAATAAGCGCATGACCAAACCGGTACACATTCTGGATAAAATTCTCACGCAGAAACGCGAGGAAGTGCGCCTGCTGCATTCCTATGGCGCCGCCGAACTGTGTTACGAACAGGCAGCCGCCGCGCCCGCCCCGCGCGGCTTCGCCGCGGCGCTAAAGCGGCGCGCACAGGATGCCGGCATAGCCGTGATTGCTGAGATCAAGAAAGCCTCGCCCAGCAAGGGCCTGATCCGCGAAGACTTTAATCCCGCGTGGCTGGCCGAGCGCTACGCGGCCGGCGGCGCGGCCTGTTTATCCGTGCTTACCGACCGCGAGTTTTTCAAGGGCGCGCCGGAATATCTGGAAGAGGCGCGCGAGGCCTGCGATCTGCCGATACTGCGCAAGGATTTCATCATCGACGAACTGCAGGTCTGCGAAGCCCGCGCGCTGGGTGCGGACTGTATTCTGCTAATCGCCGCCGCGTTAAATGATTGCGACATGCAGGCACTGGCGAACAAGGCCCTGGACATGGACATGGACGTACTCGCCGAGGTCCACAACGAAATGGAATTGCAGCGCGTGCTCAAACTCGACGCGCGTTGCCTGATCGGCGTGAATAACCGCGACCTGAGAACCTTCGAAACATCGCTGGACGTAACCCTGAAGCTGCGCGAACTAATGCCGGCGCAACGGTTACTCATCAGCGAAAGCGGCATCCATACAAAGGCCGATGTGCAGCGCCTGCAGGAGGCCGACGTACACGCCTTTCTGATCGGCGAATCGCTGATGCGCAAACCCGATCCAGGCGAGGCCTTAAAGGCATTATTAGCGTAATGCATTCCCCATTTCACGAAGCAATCCCGAGCCAATGCAAGCAACCATAGACTGGCAAGAAAAACTGCAATTCACCGGCCGCGCCGACAGCGGTCACGAAATCACCATAGACGGCCCGCCCGCGCTCGGCGGCGAAAATACCGGCATGCGACCGATGGAAATGGTGCTGCTCGGCGTGGGTGGCTGCAGCGCCATGGATGTGATGCACATTCTGAAAAAAGCGCGGCAAGCGGTCAGCGGCTGCCGCATCGAACTGGAGGCCACGCGCGCCGAGACCGACCCCAAGGTGTTTACCGATATCCACCTGAAATTCATCATCAGCGGCGACGGCCTGTCCGAGAAGCAGGTCGCGCGTGCGGTGGCGCTCTCGGCGGAGAAATACTGTTCCGCATCCATCATGTTGCAGACCAGCGTAAATATTAGCCACAGTCATGAAATTCGCGCGAGCGACGCTTGACTATTTCGTCCGCATTGCAACATAGGCATAATGCCGCCCCCTTTTATCCAGTAGAGACTAGGCGCAATGGATAAACTCAGGCTGCATGGCTTTAACAACCTCACCAAAAGCCTGTCGTTCAACATTTACGACATCTGCTACGCACGCTCCGCGGCTCAGAAGCTGGAATATGTGGCCTATCTGGACGAGGTGTTCAACGCCGTGCGTCTTACCCATATTCTTGCCGAGGTGGCTGAAATCATCGGTGCCAATATCCTTAACATCGCGCGTCAGGATTACGAGCCAGAGGGCGCCAGCGTAACCATGCTTATCGCCGAGGAATCCGTGTCTCCAGAGCCACAATCCGACGCCGTGGTGGGTCATCTGGATAAAAGCCACATTACGGTGCACACCTATCCCGAATCGCATCCCGACCACGGCATTTCCACCTTTCGCGCGGATATCGATGTATCCACCTGCGGCGTAATTTCGCCGCTGAAAGCGCTGGATTACCTGATCCGCAGTTTTGAGTTCGATGTAGTTAACCTCGATTATCGCGTGCGCGGCTTTACGCGCGACGTGGAAGGCAACAAGCATTTCATCGACCACCACATCAACTCGATTCAGGACTACATCGCCGCCGACATCAGGGACCGCTACCAAATGGTGGATGTGAATGTGCACGCCGAGCGCATCTTCCATACCAAGATGCGGCTGATGGAACTGGCACTCGGCGACTACCTGTTTGGCGACACCCCGGAAATGCTCGAGGACGACGAAGCCGAGGCGCTGGAAACCCGCATCGAACACGAAGTAATGGAAATATTCTACGGCCGCAACCTGCCGGAAGAACCCAGCGAGTAGCCGTTGAATCGTTCAGCCTCACAAGGCCCAGGCAGTCAAGACAACTTCTCCAGCATTTATCTCTTCGCCGGCGACGAGCCGCTGATTGTGCTCGAAGCGGCCGATGCGCTGCGCCAGACCGCGCGTGAGGCGGGCTACGATGAACGCCAGGTGCTGCACGTTGAAGGCGGCTTCGACTGGCACCAGCTCGCCGCGGCCGGCGACACGCTGTCGTTATTCGCGCAAAAACGCATCATCGAAATTCATCTGCCCGACAAGGGTCCGGGCAAGGACGGCAGCGCGGCACTTATCAATTACGCAAAAAATCCACCGCCGGACACGATCCTCATCGTGCTCGCCACCCCGCTGCCCGGCAAGGAACGCCACAAGGCCTGGTACAAGCGTCTGGCCGAAGCGGGCCGGGAAATGTACGCCTGGCCCCTGGACAGCGATAAACTTCCCGGCTGGATTACGCAACGCGCCCGCAGCCGCAATGTGGCGCTAAACGCCGATGCCGTTGCCGTGCTGGCCGAACGCGCCGAAGGCAACCTGCTAGCCGCCGCGCAGGAAATTGATCGTCTGGCGCTGTTGTTTCCCGATGAGACCGTAGACGCCGCAGCCATGCTGCAGGTGGCCGCGGACTCCGCGCACTTCGATATTTTTGATCTCGGCGGCAAGGCCCTGGCCGGTGATGGCCCTGGCGTAATTCGCACCGCCGAGCGTCTGCGTGAAGAAGGCATCGATCCGGTGCTGATTCTGTGGGCCCTGGTGGCCGACATCCGCACCCTGCAACAGGTACAGGCGGGTGGCAAAACCCGGCCCATGCCGCCGCAGCGCCGGCAGTTGCTGGCGCGCGCGGCCAAACGTATTAAACGCGGACGCATCCTGCGCCTGCTGGCCCTGGCCGCGCACGCGGATCAGGTCAATAAAGGCGCCGAGCGCGGCCGCGCTTGGGCGGAACTGGTAACATTGGCGCTGGGCGTTGCGGGTATCGACCCGGCACGCCGTTCTTTTCAGCAATCAGCTTAGCTACAGGTTGGATTACAGGCGATGAGCGCAAGCTTGAGCGAAGACAGCAACGCGGCACTGGCAACCTATATGCGCAAACTCGGGCAGGGCGCGCGTGCGGCCGCGCGCGAGATGGCAGTCGCGGATCCCGGCGTAAAAAACGCCGCATTGTTTGCCATTGCCGATGCCATCGAGTCCGCACAGGCCAGCATTCTGGCGGCCAACGCCAGGGACTTGCGCGCCGGCCACGGCAAACTGGATGCGGCCTTGTCCGAACGCCTGGAACTCAACCCCGAGCGTATTGCTGCCATGGCCGAAGGCCTGCGTCAGGTCGCCGCCTTGGCCGACCCGGTGGGCGAAATCACCGATCTTAACTACCGCCCCTCCGGCATACAGGTGGGGCGCATGCGCGTACCGCTGGGCGTGATCGGCATCATTTACGAGTCGCGGCCGAATGTAACGGCTGATGCCGCCGCGCTGTGTCTGAAATCCGGCAACGCCGCCATCCTGCGGGGTGGTTCTGAAGCGCGCGAGTCCAATCAGGCTATCGGCGATTGCATCGCAAACGCACTAGCCGCCGCCGGCCTGCCGCGCACCGCCGTACAAGTGGTGGAAACCACCAAGCGAGCGGCGGTGGGGGAAATGCTGCGCATGTCTGAATACATCGACGTGGTGGTGCCGCGCGGTGGCAAGGGGTTGGTGGAATACGTCAGCCAGCACGCGCGTGTACCGGTAATCAAACATCTGGACGGCATCTGCCACGTTTACATCGACGACCAGGCGGATCTGGAAAAAGCCCACGCCATCGCGGTGAATGCCAAAACCCAGCGTTACGGCACCTGTAACACCATGGAAACCCTGCTGGTGGCCGAGGCGGTCGCCGCTGAGGTTCTGACGCCTTTAGGCAAAACCCTACGCCAGGCCGGGGTAGAAATTCGTGGCTGCGAGCGCACCCGGAAAATTCTGGACGATGCACAGCCCGCGCAGGACAGTGACTGGAGTACCGAGTATCTGGGCCCGATTCTGGCGGTTAGAATCGTGCCGGATATGGACGCGGCCATCGACCACATCGAAAAATACGGTTCCCACCATACCGACAGCATAGTTACCGAAAACATCAGCCGCGCGCGTTATTTTCTGCGCGCGGTGGACTCGGCTTCGGTCATGGTCAATGCCTCCACCCGTTTTGCCGATGGCTTCGAGTATGGCCTGGGCGCGGAAATCGGCATCTCCACCGACAAGCTGCACGCGCGCGGCCCGGTGGGACTGGAAGGCCTCACGTCAGTCAAATATGTGGTGTTGGGTGACGGCCACGTTCGCTAGAACACAGCATTGATGCAGGCTCCGATCGGTATTCTCGGCGGCACTTTTGATCCCGTACATAACGGCCATTTGCGTCTCGCCATTGAACTGCGGGACAGGCTGAAGCTGGCCTCGGTGCGACTGATCCCCAGCGCCCGGCCGCCGCATCGTGACTTGCCCTCGGCTACGCCGGGCCAGCGTGCGAAATGGATTCGCGTGGCCATTGCCGGCGAACCCAATCTGTCGCTGGACGACCGCGAGCTCATGCGCCCAGGGCTGTCCTATACGGTGGATACGCTCGCCAGCCTGCGCACTGATCTTCCGGATACCCCGCTGTGCCTGATCATGGGCGGGGATGTTTTCGCCAAGCTGCCCGAATGGCATGAATGGCGCCAGCTTTTTGATTACGCGCATATCGTGCTGGTGAAGCGGCCCGGGATCAGCCCGGAATTTCCCGCAGCCGCACAAGCCGAACTCGAGCAAAGACGCGGCGATGCGCGTGCCTTGAGCACGGCGCTGGGCGGCAGTATCCACGTCTGCGCGCCACCGCCGCTGGCGATTTCCAGCACCCATGTCCGCGAACTGCTGGCCGACGGCCGCAGCCCCCGTTATCTGCTACCGCAAGCCGTATTCGATGATCTTATCGACAGCGGCATTTACACCGAAACGACAAACCCACGGGTCAAGACGCAATGAATCTGAAACTCGCCCTGGATGCGGTAGAGGAGCTCAAGGGCGAATCCATCACCGTGCTGGATGTCTCCCAGCTCACCACCATCACCGACCAGATGGTGATTTGTTCGGGGCGCTCCGCACGGCATGTGAAACGGTTGGGCGAAACACTGGTCCAGAAAGCCAAGCAAGCCGGGCTGAAACCGGGCGTAGAGGGCATGGACCAAGCCGAATGGGTGCTCATCGACCTGGGCGGCGTCATCGTACACATCATGCAGCCCACCACGCGCGCGCATTATCAGCTTGAAAAACTCTGGGATATCGACACGCGCGAAGCCGAAAGCACACAGCAAGAATAAGCTTGCGTATTTCCCTGATCGCCGTCGGCACCCGCATGCCCGCATGGGTCAACACGGGTTTTGACGAATACGCCAGCCGCCTGCCGCAGCAGTGCCGTCTGGAACTTAATCAAATCGCGCTCGGCCATCGCGGCAAAAGCGCCGCCGCGAAATCGGCCATCGCAACCGAGGGCGAGCGCATGCTCGCCGCCACCCAGCCCAGCGACCGCGTAATCGCGCTGGAAGTCACCGGCAAGGCCTGGTCCACCGAACGACTTGCGACAGAAATGCAAGCCTGGCTGGCAGACGGCTGTGATCTGGCCTTGCTGGTCGGCGGACCGGACGGCCTGGCGCCGGCGTGCCAGACGCGGGCAGATTCGTCCTGGTCGCTGTCCGCACTTACGCTGCCGCATGGGCTGGTGCGCATCATCGTCGCCGAGCAGATTTATCGCGCCTGGAGCCTGCTGCAGGGCCACCCCTACCACCGCGCGTAACGCCGGCGCGTCAGCACGCGCTTGCAGACACAGCACTAGCGGCCGACAATCGGTGCCATGTATACATCAACTTTAATTACGCTGGCCGATTCATTGCGTCAGAAAAATGCGTAAGCGCACTCCGAGCACTCGGGGATGACTATCGACATCCTGGTAAACGTAGCGCCGGGGGAAACCCACGTGGCCCAGATCGAGCATGGCCAGTTGCAGGAATTATTTCTGCAGCGGGACGCACAGCGGGGCGTAGTCGGCAATATTTACCTTGGCCGCGTGCAACGCGTATTGCCCGGCATGCAGGCGGCATTTGTGGAAGTCGGGCTCGAACGTACCGCGTTCCTGCATGCCTCGGACATTGTGCGCCGCCACGGCGAGGACCAGGACCTTCCCCTGAGTATCGAACACCTGCTATCCCAGGACGATCACGTCCTGGTGCAGGTTATGAAAGAGCCGCTGGGCAGTAAGGGCGCGAGGCTAACCACTGATCTGTCGATCCCCTCGCGCTTTCTGGTGCTAATGCCGCATAACGAAAAAGTGGCTCTGTCCACACGCATAGAAAACGAGGAAGAACGCGAGCGCCTCACTCAGGCGGTCAGCACCATCAAGCAAAACGAAAACATGGCCGGTGGATTTATCGTGCGTACCGCCGGCGAGGGCGCCTGCGAACAGGCCCTGGCAGCGGATATGCGCCTGCTGGAAAAACTCTGGGCGGCGATTCAGAAACAGGTGATAGCCGCGCAAGCCCCCAGCCTCGTCCACGGCGATCTGCCGCTGGTAACGCGCATGCTGCGCGACATGATCTCTCCCAACGTCGACCGAATTCGCATCGATAACCGCGACGCTTACCTGCAAATGCGGGAATTTGCCCAAGACTTTGTGCCTGAGCTGACCGACCGCATTGAACTTTTTGAAGACAGCGGCCCAATCTTCGATCTGTTCGGCGCCGAGGACGAGCTGGAGCGCGCCCTGCATCCGCGCATCAATCTCAAGTCCGGCGGCAGCATCGTCATTGAGCAAACCGAGGCCATGATCACCATCGATGTGAACACCGGCGCGTTTGTGGGCTCCTATAACCTGGGCGATACCATCCTCAAGACCAACCTGGAAGCAGCCCACGCCATCGCCCGGCAACTGCGGCTACGCAACCTTGGCGGCATAATCATCATTGATTTCATAGACATGCAGGATCAGGCGCATCGCGACCAGGTACTGCGCGCGCTGGAAACCGCACTCGCCAAAGACTCTGCCAAGAGCATGATCTGCGATATTTCCCAGCTCGGCCTGGTGGAAATGACGCGCAAGCGCACGCGCGAAAGCCTGGAGCATATCCTGTGCGAACCCTGCCCCATGTGTTCCGGCCGCGGCTCGGTAAAAACCTCGGACACGGTCTGCCACGATATTTTCCGCGAACTACTGCGCTCCGCGCGCCAGTTCGAATTCAAGGAACTCGTGGTGCTGGCCAACCCCGATGTTATCGCCATGCTGCTCGACGAACAGGCCGGCGCCCTGGCGGAGCTCTCCAAAAATCTGGGTTACCCAATCCGTTTACAGTCCGAGTCCTTGTATCTGCAGGAACATTTCGACGTAGTATTGATGTAATGCGCAAGGCTGAAAAACCCAGCCTTCCAGCCGATAACCGCCATGTCTTCCACCCAGCCGTTGCATGCTAAGACGCAATCTGAAACTCAAGACCTTAATAATTGGCACTGTGGCAGGCTGGGTAATCCTCGCCGGCCTGCTGGTGGGTGCGGTACGTCTGGTCGATGTTGCGCTGCCCGGCTATCGTCACGAAGTAGCCAACGCGGTTAGCCAGCGCATTGACCGTCCGGTGGAAATCGGGGCGATGGATCTGCGCTGGAGCTGGCAAGGCCCGGTTCTGCATCTGAACCAGGCCAGTATTTTTGATACCACCGGCAGCAATCCAGTGATCCGCCTGGAAAAGCTAGCGTTGCATTTCAGCGTTTGGGACCTGCTGCACGCGCGCTTCCAACCGCAGGGCGTGTCCCTTGTAGGCGCGCAACTTTCCGCCTATCGCGACGCCAGTGGCAAGCTGCGCCTGCGCGGCATCGAGCCGGGCGAAAACGAACTTGACTGGCAAGAGATTGCAGAAAAACTCAACGGCTTTCAGTTCATACAGATCAGCAACGGCGAACTTTTCTGGAGCCCGACCCCGGCCCCGACAAACCGCTTTCGCCTGCATGATATCGCGCTGAGCCTGAATAATCAGGGGCCACGCCATCGTCTGCAGGCGCAGTTGCAACTGCCGCCCGAGCTGGGCGAAAGCATGCAGTTTGAAGCGCTACTAATCGACCCGACTGACGACGACGGGGTAGATCTGGACAACTTGCGCGCGCACAACTATTTCAAAGGCCAGCAACTCGATTTTACAGCCTTGGCCAAAGCCAGCGGCGAAGACTTCCAGGCGCCAGACACCGGCCGCAACAATCTGGAAATCTGGAGCGATTGGCAGGCCAGCGAATTCACCGGTGCGCGCGTATCGGTTACCGGCGCGCCCCAGCCCAATAAAGAAATCAGCGGCCGCTTGCTGGGGCCGGAGGTCGGGCTTGATTTGAGCGTTGCCCCCATTGCGCAGGGGTACCGCATTACCGTCGACGCCATGCGCGGCCCCGACGGCTATCAGCCAGAAATAGCCGGCGATATAGTCATAAATCCCGAAGAAAAATCCGCGCAGGCTGAGCTGCGGTCGCTGCCCGCTTCGCTGCTCGGCAGCCTGCTGCCACTGCTGGATGAGAACGCCCGCTGGCAACCCGCGGGCACATTGGCGCGCATTCAAATCACCTATAACGGCCAGGCGACGCCAGCCGAGATCTCCGGCAATATAGAATTTGCCAACCTGAGCTTAGACAACCCCGACCGCGGGCTACAGGTTAATGGCTTGTACGGCACGCTCGAACTAACGCGCGACAGTGGCCAGCTGCAGCTGCGGGTGGCCGATGGCAGTCTGGTATGGCGTGGATTCATCAAGGGCGAACTGCCGCTGGAAACCCTAGCGGGAAATATAAACTGGAGCCACGGCGACAGCGGCTGGAACATCAATGCCGAGCAACTGCGCTGGCGCGGCGCGGAAACCCAAGTTAGCGCCAGCGGCGAAATAAACATCCCGCCCGAAGCCACGCCGAATGTAGATATCAAGGCCCAAGTGCTGTCACAGGACTTGCCACGCTTGTTTGCCTACATCCCGCAGTATCCCGAATTACCCAATCCCAGACTGCGCGACTGGCTGCCCGAGGCCGTGCGTACCGGAAAAATGACCGAGGGGAAAGTTACCCTGCAAGGCCCGCTAGATCGATTTCCCTATGCCACGGGCGGCGGCAAATTTGAGGTCTCCGCAAAAATTGAACAGGCCACCTTGGACTACAAACCCGGCTGGCCGGTACTTACCGAAGGCAACGGTAAATTCACTCTGATTGGCGACACCCTGAGCGTGCAAGCCGAGCACGGCAAAATGCTCGGCGTAGATATAGGCCCCGCCAGCGCCCGCGTTGCCGATGTGCGCGAACCGATTCTTAAAATAGACGGCAGTGTAAGCAACGCCGACGCCAGCCAGCTGCTGGATTTTCTGCCCAATTCCCCGCTTAACGAAAAGTTCGGCCGCCTGACGAAAATTCTGGAAGTCAACGGCCAAGCGGATCTGGCACTCGATCTGAGCATCCCGCTCAAACCGGAGCTGGGCGAGGTCGTGAGCAATGGCCGCATCACCCTGCAAGACACCACGCTCTCGCATCGCGTGTTGCCGGAACCCATTGAAAACATTAACGGCGAACTGCAATTCAGCCGTGAGGGCCTTAGCGCCACAGGCCTGCGCGGGAATCTGCTCGGCCTGCCGCTGGTGGCGGACTTGAACCCGGCCGAAGGCAGTGGCTTGTCCATCAACGCCAGCACCTTAATCCGGATGCCGCGCGATTTCGATGCCTTGCGCCGTTTCATGCCGGCGCCCATCGTGCGGCAAATCGGCGGCGAAGGCGTCTGGCACGCGGTGCTGGAAGTTGACCGCGACGGCAAGGTATCCGACCTCGCACTGCGCAGCGATCTGGAAGGCATAAGCCTGGGCTTCCCGCCGCCATTGCACAAACAGCCCAGCGGCCCCCTGCCCATCCGCGTGGAAATCGGCGGCGGCCGCGAGCGCGTGCATGTAGACCTGGCCGACCGGCTCGATTTGATCCTGCGTTCGCCCAACGGGCAGGTTTCCAGCATGGACTTCATCTTTGACGACACGGGCGAAACCGCCCCCGCAGGCGACGGTATCTGGCTAGGCGGCAATATCGTTACCCTCGATTTGCTGGCCTGGCAGGATTTCCTCGGCACGCTCGGCGACGACAACCCGGGCGAGGGTGCGGACACTTCTAAGCCGCCCCTTTCATTACGCGGCGCAGATCTGCGTATTCAGGAAACCCTAGTTGGCGGCCAGCGCATGAACCGGGTGCAGTTCAAATTCATGCCCGTTGCCGGCAGCTCCGGCTGGCGCGCCGATATCGCAGGCCCAGGCGCACTGGGCAATGTGCGTTACCTGCCGGCCCCCAGTGGTACCCCGGGCGCGCGGACCCTGCTGAACGCGCAATTTGAACGCATGGAATTCGAACCCGATGCCAACCTGCGCCCGCAGAATGACGAATTGTCCGAGCCGGAGAAAGACGCCCCGCCGCGTGACCCCGGAAAACTGCCGGTAACTGATATAGCGGTCGAAAATATCACCCTAGATGGCATCAACATAGGCCGCCTCGACCTGCAGGCCCGGGCCATCCCCGGCGGTATTGGCCTGAATCGGCTGGCAATTTCCGGCGGCAAGTTAAGTGTCGACGCACACGGCCAATGGCTGCGTAAAAACGGACTAACCGAGGCCAGCCTGGAGGCCAACATCAAGGGCGCCGGCATGGGCAGCCTGCTGCGCACGCTGGGTTATGTGCCCAATATTCGCGCCGAGGACACCGACATCCAGGCCAAGCTGAACATCGCCCCCAATCCGGACGGCCTGAGTCTGGCCGCGCTCAATGGCCTGATGGAGGTAAAGTTTGACGATGGCACGCTGGTCTCGGTTGATCCCGGCGCCGGGCGCGTTCTGGGCCTGTTCAATTTTTATGCCCTGCCGCGGCGCCTGTTGCTGGATTTTCGGGACGTGGTCGATAAAGGCCTGGCCTTCGACAGCATCCGCGGCGATTTCCAGATTGAATCCGGCGTGGCCCGCAGCGACGATTTGCGTATCAGAACACCGTCGGCAAGCGTGCGTGTTAAAGGTACCGTAGACTTGGCAGAGCGGACTTACGACCAGCGTGTGACTATCGTGCCCAAGGTTTCTACCGGGGTGGCTGTGGCCGGCACGGTGCTTGGCGGGCCGGCGGTGGGGGCGTTCCTGCTGTTGGCGCAAAAACTGCTGGAAAAGCCCATCGAAGACCTGTCGACCATTAAATATCATTTAACCGGCAACTGGCAGGATCCGGAGATCAACACCATCACCACTGAAGAAGCAACCGAAGACACGCCATGACCCCAGCCCACGCAGCAGCCATTCAAATGGTGTCCAGCGCCGACCGCGACCAGAACCTGGCCGCTGCCGGCGAATTGCTTGAACGCGCTGCCGCGGCGGGGGCTCAGCTTGCCGTATTGCCTGAGAATTTTGCTCATATGGGCAAACATGAAGCCGACAAACTTGCTATTGCGGAAAGCCTCGACAACGGCCCGATACAGGACTTTCTCGCCGAGCAGGCAGCCAAACACAAAATGTGGATTGTGGGCGGGACGATCCCGCTAAAAGGTGACGGCAAACGCGTTTATCCCAGTTCGCTGGTGTTTGATGACCACGGCACGCGCGTTGCCCGTTACGACAAAATCCATTTGTTTGACGTAACCCTGCCCGAAAGCGACGAGCAGTACCGGGAATCAGACTCGTTTATAGCCGGCAGCACCCCCGTGGTTATCGACAGCCCGTTCGGGAAACTCGGGTTATCGGTCTGCTACGACCTGCGCTTTCCTGAGCTTTACCGCGAAATGGTAGCGCAGGGCGCGGAAATTTTTACCGTTCCTTCGGCATTCACCGCCGCCACCGGCCAGGCACACTGGGAAACACTGGCACGCGCCCGGGCGATTGAAAATTTATGTTACGTCATCGCCCCCAATCAGGGCGGGCGTCATGCCAGCGGGCGTGAAACCTGGGGCGACTCCATGCTGGTCAATCCCTGGGGCCAGGTTCTGGACCGCGTTGCCAGCGGGCCCGGCATTGCAATCGCCGCCCTGGACACGGATCATCTCCATCGCACGCGTGAGCGTTTTCCCTGTCTAAGCCATCGACGCCTGTAGGGCAAGCTGAGCAAAACGGCAAGTCTCAGACTTGCCCTATAAACACATCACCATTAGCCAAAACCTTATGTCCAATACCCTGGAAACCGCCCAAAACACGCTTCTGGCCCCAGCCGAACTGGATACGAATGCCATAGAAAAAGTGCTTTCCGGCCTGATGAAGCCATCTATCGACGCCGCCGATCTGTACTTTCAACTGCGCCGGCGCGAGGGCTGGATGCTGGAAGACGGCATTGTGCGTTCCGGCTCCGCCGGCACCGAACAGGGCGTGGGCGTGCGCGCCATGAGCGGCGAGAAAACCGGCTTTGCCTACTCGGAAGAACTGGCATTGCCAGCCCTGACGCAAGCCTCTAATGCGGCCGGCGCCATTGCGCACGCCGGCCAGAAGGGGCAAATGCAAACCTGGAGTTCGCACGTAGCGCCCGCCCTGTATGCCCCCATCGACCCCATCTCTGGCTTGCCTGATGCCGAAAAAATCGCCCTGTTGGAACACGCCGACAAGGTAGCGCGAGCGTCCGATCCGCGGGTTACGCAGGTGCAGGTCAGTCTTGCCGGGCTTAATGACGTGGTGCTGGTTGCGGCGTCCGATGGCACCATGGCCGGCGATGTGCGCCCGCTCATCCGCATGAACGTTACCGTATTCGTGGAGGCCAACGGCAAACGCGAACAGGCCAGCGCCGGCGGCGGCGGGCGCACCGGCTACCATTACTTCAGCGACGGCGAAGACCGCGTGGCCGGCTATGCGCGCGAAGCCGTGCGCCGGGCGCTGGTGCGGCTCGATGCAGTCGAAGCCCCGGCCGGCAATATGACCGTAGTGCTCGGCCCCGGCTGGCCTGGAATTTTGCTGCATGAAGCCGTGGGTCATGGCCTGGAAGGCGATTTCAATCGCAAAGGCTCATCCACTTATGCCGGCCGCATCGGCGAAAAAGTCGCCTCCAAATACTGCATGATCGTGGACGACGGCACCCTGCCGAACCGCCGCGGTTCGCTCTCCGCAGACGACGAAGGCACCGCCACTAACTGCACCACGCTGATCGAAGACGGCGTGCTGGTCGGCTATATGCAGGACAAACACAATGCCCGCCTGATGAAACAGAAACCCACCGGCAACGGCCGCCGCGAATCGTTCGCACATCTGCCCATGCCGCGCATGACCAACACCTATATGCGCAACGGCCCGCATGATCCCGGCGAAATTCTGGAATCGGTAAAAGACGGTATTTACGCCGCTAATTTCGACGGCGGCTCGGTGGATATCACCTCCGGCAACTTCGTTTTTTCCGCTTCCGAGGCCTATCGCATCCGCAACGGCAAGATCGCGGAACCGGTCAAAGGCGCCACCCTGATTGGCAACGGCCCGAAAGTGCTGGAACAGGTTTCCATGGTGGGCAACGATCTGGCACTGGATAGCGGCATCGGCGTGTGCGGCAAGGAAGGCCAGAGCGTGCCGGTCGGCGTGGGTCAGCCCACCCTGAAAGTGGACGGCCTGACCGTTGGCGGCACCCAGGACCAGTAACCGTAGCTCTCAAGTCGGCCAGGACAGCACCCTTGGCGCATAAAAAGCAATCGCAACTGCGCATCATCGGCGGCGAGTGGCGCGGGCGCCGCCTGCCCATAGCCGACATGCCGGGCCTGCGGCCCACACCGGATCGGGTGCGCGAAACCCTGTTCAACTGGCTCGCCCCGCGTATTATCGGCGCGCGTTGCCTGGACGCGTTTGCCGGCACCGGTGCGCTGGGCCTGGAGGCCTTGTCTCGCGGGGCGGCAGAAGTGCTGTTCATCGAAAAAAACCGGCAGCTGGCGCAGGAAATTCAGACGCAACTGCAAACCTTAGGCAGCAACGGCCAGGTGGTGTGCGGTGAATACACCCGTACCCCGATGGATGCAAAGCCCTTCGATATCGTGTTTCTCGACCCGCATTTCAACACCGGCCTGCTCGAACCCGCGCTCGCCCATACGCGTAAACATCTGGCTCTGGGCGGCCGGGTTTACATGGAATACGCGCATAACAATGCGCCGCAACTTGCTGCCGACTGGAAAATCCTGAAATCCAGGCAAGCAGGCCAAGTGGGCTACGCGCTTGCAACTATGGCAAACGCCAGTGAAGATAAGCCGACATGAATAGCAAACAGCCCCTGCGCGCCGCCTACACCGGCACCTTCGACCCCATAACCAACGGCCACGCCGATGTTATCCGGCGCGCGGCGCAAATGTTTCCGGAACTGATTGTTGCGGTCGCCAACAACACCTCAAAGAAATCCATATTCAACCCGGACGAGCGCCTGCGACTGGCCGAACAGGTGGTTGGTGATCTTGATAACGTCACCGTCATGGGCACGACCGGGCTGATTGTGGACTTCGCCCGCGAACATGGCGTCAGCGTGCTAGTGCGCGGTGTACGCGGTGTGGGCGATTACGAATATGAGCGCCAGATGGCAATCATGAACCGACATCTGGCGCCCGAAGTAGACACGGTATTCATGGTGCCGTCGCCCGAGTTTGCAGACATCTCATCCACACTGGTGCGCGAAATCGCCTTCCTCAACGGCAAGATTACCGGACTTGTACCGCCGGTTGTGGCTGACGCGCTGGAAGAAAAAACGGCCTAGAAAATCGGGATAGGATCGGACAGATTACCTGTCCGACCCGAATGGCGCTAACTTAAGCCCTTATAGAGGCGATAAAGCGGCTGCTAAAAAGTGCTGAAAATGGGATAATTCGGGATGAAAAATCCTACTCCGTTTTTACCCGGCATCCATTTTTCT
>JBDNIO010000101.1:0-3136 GCA_041688215.1 Salinisphaeraceae bacterium | reverse complement strand
GCCTCGGCGTGGCTAGAAATTGTTTCAGATCTGGCCAGCACCCTCGCCCGCGTAATCCCTATCTTGTCCACTCGCTCATTTATCTGCCGCGCCATGTCCAGCGGCCCAATACCCTCGCCTATGCCCTGGGCAAGCACGCGGCTTATCTGGCTGTCCATCGTTTGGGTGATGCCCTCAAGTTCCGAAAACGTGCGTGTAAATATCAGCCCGAGACGGTCGGCGTGTATTGGGCGGTTAAATGCGGCATCTATCCATCGCTCGCCTACGGTCGCACCGGCCTTGCGCATACGGGTGGCTGCGTGAGTTACGCCCTTTCGGTAGGACCGCCTAATGTACGTATTCATCCAGGCCCGGTTAGCGGCTTGGCTTAATGGTACGCCCTCAGTGACCTCTAGTATCTCGCTGTTGGTTGCCTTTTTCAGCCAGGCCATAAACGCCTCGACCTTGTCCGCCGACCGCGGGAAGTCAAACGCCCGGTCACTCACCCCGGCACTGTCTCGATTTGTACGCAAGCCTAGCGCGTCTGCATCAATCAGCACATCGCGTATCTGGCCTTTAATGTTGCGGAAGCGGCGCGACGCGTCGCCCTCAAACTGCATGCGCAAACTGATGGTTTGCGTGGGGTCGCGATTAAGCTCGCGGTTAACTGTTATGCACATTGCGTAACCCGTGCCTGTATCCATCTATATATGTCTTCCAGTCTTCTGTATCGCGGATGCTTTGGTTTGTCTCACGCCCAGTTGTGTAGAACATGCGAGCTGGTGGGGAAGGCGGCGGGCTTGGTGTCGCTCCTTTGGGCACCCGAGCATCCGGGAAGTGCTCTTTGGCTCTCCAAGGCTTTGGCCTTGACCGTCTGTTGAAAAATCCCATTTCTATTCTCCATTTGGGAAAATAAACTGCTCTCAAGCGTTAGACATCATTTGACGCGCCTAAACTGCGACTGCACCTGATCGTCGGATTCATCAATAGGCAACTCCACAGGCATAGTGGGCAGCGGTCCATCCAGGCCCAACATTTCGCGTAGCTCTAGCGGAGTAACAATTGAATCATTCCCCAGGCCATTGTTGTATGCCGTTAAGGTCTCGGCGCGAATCTTGGCGATAGTCGCACGGGTTTCCTCGCCTAGAGTGTCCTCGTCGGCCCAGGTCACTTCAAACGGTGCCTTCTGAACCACTCCTAGTGACTGTAACCGGTTAATCAGTGGCTCGATTATGTTCGGGCTGGCGTGTTGTTCGCGCCGCTCCATAATCCGGTTCGACCAGGCAGTTTCATCCTGACTAGACGCCAACTCGCCGCGCTCGCTACCAATCAATATACGCTTGGGGATGCCTGTGGCCCCCGCGATAAAGTCCAGTTCGCTACTAATTAAATTGGACGGGTCGCTGCCCATCAGCCCGGCTGCAATCTGCTGTGGCTCTACACCACGGAGGCGCAACATCCTACGCAGGCCATGCTGCATTTCCTCAAACTGTTCTTCCATGTCCGCCTTTGACGCGGGGTCAAACTCGGTGTCTGCGGCTGCCTTAAACGCTATGATTTGCGCGGCATTCTGCCAGTATATCTCAGCACCACCGCCCAGCAGCTTGTCCAGGTCGATCATGCGGTTCCATATCCGCTCAAGCCTGGGCGTGCCGATGCTGATGTCTTCCTGCGCACGTTCGGCCACATGGATCACACGCGAGTGATGCACACGCATGGTGCGCTCGCCGCCGCCGGATCCTGTCCAGTTAATACCGGTGGTTATGTTGTATTCAAACGGCTGACCAAACCGCGGTGAGTCGGGTCGGATGTCCCATCGGATGATATCAGCCGTGCGCTCGCTGTGTGGCTGCAAGTACAGCAAGCCGTAATCCGAGCGGTCCGCAGGTAGGTGCATTGCTTCGCCGCCGTCGAGTCCGAGGACCAATATCCCGTAATGCCCCATATTGGTCAGGCGATCCAGCCTATGCAGGCTGCGCATGATGTTGTGCTTTTTGTCCAGCGCATCCCAGCCTAGCACATCAATCTCTGGCGCCTCGCCCCAGGTTGCATCGGGGTAGGCGTCCACGACGCGCGCGGCGATGTCGTTGCGCTGATACATGCGGGCGTAATCACGTGCATCCAATGCCTGCGGATAGCCACAGATCTCGTAAATGTCTCGCTTGCCGCCGAACTGCTGCCCGGCCAGGCCCGACAATGCTGCGCGTTTAGTTAGTGTGCTCATCTACCATGTTCCTACTGTTTTGTGCTTCTGTCGAATGAGCGGCCCGAGGGCGTACCTGGCTGAATCTAGATAATGGTTAAACGCGTCAACAATGCCTGGTAAAATGTCGCCTGTTTGCTTGTCGATTTTGTGGCTGTATCTGCGCGCTTCGTCCGCCGTCTCAACACAGCGCGAGTGTATCACTATCTCGCGATAGCTACGTAGGTGTGCTATGCCATCTGCTACGCTTCCAGGCCACTTGTCAACACCAACAATGCGCGGCATTCCATTGCGTCTTAAATAGCTGATTGATTCAGGCCGTGCGCTGTCTGCCCTGATAACGTGTTCGGATATTCCCGGTATGCGTTGCTCGATAAATTCCACGGTATCGTCAAGTTCAAGTTTTGCCTTGCCCGCCTCGCGCTCAATATACAAAACCTCGTCATATACCCAGCACTTAACGCCTGCGGTGGGGTCATTGGCAAACCCGAAGTCTAGGCCGTGATACGGGCCGTCCCATAGACTGCCAACACCTCCCGTTGTTACCGGGTCGAATTCAGCAATGCGCCACTTACCGTAAAGCACCTGGGCGTCCGAAATTGTCTTGTATCCGCCAAGCCATACGTTTGCGTAGGTATCGGGGTTTCTTAATAGGTGTTTCCGTTGCTCTTCCAATAGCGTTTTAGGAAGGAATGGGTTATCGCTGAAATTTGAATGCACTGTTATCGAATCGTCATCCCGCCAGTCACCACACATTAGCCGGTCAACGGGATCGGTCGGCTGGTCGGGATTCCAGCTAAACCATATCTCGCTTCCGTCCTCGCGGATGGTCGGGAGCAATAACTCCATACTCCGCGACGATAGACTCTGCGCCTCTTCTACCCATGCACGTGAAAAACCTTCGAGCGACTTTATAGACTCCGCCGTGTGATCTTGCATACCCTGGAATATGAT
>JBDNIO010000100.1:0-5811 GCA_041688215.1 Salinisphaeraceae bacterium | reverse complement strand
GTACTTTCAAGCCCTTGCGCACTAAAGTCTTGCGTTCGTAGTTGCCGTCTTCTGCCAGATAAGCCAAGGGTACCTCAAAAATCTCCGAGACTTCGACTTCGTCGGGCAGTACCTGCGCCCGCGCATGCAGCAAGCCTACCACCGGGGTGATGCGAAAACCGGTAATCGTGGGATAATCATCAAGATGTCCGATTACCTCCACCTGCGCCGGGTCCAGCCCTATCTCTTCATGGCTCTCGCGCAAGGCGGTGGCTACCAGATCTTCATCCTGAGCCTCGGCACTGCCGCCGGGAAAGCTGATCTGCCCCGCATGGCGGCGCAAGTTATCGCCGCGCACGGTAAAGAGCACATGCGGTCCGCTGCTGCGCTCGATAACGGGCACCAGCACAGCCGCTGGTCGCAGCGTGGCGACGGTTTCCGGGGCCATCCACTGTCTGGCGCGGGGGGGTAATTCCAGATCAACTATGGGCCGCGGCTGGGTGAGCGAGGTGTTTTCCAGCGCGCGCATCAGCAGTTCGATTAATCGCGGCTGAGCGGGCGCAAGCGTGGGTTCAGGCTTGATTGGAACTCTCGTCTTTTTGTTGAACGGCGTGCCGGCGGGATAAATCTTTTGCTTTCATTCGCACCCTTGCGCGTGTCGTTGCTGCGAGTCCAAAGCCCACATCAGGCAAGCTCATGAATAACTCTATCGTCAAGACTATAGCATTGTAGGCGCGTGCTTCCACAGGGAATTGACCCCTTCCTGAGGCAGTGCTAGTTTGACCGGGATTGCATTGAACCGCGCCGTCAAAAAGGTCGCACACTCCTATGTCGAAACACGAAAAAACCTGGAGCCTGAAAGAGGTCGATGCCGCGCGCGGTACCGCCAAGGGCACCACGTTCAAGGCCTTCAAGCAATTGAGTGAAGGCTTTGACGAAGGTCGCGATTTCTATTACCTGAGCGGCGAACTCGATAGCAGCGAGATCGAAACCCTGCGCTCCCAGTGCCGACTGTACGATAGCAGCGTGAATGCCATTCTACTGACAGAAACAGGCTATACGGCGGTCATGGAGTATCTGGACGACTGAGACATCGGCCCGCCGGCGTTTACAGACCCGCGGCAATCAGGCTTTGCAATTGCGCCTGGTCAGCGGCGAATTTGCGTATCCCTTCCGCCAACTTTTCAGTCGCCATGGCATCGCTGGTCATGCGCCAGCGGAAACCGGATTCATCCAGTGCTACGCGTTCATCCGGCTCACGACCACCTGAATCTATAGCGCGCTGTACGGGGATTTGCGTCTCACCCAGCTTGGCCAGTAATTTCGGCGAAATGGTCAGCAAGTCGCAGCCTGCCAGCGCCAAAATCTGCCCCGAATTACGGAAACTCGCGGCCATGACCTGCGTGGGGTAAGCATGCGCTTTCGCATAGGCGTAAATGCGACGTACCGACGCCACGCCCGGGTCTTGCTCGGGCGCATAACCGTCTACCCCGTCGCTGGCTTTATACCAGTCCGTGATGCGGCCCACGAACGGTGAGATCAGCGTAACGCCGGCGTCAAAACAGGCCATGGCTTGCGCCAGGCTAAAAATCAGCGTCATGTTGCAGCGTATGCCTTCTGCTTCGAGCACGCTTGCTGCGCGGATGCCCTCCCAGGTTGAGGCAATTTTAATCAGCACCCGGCTGCGGTCCACGCCCAATTGGCTGTAGCGTTCGATGAATTCCCGGCCCTTGGCAATCGTTAACTCGGTATTGAAGGATAAATGCGCATCAACCTCGGTGGATACGTAGCGCGGAATGATGCCGGTAATATCGCGTCCGAACAGCGTCATCAGATGGTCAACCGCGTCCGCCGCGCGTTCTTCCAGGCGGCCCGATTGCCCGGCAGCTTGCGCGATCACATCATCCAGCAGACCTGCATATTCCAGCATCTGCGCGGCAGCCAGAACCAGGCTGGGATTGGTCGTGGCATCTGTGGGCTGATACTGCTTAATGCTTTGGATTTCCCCGGTATCCGCCACAATCGTGCTCAGTGCCCGCAGTTGCTCCAGGGCCGTGGGTTGCGCCTCATGGTCGTTTGCTTGCTGCATAATCTACTCTCGGTAATATGGATGTCCGTACGCATGGCTTTGCGTACAATGCTCGCTACGCGGGAAACCCTGTACTATGGAAATCTTGCTTATCTATGGTATTTCAGATGTTAGTTGCGCATCATAACGCGACTTCAACCAACCCGGATATGTGAATGAGCACCGCCAAGGAAATGATTGAGAAAATGCCGCAAGCCTTTGATGCTGATACCGCCGGCGATATGAACGCCACTGTGCAATACGCAATTTCCACCCTCATGTATGCAGAAATCAAAGACGGCGCCTGCACCGTGCATGAAGGTGAAGCCAGCGACGCCGACGTTACCCTGAAAATGGAAGACGACGATCTGAAAGACATGCTCACCGGCGAACTCGATGGCATGACCGCTGTCATGACCGGCAAGCTGCAGGTCGATGGCGACATCATGCTTGCGCAAAAACTCGCCGGTGTCTTCGACGCCGCCAAACTGTCCTGATCCGGTGTGCGGCGCGCTAGCCGTCGTCGCACAAAGAGGACAAGAACAACGTGCCCAGATGCTTGCCAAGCATCTGGGCATTGTTTTTTCCGCCACCCTACCCGCCCATGGGCTAGTACTCGCCGTTAGCGCCACGCGGCTGGAACTGAGCGACGCCGCTAATCCCGCAACCCGGCCCATTTACGTAGATTTTCACAGCGATGAAATAAAGCGCCGCCTGCGCGCCGGTAAACGCGGCAACCTGGCACGCGCCATCGGCCTGAACAAACGCCCGAACTTAAGTGTATTCGACGCCACCTGCGGTCTGGGTCGCGACAGCTCCGTACTCATGGGTCTGGGTTGCCGCGTACAAGCCTGCGAACGCCAGCCGGTTTACAGGCGTTGCTCGAAGACGGCTTGAAACGCGCTGGCGCATTGCCCAACTGGGCGGGCCTAGTGAAGCAGGACGCGGCCCAATGGCTCGACATCCATAACCTGCCCGTTGCCGATGTAATTTACATGGATCCCATGTTCGGCGGCGAGCGCAGCGCCCTGCCCAAATGGGAAATGCAGGCGTTGCATGGCTTGGCAGGAAGCGATTCCGACGCCGCAACCTTACTCACCGCGGTGCGCCAGAAAGCGCGTCAGCGGGTGGTGGTAAAGCGCCATCCGCGTGGGCCACTGCTGGCGCCACCCGATCTACAGGTACGCGGCAAACGGGCCCGGTTTGATATTTATTTACGTTCGGATGAGTCTGTGGAAGTTCCCTTGCGCAAATAATCCATCTCAGCCGCGTTGAATCCAGCCTGCAGGCGTGCAGTTTCGTTGAACGGGCCTTTTAAACCGCTGCCCATATATTTTTTCAGCAGTTGGGTGAAGCAGGTATCCGGCTCCACGTCACGCGCTTCGCAGCAATAACGAAACCAGCGACTGCCGATGGCCACGTGCGGAATTTCTTCTTGCAGGATAGTTTCAAGTATCCTCACGCTTTCGTGATCGTCGGCCTGTTGCAGCCGCGTAATCATACCCGGCGTTACATCTAGCCCACGCGCTTCCAGAACCCTAGGCACCAGGGCCATGCGTACCAATACGTCATGCGCGGTTTTCACGGCCATTTCCCAAAGCCTGTCGTGCGCACCGAAATCACCATATTGATGCCCGAGTTGCTGCAAGCGCGTTTGCAGCAACTGAAAGTGGCGTGCCTCATCGGCGGCTACTCGTATCCAGTCGCGGTAATAATCCTCCGGCATACCCTGGAAACGATACGCGGCGTCCAGGCCTAGGTTTATGGCGTTGAATTCGATGTGCGCAATCGCGTGAATCAGCGCAATGTGCCCGGCCTGGCTGCCCAGTCCGCGCCGGGGTAGTTTTGGGGGCTGACCAGGCGCGGCGTGTCCGGCCTGCCCGGCTGCGGTACGGATTTAGCCGGCGCGTCACTATGCGCCAGTTCACCGGCGTCGCGCGTCACCAGCGCAGCCACCTGTTGCAATTTGGTTTCCGGATCGCAAACCATCAGCGCGGCATATACCGCCGCGCGCATCAGCGTAGTCCGGATTCGAGATCGGCAATAATATCTTCGATATTTTCCAGGCCAACAGAGATACGCACCAGACCATCGCCAAGTCCAGCGCGGGCGCGTTCGTCTGCCGAGATACGCGAATGCGTGGTGGTTGACGGATGCACAATTGTGGTTCGTGTATCTCCCAGATTGGCGGTAATCGAAAGCATTTTCGTGCTGTTAATCAAGCGCCAGGCGCCCTCGCGGCCACCGGCCACGTCAAACGAAACAATGCCGCCAAACCCGCTTTGCTGGCGTTTTGCCAATTCATGCTGGGGATGCGATTTCAGGCCCGGGAAGTACACGCGCTCTACAGCGGGCTGCTGCTCCAGCCACTCGGCCAGTATTTGCGCGCGCTGGCAGTGCGCCTGCATACGCACTTCCAGAGTTTCCAGGGCTTTCAGAAACACCCAGGCGTTAAACGGGCTCATGCTGGGCCCGCCGCTGCGCAGGATGCCGAATACCTTTTCGCCCACGATTTCAGCGTCGCCGATAATGGCGCCGCCCAGGCAGCGGCCCTGGCCGTCCAGAAATTTGGTAACCGAATGAATCACGATATCCGCGCCAAATTCAAACGGCTTTTGCAGCGCCGGTGTCAGGAAGCAGTTGTCCACCACCAGCAAACAGTTGTTGGCCTTGGCGATTTCGGATAATGCTTTCAGATCAACCAGTTCGGTAAGCGGATTCGAAGGCGTTTCAACAAACAACATGCGCGTATTGGGTGTTATGGCTGCGGCCCAGGCATCGACATTATCCGGCGCGACATAGCTGGTGCTGATGCCAAACCGCGACAGATGATTGTTGAATAACCCGATCGTGGAACCAAACAGCGTATGCGCGGCCACGATATGGTCGCCAGCGTTGAGCACGGCCAGGCAGGTGGAAAGAATCGCAGACATGCCCGACGCAGTCGCCACGCAGGTTTCACCGCCCTCCATCGCCGCCAGCCGCCGGCAGAAGGCATCTACCGTGGGGTTGGTAAAACGGGAGTAGATATTGCCCGGTTCATCGCCGGCAAAACGCGCGGCGGCCTGTTCGGCGGAATCGAACACGAAGCTGGAAGTGACGAAAATCGGGAAGCTGTGCTCGCCATGCGCGCCGCGCGTCTCACCCGCGCGCACGCCTTGTGTGGCCGTTCCCCAATCTGGGTTCTCTTGTTTAGACATAGCCCGAATAACCTTTCATAATGAATTGAATACGGGCATAAAAATACCCGCGTGCACTGGTGCGAAGCGGGCGACTCCCCTTTAGCTGCATTTATTTGGCGCCCGCAATCTGGTCACAAATCGGCGCACTTCGCTCGAATAAATTAAACTGCTTCGCCGCTACGGTCAACGACCGACTATACATTGTCACCCAACAAGGACGCCATTGTGGACTCGATAATCTCCGTCAACAATCTGGACAAAACCTATGATTCAGGATTTTCGGCGCTAAAAAATATCGATTTGGAAATCCGTCGTGGGGAAATATTCGCCCTGCTCGGCCCCAACGGCGCAGGCAAGACCACGCTCATCAGTATTATCTGCGGCATCGTAAACCCAAGTAGCGGCCACGTGCTTGCCGATGGCTATGATGTGGTCGCCGACTACCGGGCAGCGCGCAGCAAGATTGGTCTAGTGCCGCAGGAATTATCCACCGACGCGTTTGAAACCGTGTGGGCGACGGTCAATTTCAGCCGCGGGTTGTTCGGTAAACCCCGCAATTACGCCTATGTAGAAAAATTGCTG
>JBDNIO010000099.1:0-3729 GCA_041688215.1 Salinisphaeraceae bacterium | reverse complement strand
TGGCCGTCCCAGGCCAGCACGGTGTCGACCAGGGCCTGTTGCCGCGGGGTCAGTTCGGCATCATTTCGCAGTTCGGCCAGAATCGGCACGAAGGCGCGGGCGCGCGGGTCGCGGATGCCGGACTCCTTGTCCATGGCCAGGATTTCATCGAAGGTAATCTGGCCGTCGGCGGCGGTTTGATCCGTCCAGTTGGTCACGCGCTGCTCGGACCCGGCAGGCCGGGAATTGCCGCCGCCGGCACCTTCACCCCATCCCAGGCTGGGTTTTTCATTCCAGTTGGCGATGTAGCCGCGTGCAGGATTGATTGCTTTGGGCAAGCGTGCAAACGCCAAGAACCCGGCGTGGTCGAATTCGCCGGTGCCGGGCAGCGGGAAACGCTGATCGCCCTGCGGCGCGCGGTCGGGATGCAGGCCGGGGTGATAGTAGGCTATGGTGCCGTCGGCACCGGCAAACATTACATTTTCATTCCAGGTGACTTCGCGTACGGCCGCATCGAATTCGCTGAAGGTATCGACTTTGCCCCATTGCAGCACACCGCGCACGGTGTCGATTTCGCGGTTCCACATGGCGTATTGCAGGGTGCGCGCGAAGCGGCCGTCGTCGGAGCGCGCGACCACCGGGCCGTGTACGGTGCGACAGACCTGGATGTCCTGCGAGAACAGGGCGGGGCCGACGGGAACATCCGGAATACCGTCTGCGACCGCGGTACTGGCGCGGTAGCTGACGGTTTCCGTGCGGCAATCCATATCCTTGATTTCGCCGTTGTGCATATATTGATTCGGGTGGCCTTCCACCAAAGTTTCAACGAACGAGTCGATGGTTTTGGAATTGCCGGTGGTTACGCCCCAGGCCGTGCGTTCGCCGTAGTCGATACCGACCACGGGCAATAACGGCGCGGTTGCGCCGCGCGCGTCGAAACCGGCGCCGTGGACTTCAATTTCCATCAACTGGCTGGGATAGCTATAGCCCAGTTGCGGACCGTTGATGAGCAGCGGCTTGCCGTTGGCGCTGCGTTCGGGTGACACGGCCAGCATATAGGAGGCGCCGACACCTACATCAAAAAGTTCTCGCATGCGCGCGGCCAGTTGATTGCCGAGTGCCGTCGTAGCGCCTGCCACACCCGGCACTGGCGCGTTACCGGTTCCAGGGCCGGTAGCGAGGCTGTCCGGCAGGGTCAGGGCGTAATCGAACACCGCATTAAATACGTTTGTGCGCTGCGCCGGCGGGGTATTTATATTGGTGAATTCGCCTTCTTCCAGCGGCACGGTTACTGCGGCCTTGCGGTCATCAAACCACAACAGGTCCTGCAGAATCGTGCGGGCGTCTGCGTCGCCGTGCATGACGACCAGGTCTTTGATTGCGGCGACGTTGTCGAATTCGTTGCCGCCGTCACTGGCCACCGAGCGGGTAATCAGCACCCCGGCGGCGACCACATCGGTTACCGTAATCGGTGCCGGGGAGGTTTGCAGCAGGGCGTATTCGGCGGGTAACAGATTGGGATTGGTGAGTACCTGTTGTATCCAGGCGTTGGTACCGTCGACAAACCCCTGAATCAGGGTGCGAGCTTCTTCGGACTGGCGGTCGAACATGGCCTGATATTCGGCTTCGGAATAAGTCAGGATGCGGGTTTGGATATCCGCGGGCACCGTACCCGGCCCGGTCAGTTCCGCCAGGGTGCCGCGTGCGGTGCGTCGGCCGGCATCCTGCAGGAACAGGCGGTCCTGCGCCAGCGCATAACCGGTGCCGAATCCCAGGGCTTCGGTATCGTCGGCGTAGACAATCGGTATGCCGAATTCGTCGCGGTAAATGCGCAAGCCTTCGCGCGGTTGTTCGGGGGCAAGTTGCGAAATATCGGCAAAACCGCCCGGTTTTAGCTGGAAGCTCCAGTACATCAGGCGCTGGTCGTCGATATGCTCGCCGAAGTCACCCGGGTTGCCGCTGGCCATGCCCTGTAATTGCCCTGCAAGCGAGACGAAACCACTCTGGCCCGGCGGCAGGGCATTGACGATGCGCATGCGCTGGGCGGGGACGGTATCACCGGTGTCGGGGTTGCTGATTGCCGGGCCGGAGGGCACATTATCGGATACCGTCGTTCCCGAGCCGCCTGCGCCACAGGCAGAAAGCAAAAGGATCAGGCTGTTGGCGACAACGCCGCGGCTAATTCGGTTTGGCATTTTTTGTGTCCTTTTATATGCGGTGCAAGCGCGCGGCCCTGCGTATGGGGCGTGCACTGATTGTACCCCAGGACCGGTTAGTCGCTAACGGGGCGCTTGTACAGCTTGCGTTGCAGGGTGCGGCGGTACAAACCCAGTGTGCGCGCCGCGGCTGAAACATTGCCGTCGTGCTCGGCCAGCACGCGATTGATGTGCTCCCATTCCAGACGCTTCAGCGACATGCGTTCTTGCGCTTCCCCGAGCAGTTGCAAGCCAGTTTCGCAGCCCAGCGTAGCCGCCACGGTATGCGCGTCGACCGGCTTGGCGAGGTAGCCGGTGGCGCCGCGCTTCATGGCGGTAACCGTGGTGGCAATGCTGGCGTAGCCGGTGAGCACTACGATTTGCAGTTGCGGGTTTATTTGCAACAGCGGCTGTATCAAATCCAGGCCAGAGCTTTCACCACCGAGCTTTAAGTCGAGCATCGCGTGGGTAGGTTGCCATTGCCTGGCAAGGGTCAGTGCGGTCGCCGGTTCCTGCGCGGTTTGTGTATCCAGTCCGCGCCGGGTTAGCGCACGGGCGAGGGTAGCGCCGAAGGTTTGGTCGTCGTCGATGAGCAGAACTTTCATTGTGCTAATAATGCAGCTAATGGCAGTCTGATCTGCGTGTGCGTGCCGCCGGATTCACGCGTGTCCAGGCTAACCTCGCCGCCGATGCGTTCCAGATTAACGTGCGAAAGAATCAGCCCCAGGCCGCGGCCATCGGATTTGCTGGAAAAACGCAGACGTCCCGCGCGGGCACGCTCGGATTCGCTAATGCCTTTGCCTTCATCCTGGATGCTGATCTCTACGACGCTATCGTCACAGCGTGCCGCAATGCTTACGCGGCTGCTATTGTTTTCCAGCGATGCGTCGGCGGCGTTGTTCAGCAGGTTGATCATGGACTGCGATACGCTGTCGTCGAGTATAATTTGCGGGTCGTTGGCAAGAGTTGGCAGGCTCAGCTTCGTCTGAATTTCCGGGCGCATCAGACGCCAGCGGTCTATCACCCCAGCCAGCCACTGGCTTAACTGCATCGGGGCCACGTCCTCGCCCCGGGCCTGTTCCGCGGCGCCGAGCAGGTGATCAATCTGGTGGCTGCATAACGTCAGTTGCTGTTGCAAGGTCGCCAGGTCCTGGTTGAAGTTTTGGTCATCGGGATTACGTTCCTGCAGTTCGCCTACAATCATAGTCATGGTTGAAAGTGGCGTGCTGAGTTCGTGCGCCGCACCTGCGGCAAGCGCGCCAAGCGCGGTAACCTGTTCATTGCGCAACATTTGTTCGCGTGCTCTGGCCAGGGAGTGATCCCGCTGGCGCACTGCGGCGGCCATGCCGGCCACGAACGTCATCAATAGTAATCCGCCGATGATGAAGGTAACCCACATGCCGAATACGTGCATGGCAAAGCCGCCGTGGTTGCCATGCGACGCAGGCAAGGTTGTGAACAACAGCGCGCTGTATACACCGACCGCAATAACGGTAACGCCCCAGGCATAGAGGCTGGGCAAGGCGGCGGCGGCGATGGCAATCGGAATAAGATA
>JBDNIO010000098.1:0-7159 GCA_041688215.1 Salinisphaeraceae bacterium | reverse complement strand
CACAGATAAACGCCGGCGGATGGCATGGCGGGCGAATGTTGTCTGCTGGTTTTCCGGAATGCCCGCAAGAATCTTGGCGTGTCCCAGCGTGAGTTCACCTTCGTCTATCCACGCCTGAACTTCGCCCGCGAGCCGCAACAGCCGCAAGTAATTGGTTACGTAGGTTCTTGATTTGCCTATGCGCTCGCTGGCCTGACCATGGGTTAAGCCATGTTCCAGACACAGGCTTTCAAGCCCACGCGCGGTTTCCAGCGGGCCCAGCGATTCACGCTGCAGGTTTTCAATCAGGCCGAGTATAGCGGCCTCGGCATCGGTTAAGTCATCGCGCACGACGACCGGCATATCGTGCAAACACGCCAGTTGCGCCGCGCGCCAGCGCCGCTCTCCGGCGAGTAATTCATAGCCTTTTTCGCCGAGTGAACGCACCACTACAGGCTGAACCACGCCGGATTCCGCCAGCGAGCGCGCCAGCTCCGCCAACGCGGTTTGCGAGAAGTTGCGGCGCGCCTGAAAACGCCCCGGTTCGATTAAATCAATTGGCACGCGCCGGATGGCTTGGGCGTCGTGGCTATGATTCTGGTTGTGCGCTGGCATGGGCGCTCCCGTGCTAAAGTTACACTCATCAACAGATGGTTGCGAAGCGTTGATCATAGCAGTTGGCCACGTAAGTTATCGCCATTGGAATGTGTAGCATGCGATTTCGTAATTTCGTAAAAGCGCGGGTCGTATCCCCGGAAATTGACCGCATTATCGACGCCCTGCCGCGCCAGAATGTGGGCACCCAGGGCTATGACCCCTGGGGCCTGAACCTGGATACCGCGAAAATTGGCTTCCAGTTCGTGCGCTGGTTATACGAGGAATATTTCCGGGTGGAGGCTTTTGGCTTGGAAAACGTGCCATCCGAAGGCCGTTTGCTGATTATCGGCAACCACAGCGGGCAGTTGCCGATGGACGGCATTATGGTCGGTTATTCCATCGCCACCAACCCGCACGGTCCACGCCTGCCGCGCGCCATGGTCGAGCGCTGGTTCCCCACCGTGCCGTTTCTGGGCAATCTGATTAATTCATTGGGGAGCGTGATCGGCGACCCGCTCAATTGCGCCAAGATGCTGGAACGTGAAGAGGCGATTGTGGTGTATCCGGAAGGCATACGCGGCTCGGGCAAGCCCTATCGGCTGCGTTATCAGCTACAGCGTTTTGGCCATGGTTTCATGCATATGGCCATGGAGCACGCCACCCCGATTGTGCCGGTGGGCATTGTGGGCTGCGAAGAAACCATGCCTTCGTTGACCAACATAAAGCCCCTGGCCAAGTTGCTGAACATGCCCTATTTTCCCCTGGCGCCGCTGGTGCCGCTGCCGGCCAAGGTGCATTTGAATTTTGGCAAACCTATGCATTTTGCCAACGACGCCCGAAATGAAGGCGAGGTTGAGCGGCGGGTGGAACAGGTCAAGGACGCCATTCGGGATCTTATCGAAACCGGATTGGCGCAACGCAAGAGTTTGTATTGATGCGTGATTCGAAAAAACAACCCGCAAAACGCAAAAGTCCTGCCCGTCGCCGCAAGGCTGCCGCGCCCCTGGATGCCCCCAATATCGGCGCCCGCAAACGCGAAAAAATCCTCATCACTGGCGCAGCCGGGGCGCTGGCCAAATATGTGATTGCCCAGTTGCAGGCCGATTACCAGATTATCGGCGTGGATTTCCGTGGCCTGAAAGCGCTGCACCCGGATACCGTCGATTATGAGGTGGACTTCAACAAACGCAGCTTTGAAGACGTGTTTCGCGAACACGAATTCGTGGCCGTTCTCCACCTCGGGCGTATCAAGATTTCCGAGCTCGATCGCGGTCGTCGTTTTTCCTCCAACGTAATCGGTACCGAACGGCTGCTTAAACTGGCGCTCAAGTACGGCGTCGAACAAGCTCTGGTGCTATCCACCTACCACGTATACGGCGCCGATCCGCATAACCCGTCGCTGATTGACGAGAGTTTCCCGCTCAAGGCCGCCGGCCATGCGCAGGACCTGGTCGACGCGGTGGAGCTGGAAAACCTGGCCAATATCTACCTGTACAAGCACCCGGAACTCAACATTACGGTGCTGCGCCCCTGCAACATTGCCGGCGCGGGCATTAACAACAGCATCAGCCGCATGCTGGCGCAACCGCTGGCCCCCTGTGTGGGCGGATTTACCCCGCTGATGCAGTTTATTCATGTGGAAGACATGGCATCCGCGGTGGTAACCGCCCTGGCGCAAAACAAGCCCGGCGTTTATAACGTGGCACCCGACGACTGGGTGGCCTATCAGGACGCGCTGGAACTGGCGGGCTGCCGGCGCCTGTTTCTGCCCGCCATACCGCCGGGTCTGACCCGCGCGCTGGCCGCCGCCATGGGGCGTTTTGCGCCGCCTTCCTATTTACTGGACTTCTTCAAATATGCCGTCGTGATCGACCCCGAAAAATTCAGTGCTACTTTCGGCTTTCGGCCGGTCTACTCCTTTGATGACATCTTCGCGTTTTACCGCGACTCCAAGTAACTCGGCGCATTCCTTGATTGCAGCTTATAATCACTGCGCAGGGGAACATCCGATGAGCAGGTACTAAGGAAACAACCATGAGCAGACGTGTGGGCCAGATTTTTTTGGGATTTTTTGTGATGCTGACTGTGGTGGGCTGCGCGCACACTCCGTCCAGCGACCCGCAGGATCCATTCGAGTCGGTGAATCGGGGCATTTACCAATTCAACGACGCACTGGATCGCTATGCCCTGCGCCCGGTGGCCAAAGGTTATAGCAATGTCACCCCCGACCCGGTAGAGCGCAGCGTTGGCCATTTCTTTGACAACCTGTTCTATCCCACCACCATTGTGAACAGCTATCTGCAGGCCAAATTTCATAATGGCACCTCGGACGTAGCGCGTTTCATCGTCAACAGCACCCTGGGCATCGGCGGCCTGTTTGACGTTGCCACCGGTCTGGGGCTGGAAGAACACGATGAGGATTTCGGCCAGACCCTGGGCTACTGGGGTCTGGGCCAGGGTGTATATTTAATGCTGCCGCTGCTGGGCCCCAGTACCGGGCGCGACGGCATTGGCCTGATTGCCGACCGCTTTACCAATCCGCTGACCTATGTTGACAGCCTGGCCGTTACCTTCGCACTGCAGGCGCTTTACCTTGTGGATTTGCGCGCAGGATTGCTCGGGTTTGATCAAAGCGTGCGCAACGCCTTCGACCCCTATCTGTTCGTGCGCGGCGCGTACCTGGAGCGACGTCTGAACGCCGTGCACGATGGCAACCCACCGCGCGAATTCCGCGACGAAAACTACGACGGCTACGAACTGGAGTAATTGCCGCTATCCATCCGTCCATCGAACCAAGTTTTCAGGGCCTGAGCCGCGCCGCGCTGTACCAACACGCGGTGCACAGCTTTCGCCGTGGTGGCGGCACGGAACCCGAAGTTGTCATCGTCGCGATTGATGGCAAGCGCGCGGTATTGAAAGACTACGGCCGCTCCGGCGGCTGGTTCGCCTGGTTACTCGGCCCGCTCTTGATCCGGCGCGAAGCCCAGGCGCTGGAACGTCTGGCCGGGTTACCCGGTATTCCGGCGCTGATCCGGCGCATAGACACGCGCGGCGTGCTCATGGAATACGTGCCGGCTGAGCCTTGGCCACGCATGCAGCCGCCGGCGCAATCGTTCGAAAAATTACACGCGCTGGTGGCTGCCATGCACAGCCGCGGCGTAGCGCATTGCGACTTGCGCGCGCCCAGCAATATTCTGGTGGATGCAAACGGCCAGCCGTATATTGTAGATTTCGTCGCCCGCATCATCCACGGCGCAGACTGGAATAGCCCCTGGAACTGGGTGTTCGCAAAATTTTGTCAGGCCGACCGTAACGCCCTGGCCAAACTCAAAGTACGCAACGCGCCGGAACTGGCCACCGACCGGGAACGCGAAATGGCCGAGCACCGCGGTTTCTGGATTCACGCAATACGTTCCACCGGCGCAGGCCTGCGCAGCTTTACCCGCTTGTTTGTCGTGCGTTCAAACCACAAATAACGGCCCATGCGCTGGTTGAGCCGGTTCCTGCTGTTATTTGTTGGCGTTGTGCGCTGGCCCTTGCGCGCGTGGTTGCGCATCCGCATTACGCCCACCGACCTGCATGAACTCGCACTGGACCCCGACAAACCGGTTTGTTACGTGTTGCCCGCAGGCGGGCTTTCCGACTGGATGGCGCTGGAGTCGGGCTGCCTGGAAAACGGGCTGCCACGCCCGCATCTGCCGCATAACCGCCTGCCCAGACGTTCGCGAGCCGTAATTCTAAGCCTGCCGCATGGCCGCGCCGGCTCGCGTTCCGAATTGCAGCGTCTGATCTCGCGAGGCATAAACGACCATAATTTCGACGTGCAAATTGTGCCTGTCTCGGTTTTCTGGGGCCGTAATCCGGTTAACGAAACCTCACTGTTCCGGATCCTGTTCGCGGATAGCGAACGCCCCGGGCGCCTACGCAAATTCCTGATTATTCTCGCCCAGGGCCGCAATGTGCTGCTGCATTTCGGTCAGCCCTTGGATTACCGCGGCTTCGTCGACAATACCGATATCGCGCCGGCACTCTTGGTGCGCAAACTGGCACGTGTGCTGCGCGTGCACTTTCGCCGCCAGCGTACCGCTACGCTGGGGCCGGTGTTGTCACATCGCAGTCAAGTGCTGAATTCACTGCTGGCATCGCCGGGCGTACGCGAAGCGATCGAGCACACGGCACGAGCCGAAGGCATCCTACTGGTCACCGCCCGCACCCGCGCACACGAATATGCCGATGAAATTGCGGCCGATTATTCCAATATCGCCATCGGCTTCCTATTGCGCGTACTCACCTGGTTGTGGAACCGTATTTACGACGGCGTGGACGTGCGCCACTTGCAACGCCTGCGCGTCACCGCGCACGACGGCTCGGTAATTTACCTGCCGTCACATCGCAGCCACATGGACTACCTGCTGGTGTCCTATACCTTGTATCTGGAAGGCTTCGCGCTGCCGCAAATCGCAGCCGGCATTAATCTGAACTTCTGGCCGGTGGGCGGCTTGTTGCGCCGTTGCGGTGCGTTTTACCTGCGCCGCAGTTTTGGCGGGGACAAACTGTATACGGCGGTTTTCCGGGCCTATGTTGACGTGCTGATCGCGCGCGGCCAGCCGATGAAGTTTTATCCCGAAGGCGGGCGCAGCCGTACCGGCCGCCTGCTACCCGCCAAGACCGGCATGTTGTCGATGGTGGTGCAGAGCTTTTTGAATCACTCTGAAAAAACCGTATCGGTCGTGCCGGTTTACATCGGCTACGACCGTGTCATGGAGGTCAACAGTTACTTCGACGAACTGCGCGGCAACCGTGGCAAGAAAAGCGAATCCGTACGCGACCTGGCGCGCGGCGCACGCACGGCGCTGAAGCGCAAATACGGACGCGCCTATATCTCCTTCGGCGAACCCATCCAATTAGCGAATTTCGCCGATGCACAGGGTTATCCCTGGCGTGAACAGTTGGACGCCGATACCCGCCCCGACTGGTTGGGCGACTTTGTGGATGACCTGAGCACCGAAGTAATGTGCCGCATCAACAGCGCCGCCACCCTGAACGCCGCCGGCCTGGCCGCGCTCATCCTGCTCGGCAGTCCACAAAAGGCCGTGGTCGAAGACGAAATGATCCACAGCCTGGAAATTCTGGCGAAGCTCGCCCGGCTTTGCCCGTACAGCGAAAACATCACCCTGCCGGAAGAAACCAGTGGCCGCGCCCTGCTGGCCGAAGCCGAGCCGCTTACGCGCCTGCTGCGCGTGCCGCACGCCTGGGGCGATGTGCTTACCGTAGAATCACGTCAGGCCGTGTTGCTCACCTACAGTCGCAACAACATCATGCACTTGTTCGCGTTGCCCTCGTTAATTGCCAACTTCTTCGCGCATTTCGAACGGCGCCAGGAAGTCGGCATGCTGGATAACTGCCTGCAACTCTACCCCCTGATTCAATCCGAACTCTGCTTGCGCTGGGACAGCGACCAGGCCTGCGCCGAACTTAAAAAGGCGCTAGTCGCGCTGCTGGAATGTGGCCTGTTGTTACGCGACGAAACCAGCGGCGTATTACACCGCCCCAAAGCCGGCACGCATGAATTTGGCGCGCTTATGAGTCTGGCCCGTATCATGCGTGAGGCGCTGGAGCGCTACGGCATGACCACCGTCTTGCTGGCCAATAACCTGGACACCGGGCGCGTCGAGCGCGCTGCCTTCGAGCGCCAATGCCAGCTCATGGCCGAACGCATGGCGATTGTCACCGGCCGCAACAGCCCCGAATTTTTCGATTTGCGTCTGTTCCATAATCACCTGCAAACGCTAACCCGCGTGGGCCTGCTTAAATCCCACGGCCACGAACTGGAAATAGAGCCCGCCCTGCAAACGCTAGCCAAAGACGCGCTGCAACTGCTGGGGCCGGATATTCGTCAAACCATCCTGCATTTAACCAGCACGCCGCACGCCGCGGAAACGGCCGAGATGTAACCTGTGTTTACCGGAGCATGCCTGTGTGGCGGGGTCCGCTTTCAAATCAACAGCGAGTTGGCGCCGATCCAAATCTGCCATTGCCGGCAATGCCGCAAAGCCCAAGGCACGGCGTTCGCCACCAATATTCCTGTAAGCGCAGATAAATTCCAGATTCTCGAGGGTGCGGAATCACTCCGCGAGTACGAATCCTCGCCCGGTAAGTTTCGCGTTTTCTGCCAGCACTGCGGCTCCCCCATTATCAGCAAACGCAGTGACAAACCCGAAACTGTGCGGGTGCGGGCCGGCAGCATAAACGAACCGCTGCCCGTGCTCCCGGCCTGCCATTTTTATGTGGCGTCCAAAGCCAACTGGTGGGGGATAGACGACGAAGTTCCCTGACGCATATACGTTGCAATACCAACAAGATACGTAAAGCCATGACACAAAATGAGCCAGCGGAGTTTCAATCGAATCTGACCCTTTGGTTTTGCACTTTGGTTTTGCAGGACGAGCATATTCCAATCCCAAAATGAGTCTGAAGGTTAGCGAAAAGAGTCAGCTGGCTTTCATCCGTTCGAAGATAGATTCAAAGAGTGAGTGTCTGGCGTTTTGTAGACGTTTAGCGGCTTCATTATCACTGATTGCAT
>JBDNIO010000097.1:0-12096 GCA_041688215.1 Salinisphaeraceae bacterium | reverse complement strand
GGTGGGGGATAGACGACGAAGTTCCCTGACGCATATACGTTGCAATACCAACAAGATACGTAAAGCCATGACACAAAATGAGCCAGCGGAGTTTCAATCGAATCTGACCCTTTGGTTTTGCACTTTGGTTTTGCAGGACGTGGCCCTACCTCTCCTTTGCCATGTTATTCTGCCAAGATGCGCCGAATGAATTGAGCAATGTCAAAACTTGATGGCCTAAAAGAAGAACTTGCGTATCTTAAGCTGTGGCTAGGTATTATGGTTGTAACTGGCATTAGTTTAGTTGCCTGGCTCCTGACTAATATCCAGTCAGCTTGGTGGTTACTGCTCGTAAGCGGCTTTTCTGGCCTTTTCATTATCGGGAGTGGAAGCTTGGCAATCCATCGGCAGATTGAACAAAAGATCAGGGAAATTACGGAGTTGTAATAATGGAAGTATTTATGGCGTTGGTTTTGGTTGGTGCGGCTGGGTTTCTTACCTATCTGGCGCTGGATGCTGTGCGGCGGGCTAAGTAGAAAGCCGCCCTCACAGCGGATAATGAAACCGCTTATCCCATAGCGAAACGCAGAGTGAACTCGCAGATCGTCAAGCCGCCTGCAGGTTCCCAACTGGAAATCTGGAGATGTCGGATTGCAAGACCCTATACTGTTCCGTAGCGGAACGCGTGTTTCAATCCATATTTCCCTATATCAAACGCACTATGCACTTTCTAGTACCCCCCTGGCGGCACATGCTTATGATCATGGTGGTTTGCCTGGTTTCTGTTACCGCTCAAGCTGAATCCGATGATTTTTTTACGGATGCCAAACCGAGCCCGCAAAACAAACTGTGGCACGAAGATTTCAAAGGCAAGTTAGAGCCAACAACAGCCAACGACCAATGGCATACCGATTTTCGCGGTGTGGTCCAACCCACGGCCAAAAACAAGGCCTGGAAACGCCGCTTGAACGGCGAGTTGGAACCCACGTCAAACAACAAGCTCTGGCGAAAAGACATTAACGGCAATATCGTGCCGCGACCGGACAACGACTTGTGGGTTCCAGGTGCGGGCGGTAAGCCGGAACCGAATTACAAAAATAATAATTGGTGGGCGCGGTGAGTCGTTTGGCGTGCAGTCCATGTTGGTCAGTTCTAGAACGTAGTCTATCCCTGATTGATTTCTATTTCTTGCTTAAATAAATATACGGTTTTTCTGGCGATCTTCTCTGACAGATGAAACAGCCAATAAAGATAAAGCGAAGTGAAGAACATTTGCTTGCAAGCGCAGCAGTGTCTGCCTATTGCCTAGTGTTAGATCGCGCCCATTACTTTGACTGTGGAACACCGAGGAGACGCGACGAGCAAAGAACTATATTTAGTGATTCCCATCCCTATTTTGCTCAGTTTGTGGACGCAACCCGCAGCAAAAAGGCGCAAAAACGCGTAGACAGTTTCATTGGCCTCAGCAAGAAAAATATCCGTAAAGCCAGGAATCTAAAATCAATCCAAGACCATTTGAGGCTGATCTCTGAACAAGCCTACGAACTCTTAAAATTATCAACTTACGGCGAAGACATCAGTTCGGAGCAGCTTCGTTTGGCCTATCGGCGTGCGGTACAAAAAGTGCACCCGGATAGGGGAGGCTCACACGACGATATGGTCTGCCTCAACAATGCCTTTCCCGAAATGCACGGAATGTTACTCGCGGCACGAAGTCCTCAGTCGTTGGCCTTCCTCGAAGAGGGCAGTTGTTCAGAACTAAGATTTCTCGTTCTGGACCAACTTTGCGATCTAACCGTAGACCTCTGGATGCTCGAAGAAGCAGATCAATGGATACGCGAACGATTGTACCTTCCGGGCGCGTACGAAGTTACGTCTCGTTACATAATTAAACTTGTCGCGGTTGGGCAGATGGCGCTCGCTCAGGAATGGGTTGCCCGTCTGAAAAATATTCCGAACCTTCCTGTTAATGTTGATTGGCTATTACCAACCCTAGCTGGCGAAAAGAAACCGAAATTTATAATCGCACACGTCACTCAACTTGAAAACGCCTATAAGTACGGCGCGATAACCAAAAGACGATATGACGAGAGCAAAAAGCGACTGGAGAAAAAATCGCGGGCCCAAGCAAAAGCAAGAGGTGAGCACGAGCTTGAATTGAGACGTTTCCAGACGCAAATTGGATTTTTAAAAGACTTACCTTCATTAGGTGATATTAGCGTTTTGGAAGGTTATTCGCCTCGAAAGTTTATATCTCCCCCAGGTTATTTTAATCACTCGTTTCGGGGCATATCGAAGGACCAGAAGCGCGAATTCGTTTTTGCTTACTCCAGTAACGGCACGCTAGATCTCGTCACGAAATACCTGTTCACCCGCCTTGATGCCCTACTTAGATCTTGGATTAAACATAGTGAGACACATCGACTATTGGAGTTTTCTGGGGAGGCGGAAATACTGGGTAGTTTAAGCGACAATCGATCCGCCAAGATTCACTCGTCGTTGCTGAGCGAAGTATTCGCTGAACACGAAAGCTTGGGTGCGGATGAATCGTGCAGACGACTCGAGTACTTTCAAATTCTTTCAAAACGAAGACTGCCTTCATGGTGGTTTGAATTCGCCGAGTACAGATACGACGCGCATCGTGTCGGTTCAATCTTACCCTACTCTTTCAAACCCGAAATCGACTACATGTATCTAAAATATTTGCTGCTACCAACCATAACATTAGAGAGGGTATTAACGTTGGCAAAAGGCGGGGTTCCCGAGTTGAGGATTCGATCAATC
The DNA here is from genome assembly GCA_041688215.1 of Salinisphaeraceae bacterium. Lineage (GTDB taxonomy): Bacteria > Pseudomonadota > Gammaproteobacteria > Nevskiales > Salinisphaeraceae > JBDNIO01. Next base: position 9,333 of record JBDNIO010000097.1, on the reverse strand, counting down.
GAAGATGTAATAGAGCGGCGTCAGGATATGATTGCTTTCGCCGGGTTATCGGCTGCTATAAAGCCTGATTAATCACTATCAATCAGTGATTGTAACCAGAAGATATGGATATAGACTTTGAAACAAGCCCTATAGCTAATTTTCATCGGTTTCCGTGACGCCGCTTCTCGCTTCCTCCCTGGCTCGTGACAAAGCCGTAGTCATAACACCGGTAAACCCGGCAATAACCCCTAAGCCGGCGAACATAACCACAGCCGTAAAAACTCGGCCCCATAGGGTCACTGGATAGGCGCAATTAGGGCGCAATTAGGGTCAGGCGCAATTAGGGTCACGCAATTAGGGTCAGGTCTTGCAATCATACATTCTTCCAGATTCCCTGAATGAACCTGCCCGCAATCGCGATGTGTAGGCGAGCGTCTGGCAGGACATGTGTTAATGCAAGACCTGACCCAATACTGTTCGTTTAGCCGAGTATCGTTTATATTAGCGCCATTGCTTTTGCTGGGTAGCCATGATGGCACGAACCAAGGCGGTATTAGGTCCAGGTGCGCGGTTGAGCGATTACCTCAGTGCCAGCTTGCTGGCCCGGGTGTATCCCGCTGCACTGATCGAAGAGATACTTGACGAGCACGAGGTTAACAGTCAACGCATCCGCAGCCTGCCCGCCCGGGTAATGGCATATTACTGTATGGCGCTGAGCCTGTATCCAGAAGCGGCTTATGAGTCGGTTTTTGCAGTCATTGCGCAGGGGTTGTCATGGACGCGGGGAGAAGGCGCGATACCCACGGTGGCCAAGTCCTCTTTGAGTGCGGCGCGTCGTAAACTGGGCGTAACCCCGTTGCAGGTACTGCATCAGCGTGCCTGTATCCCGCTGGCCGACCCCAGGCGGCATCCGGAAGCCTTTTATGCTGGCTTACGCCTGGTGGCGATTGACGGCAGCAATTTCGAATTGGCCGATGAAGCCGCCAATGCCGCTGAATTTGGTTATCCCGGCAGCCGTACTGGCCACGCCGCGTATCCGCAAGCACAGTGCGCGGTACTGGTGGAATGCGCATCTCACGCCATCCTGGCGGCCAATATTGGTGCCTACCGCAGCTCAGAGTGGGATATCTGCGAGCCGCTGCTGGCCCGCATGGATGGCTCCATGCTGTGCCTGGCAGACCGCGGCTTCAATGGCTACCGCTATTGGCAGGCCGCTTGCGCCACCGGCGCGCAGTTGCTGTGGCGCTGCGCGTCGAACAGGCAATTGCCCGTTGTTACCGCATTGCCGGATGGCTCATATTTGTCGGTGATCTACCCGGATGCCAAGGCCCGGCGCACACAGACTAACGGCATCACATTACGCGTTATCGAGTATTGTTTGCCGGACCAAATCGACGCGCAGCCCCGCTACCGCCTGCTGACTACGTTATTGGACCCGCAGCGCGCGCCCGCGCTGGAATTGGCAGCGCTTTATCAGCGGCGATGGGAAGTCGAGGCAGTTTTCGATGAGTTAAAAACATCTTTGCAACAACGCCGCCGAGTGCTGCGAAGCAAAACGCCCCAAGGGGTGCGCCAGGAGTTCTTCGGCTGGGTATTGGCCCATTACGCTGTGTGCTGGCTCATGCACGAAGCCAGCGACCGTCATCGGCTCAAGCCGCACAGTTTATCGTTTACCGGACACGTACAATTGATTCGCCGAAACTTGCCCCATTCCGGGGGCTTTCCCCCCAGCGCGCCCACGATTACGTAAGCGCTGGTTTGACGCGCTTTTAAACGAAGCCGCTGGCTTGCGGTGTGTCAGTAGCCGCGGACTATCAAGGCCCCGCCAGGTCAAGCGGCGGCATTCGCCTTATGCCAGTTTCCAGCGGCCCCGGCCGCCGCCATTGCGAATTAACGCTACAGCCTTGCTACTTGATCCGATGCCATCCTCAATAAGACGGCAAAACCCAATTTCATGCTAAACGAACAGTATTGAGACCTGACCCTATTTTCCTGTGCTATTTTCCTGTGCTATTTTCCTCGCTATTTTCCTCGCGTTCCAAACTCCACCAATACCTAGAAAACCCGAATTCTTTGTCCAACGTGATTAAAAAATTACAGGGCCGCGAGGGATACCGGCTTCGGGTTGGTGATTGGCGGGTTATATTCACAGCTGATGGCGTAGTCCTGCGTGTGCTGCGCATCGGGCCAAGAGGCGAGATATACAAATGAGTAAACCACAAATAATTGAGTACAACGGCACCCCTACTCATGTCATTTTGACGATTGACGAATATGAGACGCTGCAATCCAGCTTTGATGACCTGGCGGACTTGCAGGCCTTTGATGCTGCTATTAGCAAACCAAGTTTCCCCGACGCAGTTGCCGAGCGTCTGATTGATGGCGAAAACCCGGCTCGGGTATTTCGTACGTTCCGTGGCCTAACTCTGGCGCAGATGGCGCAAAAGACTGGGCTTAGCAGCCCGTACATCAGCAAGATTGAGTCTGGCAAAGGCGGATCAGTGCGCGCTTACAAAAAGATTGCAGAGGCGCTTGGCGTAACGGTTGATGATCTGGTCGAATAACGTAATCCAGGGCTCAGAAACGATTGATTCTTAGTGGAAGTGCCGCGGAACGTGGATTCCCGCCTTCGCGGGAATGACGATCAATATAATGCGGTGGCACAGCCTTGCTGGCGCCTAACCAAATACATACCGCCCCGGCGCCAGATCGCCTGCCGGATAGGCAGCGTTGCCGAGCTTCCTGGGTGCGGTTTCGGTTTGCTCCTGATTATTGGTAATCCAGTCGAACCATTCGTCCCACCACGTACCCTGGCGCAGGCCGGCGTTATGCAGCCATTCGTCCGGATCGGCGGCATAATCTTCATTCACGTAGTAGCTGGCGTTTTTCTTGCCCGGGGGGGTGACCACCGCCTGAATGTGGCCGGAGGTACCGAGCACGAAACGTTTTTTGCCACTCAGGATTTGGGTTGCGGCATAGGATGAACGCCAGGGCACGATGTGGTCTTTGATGCCGGAAACTATGAACGCGTCGCGGTTTACGGACTTGGAATCGACTTTTTCACCATTGACCTCAAGGCCCTCGCCGGTGACCAGCGGGTTGCTCTCAAACAGGTCGATGCAGTCGCCGTGGAAACCTGCGGGCAGGCGGGTGGAGTCGTTGTTCCAATACAGGAAATCAAACGCCGGCGGGCTATTACCCATGATGTAGTTATTGGCGAAGAACAGCCATACCAGATCAGCCGGACGCACCCAGGCGAACATACGGCCCATTTCCGCACCATCGATAAACCCCTGGCGTTGCACGTGGCGACGCGCGGCACGCATGGCCGGTTCGGAGGCGAACAGGCCGATCAGGGTGGGCTGGCTCACGTCGACCAGGGTTACCAGCAGGGAGAGTTTGTCCACCTTACTCTGGGTGCCCTGGGTTTGCATGTAGGCCAGGGTAGCGATGCTGGTAATGCCGCCGGCACAGGCGCCCAGGAGGTTAATCGACTCCTGGCCGCTGATGTCGCGCACGGCGTCGATAGCTTCGATTACGGTGTTTACGTAAGTATCCAGATTCCAGTCGCGGTGCTCGGCTGTGGGGTTGCGCCAACTGATTACGAACACCTGCAGGCCTTTTTCGATGGCGTATTTCACATAGCTTTTATCCGGCGCCAGATCGACGATGTAATACTTGTTGATCTGCGGCGGTACCATTAAAACGGGTTTCGGATACACCTTTTTGGTGGCCGGCTGATACTGGAGGATTTCGCAAACCTCGTTGCGAAATGCGACCGCACCGGGGGAAGCCGCCAGGTCTTTACCAACGCTGAAGGCGTCCTTGTCGACCTGGCGCGGCATGCCGTGGTTATGGCGCATGTCTTGCCAGAAATTTTGCGCGCCTTTGAGGACGGATTTGCCGCGGGTTTTCATCAGGTTGTCGACAAACCCGGGATTACCCAACGGATTATTGGTGGGCGCCGCCGCTGCGGTAATTTACATCAGAATAAATCTGGCGCGTTCCTTGTCGCGCTCATCCGCCTTGGCCGAGGCGAGAATATCGAACATCGACTTGCGCCATACCAGATAAGACTGCATTACTCGCCGGTAGTAAGGGCTGTTTTGCCAGATCGGGTGTTTGAAACGCAGGTCCTTGGGCGGCGGATCAATATGGGATTTTCCGAGCATGATGCGTACCAACTCGCCCGAAAGCTGTAGTTGCTTTTTGGCGACAATTCTCGGGTTAACGGCCAGTACCTGCGCGAATCGTCGCAGCGAATCCAGAAAATCTCTCGGGGTTGCACCTAATACAATATTTGCACCTAACAGGCTCTGCGCCGCGTCCTCCGCCTGTTCTACCGCGCTTTGCATCTCCGCGCTAAGTCTTTGCGTTGTTGTGACCATGGTTTCGCCGTTTATCCGTGTGAGTTTTGAATCCAACCTGGGCCTTGTTGCCATTCTATTCAGGCAAGTGTTGTGCCAGCGGGTACAAAACAGGCTAACAAGACTGTGTTACAGGTATTCGCACACTGTTGTGGACAAGCGGTACCCGGACGACGTTCCGAGAGTTGTTGCGGGCTTATTGCAACCCTGGGCGCCAGAGGTAAAGCAACTGCGGCGAGGTGGCCGATTGCAGCGCCGCTACAAACGGTAGCACCGGGGCGGCAGGACTGGCCGCGGCCAGGCGAGAATAAATGGTTTCCTTGTTCTGACCACTACGGTGATAAATAACCACCCGCGCCTCGTCCAACCCGGCGCGTTTTTGGGCGGCGGCGATGGCATCATCAATGCGGCCGATGCCGTCAATCAGGCCGGCTTTCTTTGCCTGGTCGGCGGCGAAAATCCGGCCGTCTATGATTTCAGCAAGCTGGTCTGCCGCCAGATTGGGGCGATTTTCCTTGACCACGCGCACGAAACGCTGAAACAGACTGTCGAGCACGCCGGAGACAATCTCGCGCTCTTCGAGAGTGGCGCCACGCAGCGGCGATAAAATGTCTTTATGCCTGCCAGAGGTAAAAGTCTGGTCTTCGACACCGATTTTGTCCATTAGTCCGGAAATATTCACGCCGACCAGAATCACACCGATTGAGCCGGTAACCGTAGTTGGATGTGCCAGAATTTCGTCCGCGCTGCAGGCAATGTAATAACCGCCCGAGGCCGCCAGGCTGCCCAGAGAGGCCACCACCGGCAGCTTTGATTTTTCGCTGAAGGTTTTGATCAGATGGTAAATTTCGTCGCTGGCGGTTACGCCGCCGCCGGGGCTGTTAATACGTAATACCAGCGCCTTGATGGCCTCGTCTTTTTCCGCCTTTTCCAACTCGGCCTTGACGCGGGCCAGCATGCTCTGCTTCTCCACCAGGCCAAAAGCCTGCTGGCTCGGCTGGTCGCTGATGAATCCGGAAATGTCCACCACCAGCACCTTGGCGTCGCCTTCGCCTTGCAGGGTGGTTTCCTGCAGTCCGGGGTCGCGGTCGAAAAAACTGAAGGGCGAACCCAGCACGACCACACAACCTGCGAGCAGGAGAACCAGCGGCAGAAGTACCAGGGTGCGGATTAGCTTTCGCATGATCAAATCTCTATCTAATGTGTACTTTCGCGCCAGATTTCAATTTCACTCACCACACGGCGGGTGGCCTGTTTCAGGGTGAAGGCGGCGAGCTTGCGTTCCCCCGCCTGCAATTGCAGGCCGCCGCGCAGAATCAATTCCACCGCCGGGGCGGTCACCTGGTGCTGTGCCAACTGTGCGTAAGCCGCTTCCAGCGCCGCCAGGCACTGGCCAATGGCTGCCTGTTCGAATTTGGCTTCCTGCATCACCATCACGCAGGCGGCAGCCGGGGCGCTGTGCAGCCAGTCCTCGGCGTCCTCGTATTCGACTGCCTGTTCGTGGTATTGCGCGGAGAGTTGATTGACCATTTCGATTAACGCCAGCATGGCCGGCATGTCTGCGGCCAGGGTCAGGTCGCCGCGCTCGGCGGCAATCTTGGCGGCCGCCTGCAACGCCGGGCCTACAACCGCGTAGTAGGTGTCCGCGTCTATGCTTTCGGGCGCTTGGGGTTCGGTTCGCATTTAAGCCGGGTCCAGTGTTCGCAAAGATGTGGGTTTTAGACGAGTGGGAAGTGTAGCTGAATCCGTCCGCCGTTTTGTGGACTGGTCGCCAGCTTGATGCGGCCATCATAGGCTTGCACGATCTCGCCAGTTACCGCCAGGCCGATACCCTGACCCTCGCGCCGGGTATCGGCACGCACGCCACGCTGCAGTAATTCGACGCGATCTTTCTCCGGAAACCCGGGGCCGTTGTCGTCGATGTTGATCTCGGTTTCGCCGCGGCGCTTGCGTGCGGATACGGCCACTTCACCGTTGCCGTATTTGGCGGCGTTATCCAGCAGATTGCCCATGATTTCGGTCAGATCGCCATCGTCTACCCCCAGTTTCAGGTTCGGCGGAATGGATAACTTGAAAGCAATATTGGCATCGTAATAGACCTTGCCGAGTGCCATGACGATTTTTTCTACAATTGGACGCAGCGCCACCGGCGGCGCCAGGGTGCGTTTGCCGGCAGCGGCCGCGCGCTGCAATTGATAGTCGACAATTTCATTCACACGTCCGACCTGATCACGTAACTGGCGGCTGTGTTCGGCGGGCAGTTTGTCGTTTTCGACCAGGCCACGCAGCACCGCGATCGGCGTTTTCAGGCTATGCGCCAAATCCCCCAGCGCGTTGCGATACCGCTTCAAACGCTGGCGTTCGCTGGCCAGCATGGCATTCAGGTTGAAAACCAGGGGCCAGATTTCAGCTGGATAATCACCCTCGATTCTGGGTTTTTCGCCACTTTCAATTTCAACCAGAGCGCGCGTAACACGGCGCAGCGGCGACAAACCCCATTGCAGAATGAGAAGTTGCAGCACCAGCAAAATCACCGCGGCCAGGGTAAGCCAGGCCCACAGGACACTGCGAAAACGTTCGAGCTGGTTATAAAAGGGGCGCGAATCCTCGGCCACCACCAGGGTATAGCGAAAGCTCTCGCCGGAGTCCACTACCCAGCGAATACCGAACGCCAGGGTTTGCCACTCAACCTCGTCCGAGGTCATGACGTTGGCGAAGCGAGTTTCGCCTACCGCGGGAACCTGGTTGACCGGGATGCGGTCAACCAGCGAAGGGGAACGCCAGAGAATTTCGTTTTCTTCATTAATAACCATCGCATACAGGCCGGAACCCGGGCGGCCCAGCGCGCCATCCGGCAGACTGCCGGCGGATAAGCGAAATTCACCCTGATCGGAAATTTCCGCGCTGCCGAGCAGCGCGTAGGACAGCCCCTGGAGTTTGTCGCGCACGGCCAGCTCGGCACGTTCACGCACGGCGCGCTCCAACGCAAAGCCGGTGAAGGCGACGAAGGCGAGTAAAACGATGCCGGTTGCGGCGAGCAGTCGTGCCCGCAGTGAATTCATTCGGCAGACTGGCCGTCGGCGGCGTCCTTGCGCAGGTAATTCAGCCGGTAGCCGCGCCCACGCAAGGTTTCAATCGGTTGTTCGCTGCCGTCGGGGTCGAGTTTTTTGCGCAGGCGCCGGATGAATACTTCGATCACGTTGCTGTCGCGCTCGGCGTCTTCTTCATAAATGTGGTTGGTAAGCTCGGTTTTCGAAACGACTTCGCCAGCGTGCAGCATGAGGTGTTCGAGCACGCGATACTCGTAGGCCGTGAGTTCAATCGGCCGCTCGTCCACCGAGACATGCTGGCGCGCCGTATCCAGGCTAATGTTGCCGCACTCCAGCAACGGCCGCGCCCAGCCGCGTGAACGCCGCACCAGTGCCTGAACCCGAGCCATCAGTTCCTCGGGCTGAAAGGGCTTGACCACATAATCGTCAGCGCCGGCTTCCAACCCTTCCACCTTGTCCTGCCAGCGGGTGCGCGCTGTAAGTATAAGAATGGGGAAACTGCGGCCCTTGTTGCGCGCTTCACGGATAATTTCCATGCCGGTAATACCGGGCAGACCGAGATCAATAATCGCCACGTCGATTGGATATTCCTCGGCGAAGAACAAGCCCTCTTCACCGTCGCCGGTGGCGTCTACGGCAAAACCCTCGCGGCGTAATTGCGCGGCGATCTGCTCACGCAGGTCAACATCGTCTTCAATAATCAGTGCGCGCACAGGCCTTGCCCCTTGCGTTTAATTGGCAGGCACGCGTACTACGCGCACGTTACCGTTGTCGATTATTTTGACGCGATATTGTGGCCGCGCCCCGTTGCGTTCCAGATACACAGACAACACCTTGCCACCGTGCTTCTGGCGTGCCCGCTGCGCCGCTTCGGCCGGGCTTATCTTTGGCGGACTCAGGTTATTGGGACGGGCTAAATCGTTTTGCGGGCCGGACACCTGCGGCAGCTTGTCGAGCAAACCCGCGAGGCGCGGCGCAGACTGCGCCGCGCTCGCGAAAGTCAGCATCGTGGCTACAAACAGGCTGGCAAACAAACCCCTCATAGTCGTTATTGTAACGTTATGCATTGCTTTTGCCTGTACATGGCTTAGCGGCTCGGGCTGAAGCCGGCAGCCGCCGAGGTGTTGTAGTCGCCGTATCCGCTCTGGTAAGTAGGCGAGTTGCTATAACCATTGCCATATGAGTTTTGGCCATAAGAGTTATTACCATTATTGGCATAACCCTGGTACTGCTGGCACTCGCGAATGCGGGCTTCACGTTGACGCTGGGCGTTGTAGGCACCTGCGGACGCACCGACTGCAGCGCCGACACCGGTGGCGATATCCTTGCCGCTACCGCCGCCGATCTGGTTACCGAGCGCGGCACCCAGCAGGCCGCCTATAATGGTCTGGCCGACGGTGCTGGTGGCAGCACGCACGAAAATGTTACGGTCATCGCGGGTATTTTCGATACAGCTTGCATCGGGTTGACCGCTTACCTGCGTAACTTCAAAAATGGGATCAAGCTGGCGATCCTGAGCCAGTGCCATGGGGCTTGCCAGCAGGGCCGTTAAAAACGTTGTTGCTATGAGTTTACGCATGATCTGTCTCCTCAAATATCGGGTTTAACATCCCGCACTTCGCGGTTGTGCACACAGAATAGACCAGGGGTGCTGAATCGATACTGAACGGCCAATTCAGTTCGAGTTCAGGGCGATTCCTTATATTAGAAGGCATGTTTCGAAAACCCGAGTCTGACGGGAATGGCGCTAACTTAAGCCCCTTTAGAGCAAGTTCTACCCCGGTGCGGGGTCACCCGCATGAGCGGTCTAGGCTGGGTCATAAGTTGAAACGGTTTAGGTCGTTGTTTAACACATCGAGGCTTGCTTCGGCCGGGCCGAATAGACCGACAGCCCTCGCCGATAGTGTCCAGCAATTGGTCCATCAAACGCCGTT
>JBDNIO010000096.1:0-4345 GCA_041688215.1 Salinisphaeraceae bacterium | reverse complement strand
ATGCAATCAGTGATAATGAAGCCGCTAAACGTCTACAAAACGCCAGACACTCACTCTTTGAATCTATCTTCGAACGGATGAAAGCCAGCTGACTCTTTTCGCTAACCTTCAGACTCATTTTGGGATTGGAATATGCTGGCCTCGCAACGACCCGTGCCACTGAAAAAACGCAGGCCGCGACTGATACCGCCCTCGGCGATGCCCTGGAAAATTAGCCTCAGCTGCACGTTTGCCTGCGCACGGTAATTGCCCGCGCCGGGTGCCGGTGTTTGTGCCCCGGTCGGTGCCAGGCTTGCCAAGGCATATACAACCGCTGATATAAGCACTTTGTTCATGACTGATGATTCTACTCCCTATTACTACCTATACCAGCAGCTCGGCTTTTCCGTTAAACTCTACGTATTGACTAGCTTTATAGGCAAGGCCTGATGATTCAACTATTATTGGTAGACGATCACGACCTGGTGCGTAGCGGTTTGCGTCGCCTGCTGGAAGAGGAGCCGGATTTTCACATTGTCGGTGAAGCGGTACTGGTGAAGAAGCGTTCAAAATGGCGCGCGAAAGTAACCCGGATGTGGTTCTGATGGATATCAACATGCCCGGCATGGGAGGCCTGGAAGCCACCCGCAGGTTGCTGGCAAGTCATCCGGGATTAAAGATTATCGCCGTTTCCATGGACGCAGAAGAGCCCTATCCGAGTCGTCTTTTAGAAGCGGGCACGGCGGGGTATCTGTCCAAGGACAGCGCGGCAGAAGAGGTGGTGACTGCTGTGCGCCAGGTTGCTGCCGGCAAGAGTTACGTAGCGCCGAGTATCGCCAGCCGGCTGGCGGTTTCGCTAATCAAAGGCAGCCGCGGCTCGCCTTTCGATAGTCTCTCGCAGCGCGAAATACAGGTAGTGTTGATGGTCACGCAGGGGCAGAGCACCAAGGCGATTTCAGACAGCCTGTGCCTGTCGCCTAAAACGGTTAGCACCTATCGCTATCGCGTGTTCGAAAAACTTGATGTCAGCAACGACGTGGAACTCACACGCCTGGCTATGCGTTATGGTCTGCTTGAGGAAAAATCCGAAGCCGCCAGCATCTAGTGGCGACCGAGGTTTTTGATCGCAACTGTACCCGCTGCTCGCGCCTGGTGGCGCTACGCGAACAGGTCGCGCGGGATTATCCGGATTATCATGCCGCGCCGGTACCGGCCTTTGGTGACGCTAACGCCGACTTGCTGATCGTCGGTCTGGCGCCCGGCATGCACGGCGCCAACGCCACGGGCGTCCGTTTACCGGGGACCACGCTGGAATCATGCTGTACGAGACCCTGCATCGCCAGGGCTTCGCCAGCCAGCCACAGTCCGCAAGCGCTGATGACAATTTGCAGCTGTTTAACTGCCGTATAACCAACGCGGTTAAATGCCTGCCGCCACAAAACAAGCCGGTGGGTGCGGAGGTCAATCAGTGCAACGGCTTCCTCGCCGCCGAGCTGCGCCATGCCAGCCTGATCATCGCACTCGGCGGCATCGCACACCGCGCTGTTATCAAGGCGAAAGGGCTAAAGCAGACACGATATAAGTTTGCCCATGCGGCCGAGCATGAGCTGGAGGAGGGTTCACTCCTGCTCGACAGTTACCATTGCAGCCGCTACAACACCCAGACCCGACGCCTGACGCAAGCCATGTTCGAAAAAATCTTTGCGCGTGCCAGCGAAATACTATCGCGCCTATGAGCGAGACAGCTTTCGACCCGAAACACTACTTGCGGCAATTGACCATGAGCCCGGGCGTTTATCGCATGCTCGATGGCGAGGGCGAAATACTTTACATCGGCAAGGCCAAGAACCTTAAAAAGCGCGTATCCAGCTATTTCCTGCGTGCCAGCGGGGATGCTAAAACGGAAAGTATGCTGGATCAGGTGGCCAATATCGAAGTCACGGTCACGCACACCGAAGATGAGGCGTTGTTGCTGGAATCGACGCTGATCAAGCAACACCGCCCGCGCTATAACATCGTGCTGCGTGATGATAAAAGCTACCCGTATCTGTACTTGAGCACCGAGCAGCAGTTCCCGCGGGTGGCTTATCATCGCGGTGCGAGCAAGCGCCCGGGGCGTTTCTTTGGCCCCTATCCAAACGCCAGTGCCGTCCGGAAAACGCAAAATACTTTACATAAGCTGTTTCGTTTAAGAAACTGTAAAGACAGTTTTTTTAAAAACCGATCGCGTCCCTGTCTGCAATATCAGCTCAAGCGCTGTACCGCGCCCTGCGTGGGGTACATCACTGCAGAAGAATATGCCCGTGATGTGGCCGACAGCATCGATATGCTCGAAGGCCGCAACGAAAAACTGGTAAACCGGCTTTCCAATGAAATGGAAGCAGCGTCGGCCAAACTGGAATTTGAATACGCAGCACGCATCCGGGAAAAAATATCCGCCGTGCGCCGCCTGCAGGAACAGAGCCAGACGCTGGGTAAATCCGGTGATTTCGACATCATATGCGGCGGCATCAGCGCTGGTATGGCCGCGATTGTGCTGGTTTCAATCCGTGGCGGCATCAACCTTGGCCATGTGAGTTTTTTTCCGCGCCTGCCCAAAGGCGCGGATGAAGCAAAACTTGTCAGCGCGTTTATCGGGCAGTACTACCTGGAGCGCAAAGCGCCCGTCGAATTGCTGGTGTATCCGCCCCCCGAAGACGCCGAATGGCTACAGGAAAGCCTGGCAACCCGCGCGCAGCGGCGCGTACACATTAAAAGCCAGGTGCGCGGACGCCGGGCCGACTGGTTGAAAAACGCCAAGGCTACGCTGAAACAGGCGCTAGCCACGCGTGTGGCGACCCGCGCCGGGGTACAGGCGCGTCTAACTGCCCTGCAAACGGATTTGCAAATGGATGCACCCCCGATGCGCATGGAATGTTTTGATATAAGCCACACTGCGGGGGAGCGCGCGGTGGCATCCTGCGTGGTATTCGAGGCGGGCGAAGCGAAAAAAGCGGCCTACCGCCGCTTTAATATCGAGAATATTGAACCCGGTGATGACTATGCCGCGCTGGAGCAGGCCGTAACACGGCACTTCAAGCGCTTGTTGAAAGGCGAATCTACCTCATCCATGCCGGACTTGCTGCTTATTGATGGCGGCAAGGGCCAGCTTGGGGTAGTGGAAGCTGCACTGAAAAAGTTAGGGATCGAAAATCAGACCCTGCTCGGAGTGGCCAAAGGCGCGGAGAGAAAAGCCGGACGCGAACAGCTATTTTTGCCGGGGCGCAAGACCCCGCTTATACTGCCGCCAGAGTCGCCGGGCTTGCACCTGATTCAGCAAATTCGCGACGAAGCACACCGGTTCGCGGTTGCGGGGCATCGCGGCCGGCGCCAGAAGGCCCGCAGCGGCTCGGCATTGGACCAGATCGAAGGCCTGGGGCCGGTGCGCCGCAAGAACCTGCTACGGGCATTTGGCGGCGTGCGGCAGATTGCCCGCGCCGGCGTGCGCGATCTGACCAGAATTGAGGGTATTAGCGGGGATCTGGCGCAACGAATTTACGACCATTTCCATGAGGGCGCTTAGGCGCACAATGAGCCGCTGACGCGGCAGCCATAGGTTACTAAAGAGCAACAGTATGCGCGATAACGTAAGAATCACCGGCAGGAATAAATTTTGGGCTTGAATCTGCCAACCTGGCTAACGCTTTTGCGGCTTCTTATGGTGCCGTTTGTGCTGGCCATGCTGTTCGTACCGTTTCCGGGTAACCACTATCTCGCCAGTTTTGGCTTCGGCCTGGCGGTAGCCACGGACTGGTTCGACGGCTGGTTGGCGCGGCGCTGGGATCAAACCACCGATTTTGGCGCATTTCTGGACCCCGTCGCGGATAAATTACTGGTTTGCACGGTTCTGGTAGTGCTCGTCTACAGCGACCCCCGTTTGCTGGTGGCGTTACCCGCTACCGTAATAATCGGGCGCGAAATTACCGTATCCGCCCTGCGTGAGTGGATGGCTGAACTCGGCCAGCGCGGCACAGTAGCGGTAGGTGTGGCCGGCAAATACAAGACCACAATTCAGATGCTGGCCATGTTCATTATCCTCTACGCGCTACCGCCCGGCGGCTGGCTATACAACTTCGGCGTAACCCTGCTATGGGTCGCATCGGTACTCACCCTGTGGTCCATGGGCATATATTTACGCGCGGCCTGGCCGCAATTACGGGGCCAGGTCACCAATGATTAACAAGCATGCCAGCATATTCCAATCCCAAAATGAGTCTGAAGGTTAGCGAAAAGAGTCAGCTGGCTTTCATCCGTTCGAAGATAGATTCAAAGAGTGAGTGTCTGGCGTTTTGTAGACGTTTAGCGGCTTCATTATCACTGATTGCAT
>JBDNIO010000095.1:0-2072 GCA_041688215.1 Salinisphaeraceae bacterium | reverse complement strand
ATCCGCACCGGCCACCACTGTGCCATGCCGCTGATGCACCGTTTTGGTGTGCCGGCGACTGCACGTGCATCTTTTGCATGCTATAACAGCGCCAAGGATATAGACGCACTGGTTGAAGGCCTGACCAAAGCGCATAAATTATTCAGCTAGACACGATGGCAAGCAAGCCCAAGGCGTGGCCAAAAAAAATAACCCCGCTGCAATGGCGGTTGCCGGCCAGCTATGCGTTATTTCAGGTTCTCAACTTACTTAATCTGATCCTCGCAGTGCTCATCAAGTGCCTGTTTTTTGGCTTTTGTACTCGCGCTACGCGGCCAGATGATCAGCCAGCTGCTGCCCTGGTTTTGCTCATGGCTGTGCCCCTGTGGATTGGCGGCTCCTTCTGGACCTATAGCTTGCTGGTCCGTTATGGTGTGTTGCGTTCCGTATCAGCAATGCCCGAAACCACGTCGCCCACCCCAGCTAAAGCAACCAGCGAAACGAAACCGCCTGAACCTGAGATGATGAGACGAAGGGTTTATGCCCAAAGTTGCCTCCCTGCGCCGCCTGTTTTCCCTGTGAGTGCCCTGTGAGTGAATGGCTTGACGTAACCCGGGCAGACAACCTGAAACCCGGCCAATGCAAGATGGTGGATGTAGACGACGTAATGGTGGCTGTTTACAACATAAACGGCAGCTACTACGCCATAGAGGATACCTGCACCCACGATGGCGGCGAGCTCGCCAGCGGGTCCATCGAGGGCGACGAGGTTATCTGCCCCCGCCACGGCGCGCGGTTCTGTATAAGAACCGGCGAAGCCCTGACCGCGCCGGCCTATGAAGATGTGGATTGCTACCCCGTTCGGGTGCAGGACGGCGTTATTCAGGTAGCCGACGCGCCTGACGATTAAAGACGTTTCGCTACCGCACGTGGTTAGCGTCCATAACCGCCATAAGTAATTTTCGTGCCGAACCCGGCGCGTGACCTACACCACCAATGCGATTGAATCACTCAATAGCGTGATCCGCAAAGCCACTAAAACCCGCCGTATCTTTCCCAGCGATGCCTCGGCGATGAAGGTGGTATTCTTGGCAACTCAGGCCGCTTCCGTGCGCTGGAACCGGCCGATTAAAAACTGGAAAGCGGCCATGAATCGATTCCATATCGAGCATGGCGATAGACTACTGGCCAATCAGTAGGTAAATGCAGTTACACAGTTAGCGTTACAGACTCCATCGGATGGCATGCGCTACTCAATAATCGCCAGCCCGACCGTTCAAATAATGCGCATCACTCATGTACCGTACGCTGGCGCTAATTACTACGTAAACCCGGCTTGTTCGCGCTCTTCTTCGCGCTGTAATTGCCACATCTTTCTATAGATTCCATCCGCCGCCAGCAACTGTGCATGCCGGCCCTGCTCGGCGATATGTCCATTCTCCATAACCAGTATCTGGTCGGCATCCACCACGGTGGATAAACGATGCGCGATAACCAGCGTGGTATGTTCCTGCGCGACTTCGCGCATGGCGCCCAGAATGGCGCGCTCGGCGTGGGAATCCAGCGAGGATGTGGCTTCGTCAAAAACCAGAATTGCAGGATTTTTAAGAATCGTGCGCGCGATGGCGATTCGCTGTTTTTCTCCGCCTGAAACTTTTAATCCGCGCTCCCCCACCATGGTGTCGTAACCGTCGGGCAAGCGTTCAATAAAGCCGTCCAGATGCGCCAACTGCGCGGCACGCTCTACCGCGGCGCGATCCGCATCCGGGTTGCCGTAGGCGATATTGTAGAAAATCGTATTGTTGAACAGCACGGTGTCCTGCGGCACCACGCCGATGGCCGCGCGCAGGCTGTGCTGGGTTAGCTCGCGAATATCCTTGCCATCGATACTGATGTGGCCATTGTCCACGTCATAAAAACGAAACAGCAGGCGCCCCAGGGTGGATTTGCCCGCACCGCTGGGACCAACAACCGCAATCTTTTGACCCGCAGGTATGCTGAAACTGACCTTATGCAGGATTTTGCGTGCTTCGCTATAGCCAAATTCCACATTACTGAATTCAACCCTCGGCCGGGTAACTTCAAGTTTTATT
>JBDNIO010000094.1:0-20912 GCA_041688215.1 Salinisphaeraceae bacterium | reverse complement strand
GCCGACGGGGGAACTTTATTTCTCGACGAAATAGCCGAACTGCCCCTGCACATGCAAGTGAAATTACTGCGCGCCATACAAGAGCGCGCAGTCAGACCCGTGGGTTCGGAAACAGAAATACCGGTCGACGTGCGCATCATTTCCGCCACCCACAAAGACCTGTCTCAGCAAGTCGCCAGCGGCCAGTTCAGGGAAGATCTTTACTACCGGATTAACGTAATCGAAGTGCAAGTGCCGCCCTTGCGTGAACGGGTTGACGATATCCCCCTGCTGGCCGAACGCATCCTCGCCACGCTGGGTGAGAAAATGGGTCTGGAACAACAGCCCAGCCTGTCAGAAGACGCACGAAAAACCCTGCAAGCGCATAGTTTTCCCGGCAACGTGCGCGAGCTGGAAAACATTCTCGAGCGCGCCGTCACACTGTGCGACCAGGCACAAATCACCAGCGAATATTTGCGCCTCGAATCGCCTCTGACACCGCCCCCCTCAACCGAGGAAACAGTGCAGGAAGCCAGCGACCTGGACGAAGGCCTGGAAGCAATAGAACGCCAGAAAATCATACAGGCGCTGGAAGCCACCCGCTACAACAAGACCCGAGCCGCGGAAAAATTGGGTATTACCCTCCGCGCGCTACGCTATCGTTTGAAGAAGCTGGGAATTGACTAAGAAATTGGAGCCGGCGACAGGAGTCGAACCCGCGACCTGCTGATTACAAATCAGCTGCTCTACCAACTGAGCTACGCCGGCGTTGTTTAGTCAGTGCTGCTTACTTCCCACACAGGGTGCTTTATCAATTTCCTTCACGGCTGTTACTGGCTAGCGCAATACGGTTGATTCCGTCGAGCACCAGATTCGGCGCAAGCTGCCAGTGGTCAGACAGCTGCGGCGCCAGTAACGTGGACTCGCCTCCTGTAAGCAGGCATCGGCCGGGGGCGAGTTCGCGACGCGCATTTTCCAGCAAAGCCAGTGCTGTGTGCAAGGTGCCCAGACCGACGGCGGGGTCGGTGTCGTCGGCTAGCCAGCTTAACTTGTACTCCTTCAGCTCGGTGCGCAGACGTGTTCCGCCGCGCAGTGCCTGACGCATGGTGGCTACGCCGGGGCTGATTAATCCACCTTTGTGCTGCCCTTGAGCGTCTACAAAGTCCAGGGTTATGGCGGTGCCGGCATCGGCGACCAGGACCGACCCCTGGCCATGGTGAAAGCCCGCGATACAGGCCATCCAGCGATCCACGCCCAGGCGTTCCGGGCGCGGATATGCGCTATTTACATCGCAGGCTTGCGCAACGCTATGCAGCAAATGGAGCTCCTGTTGCCACTGTCTACCCGCCCAGGCCTGTATTTGCGCGAGTACGTTCTCGCCAGCGACACAGGCTGCCCAGATGGCATCCGGCCTGATATGGGGCAAGGCCGCCTGCCAATTGTTTTCGTGATGATTAACCGCACCGGCATGCTGCAATTCGCCCTGGTCCGCGTAGGCCCACTTGACGCGGCTGTTGCCGATATCCAGCAGGAGCTTCACGAGGCAAGCCTCAAACTCAGCTCACCCGCGTAGATGCGCTTCAGGCTGCCATCACAATCCACGAGCAAGGCCCCATCAGTCGCTACGCCGGTGGCTTTGCCGGTGAATCTTTCATTGCACATGTCGACCTCCACGCGCTGCTCATAGGCAATATCCAGTGCCTGCCAGCGTTTGCGATAGACCGCAAAGCCCTGGGACTGAAAGTTGTTCAGGGCGCGCACCACCGCGTCCAGCGCCTGGGCAGCCAACAGGTTACGCGAGGGCAGCAGCGTCATGTGTTGTGCCAGTGCGGTCCAGGGTTGATCGATACTTACCGCCTGGTCTGGCGCCATGCTGATATTCAAGCCGACGCCTACTATGATTCTGGAACCACCGGCGACTTCGCCGCGATGTTCAATCAGGATGCCGCCGAGTTTACGGCCCTCAAGATATAAATCATTGGGCCATTTCAGGCATACCTCCACCCCGTGGGTGCGCAGGATGGTGGCCAATTCGATACCGATGGCCAGACTCAAGGCTCCGAGGCCGGGCGGTGTTTGCGCAAATCCCCATGCGAGGGAAAAATACAGATTACTGCCGTAGGGAGATATCCATGGCCGGCCGCGCCGCCCGCGCCCGCCGCTCTGGTGTTCCGCAAAACAGACCTGGCCCGAAGTGGCGTGCGAATTCTGCAGTAAATAATTATTGGTGGAATCAACCGAGCCCAGAACCGTTATCTCTGCCAGACTTTGGCTTGCAGCACTGGAAAGCGCCTCACGAATCGCGGCTTCCCGCAACGGTTCATAGGCTTGTGTCAACCGGTAACCTCGGCCGCGCACGGATTGTATGTCCAGGCCCAATGCAACGGCCTTGTGTACCTGTTTATTGATCGCGGCGCGGCTAACGCCCAGGTTTTGCGCCAATTGCGGACCGGTGTGCCAGCGCCCGTCAGCCAGCAGTGCCAACACCTGCATCAGCGTTTACGCCGCAACAGCATGGCGCGCTCGAAACGGTTTTCGTTGCCACCGCGCAAACGGCTGATGTTTTCGCGGTGGGTATAAACTACCAGCAGCCACATGGTGACGACAAAAATCACCGGCGGTGCTGTGACAACCGGCGCCTGGGTTATGCCAGTAAAGAGCATGATCGCAGTCATGCCCAGAATGGTCGCCAAGCCAACATAGCCTGTAAGGACCAGGGTCAAAATCCACACCGCAACCCCGGGCAGCATTGCGGCAGGTACCAGGCACAGCAGCACACCGATTAGGGTTGCCGCCCCTTTGCCACCACGGAAACTGAAATAAATCGGCCAGACGTGGCCCACCACGGCCGCTGCGCCACAGGCATAAGGCAACCAGCCCAGGCCGGGCGCCAGCAAGGGCAACAGCAAAACCGCCAATACGCCCTTGCTAACATCAAACAGCAAGACGGCGACACCAAAACCGCGCCCACCGGTACGCAAGGCATTGGTGGCGCCGGCGTTGCCACTGCCGACGCTGCGGATATCGCCTTTGCCGAGCAGACGGCCGAGCACCAGCCCGCCGGAGACAGAACCCAGCAAATAGGCGCTTAAAACACTAATGAATGCGATCAAGAGATTTTAATCCAAGTGGTTCATTGCTGTCCCATAAACTCCTGTCTGTCATTCCGGGCGAAGACCCGGAATCCAGTGAGCCCTTATGAAACATGGATTCCGGACGTTCGCTTCGCTCAGCTCGCGTTGCTCGGCTTCGCATTTTCCGGAATGACGAGTCAACCTGAGCGTGAGCCAACCTAACCCACATTCACATTGTAGGAGAAATCGGTTTTCTCCGGCGCCGGGCCACGCCCAAAAAGCCGCTCAATGCGGTGGTGATACTGTTTCGCCACTTGGCGGCGACGAGCTTTACCAGTGGCGGTAAGCAGTTTGTTGTCCACGGTCCATGGCGTAGTGGTTATGGCCACACGACGTATCTGCGAATGTTTGGGGTAAGCCCTGAGCAATACGGCAAAACGCTTTAGCAACGCACGCTCCAGGCGCGAGCTGTGCTGCTCCTGCGTATGCTCGGGCGCCAAACCCAGAGCACGGCACTCGGGCGCCAGCGCAGCTTCGCTACAGCATATAATCACCGCCAGGTAAGGCCGCGCCTCACCCACAATGACAGCGCGTTCGACCAGCGGGGCGAGCTTTAACAACTGCTCCAGCGGCTCAGGCGATGTTTTTTCGCCGGTGGTATTACGATGACTTCCTTCAGCCGGCCGGTCAGATACAGCCGCTGCTGCTCCAGGCGGCTGATTTTATCTCCAGTCCGCAGCCATCCGGTATTGTCGATAGCCTCGGCGGTCGCGGCCTCGTCACGCCAATAGCCCTGCATTACGCCGGGACTGCGCAGCATCAGTTCGTTGCCAGCACCGATGCGCGTTTCCACGCCCTCAAGCAATAAGCCTACGCTCTGCGGATCGTTATCCGCACGCCGGTTCACGCTAACTACCGGGCCGGCCTCAGTTAGACCGTAGCCCTGCAACAGATGCACGCCCAAGCCAATCATCGTGCGCGCCACCGGGGGCGACAGCGCGGCTGCGCCGGTAACGGCAGTGTCCAGACGCCCGCCCAGGGGCTGTAGGCATCGGGCTGCTATGGTCGCGCGCAGCAACGGCCAGAGCAGATGCCGCAGGTGGCGGCGGTCCTGGCCCTGGTCGCGCTGGAAGACCGACCAGCCCAAATTCATGGTGAACTGCACCAACCGGCGTACAAGCACGGACCGCTCGCCCAGTTGCCTATGCAGCTCGCGGTGATAGCGTTCATAGACTTCCGGCACACCGAGCAACGCCGTGGGCCGGACTGCTGCCAAATCCTTGTGCAATAGCCGTTTCTGGCGGCAAAATGCGGTGGTTGCCCCGGTGATTATGCTGCGGTAATAGCCCACCACCCGCTCGAAACCATGCGCCAACGGCAAAAACGACAGCAGCGATTCAGGCGCCGATACAACCACCGCCTGCGCACAGGCTGTGGCATTCCACAAAAGGTTGGCATGCGTGAGCATCGCCCCGCGCGCCTGGCCACTGGTACCGGAGGTGTAAACCAGCGCGGCCAGGGCCTGCGCATCGATTTCGGGCGTTGTGACCTGTCCCTGATCCGGCAGCCAATCAGCCACACTGCGCACGCGGGTGGGAACAGGCTTGCGCAGCGCCTCGCATACGAGAACACATTCCAGTGCCGGCAAGCTCAGCGCAGATTCAATCAATTGCCAAGCCTGGAGCTGTTCGACGATCAGCACGCTGGCGCCGGAATTCTCCAGCAATCTTGCATTGGTTGGCGCGGTGTCATCCGGGAACAGGCCCACCACAACCAGCTCCAGGCTGAGCGCCGCCTGGTCGATAGCCACCCACTCGGATGAATTGGGCAACAGAATCGCGACGCGGCTGCCGGGCGCCAAGTCTTGCGCGGCAAGCCCCGCACGCCAGCGCGCTATCCTGGCTTGCATATCGGCCCAGGTCTGGTCCTGCCATTCGCCGGTTCGGGGATCGCGGTCGCGATAAGCCACGGCGCCTGGGGTAAGGCGCACGCGCTGCTGAAAGATATTCGCCAGACTGGTCGCGCTGTCTGCGGAGACCCAGTGTTCAGGCAGCGTCATACCACCCCCGACAGCCAGGATTCGCGGCGCCGGATCGCGCGTTGCGGAGCCGTTTCGTCAAGGCTGAAACGCCAGCTGTCGGTCTGCGGTTCGACAATATCCAGGTGCGTGCTTAATAGCTCATCTCCGCGGAAGAACTGCAGATCCTGTTTACCGGTTCCGGCCAAACGCTTTAGCCTTGCAGGCAGATTGGCGCTGGTAATACGCAGGCCATTAATCGCAACCAGGACATCCCCCGGACTCAAACCCGCTGCCTGCGCAGCGCTGTTGTCCAGCACATATTGCAGGCGGACCTCGCTGGCATTGGCGACCAGGCGCAGGCCCTGCGCCGTGATCGCCGAGGGCGTAGCCCCCTCTTTTTCATCACTCAGCACCTGTTCGCAGCCCACGCCAAACTCGGCCAGCAGTTCTGCCAAGGGCAGTTCATCGGTGGCATGCACATAGCGACTGAAAAAATCTTCCAGCTCATCGCCACCCAATTCGATACAAAGCTGTTCCAGGCCGCCATCGGGCACCGGTATTTCCGGCCGGCCATATTGGGCCCAGGCTTTTTGCATCAGCACATCCAGGCTTAAATCACCCTGGCTAGCCAAGCGCAGTGCAAGGTCCAGGCACAGGCACAGCAGGCCGCCCTTGCCGTAGTAGCTGACCACCGCGTTGGGGGTGTTTTCGTCGGGGCGATAGAACTTGGTCCAGGCATCGAAACTGGAATCGGCCAGCGTTTGCCGCCTGCGCCCCGGCGTTTGCTGCAAGCGGGTGGCGGCACTTGCGAGTTTCTTCAGATAGCCTTCCTGCGATAAAAGTCGTGCGCGCACCAGGGCCAGGTCATCGTAATAGGAGGTCACGCCCTCATAAGCCCAGAGATCCCGGAAATAGGCTTCGCGGGTCAGGTCGCTCTCGGCCACGGCTTGCGGCTGGATGCGCTTGACGTTCCATAAATGGAAATATTCGTGACTGCACAAACCCAGCAGGTTCATGTAGGCGTCGGGTAGCTCATCTGTCTGTGCGCCGGGCGCCGGCAGGCTGTTGCGCGCCACCTGCAACATGCTGCAATCCCGGTGCTCCAGGCCGCCGTAGCCCTCGCCGACTACTTGCGCAAGAAACAGATAACCCTCCACCGGTAGTTCACCGAACAGGCGCACCTGGGTATCGCATACCCGAGCCAGATCCTGCGCCAGACGTTCGCGATCCGCGTCGTGCCGGCCCAGTAAGGCGATGCCATGGGGCTTGCCGCCGGCGCTGAATTCCACCAGATCGACTTCGCCCATGGCGACCGGATGGTCGATAAGTTGCGCATAGTTTTCAGCCTGGTAATCACCGAAACCCGCTGCGTCCACCGCAACGGGACGTAAGGTGCTGGCGATCTGCCATTGCCCTTCCACCGGTGTTTGTGGCGGCGCGATATGCACGTTGCAGGGTGCATCCGCATAGCCATCGGGCCGTAAAAACACCGAGGTACCGTTAAAAAAGCCACGGCGCGTATCCAGATAGGCCGCACGTACCGACTCATCACGCGCGTAGATTTCACAGGTTACAGTTAATCTGCCCGCACACGGCGCGCATTCCCACGTCTGGTTATCGCATTTCGTGACGGCCACCGGCGCTGCGTTGCACTCCGCCGTAATCGCCACAATTTGGTGGGCAAAGTCGCGGATAAGGTAACTGCCGGGGATCCACGCGGGCAGCGTAAAGCGCTGCCCGCCAGGGTTTGGCTGGGCCACGCTGCAACTTACCCGGTAGAGGTGCGCAGCCGGTTTCCACGGCTCAAGACTGTATTCTGTTGCGTGCATAGGAATGCGCCAAGAAATTCACCAAGAAATTCACCAATCATGGTGCGCTACAAACTAAACGGGCGTGGATTCTACTCTTTCGGATTGCGCATTGCAGCAAACAGCCAAAAGCAGCGCAGGCACGCTTGCCGGGCCTCATGTTCTCTGCAAAACTTCCGATAACTAGTGATAGAACTATCTTGCACGAGGCGTGCTTCCAGGCCAAAGGCACAACAGGCAGCCCATGAAACGCGATATCCTGAACCCCGTTCGGCTCAATAGTGCGACCCGATTTTTGATACCAGGCGAGCAGCGCGAACCCCTACCGGCACAGTCCGGCCTGGGGCACACCGCGCGCCGCCCGATACAGCCCGGATTCTACAAAAATGGAGTCTTCATATGTTCCACCACAAACACCGTATTCGGGGGCCCTCCTGTATAGGGCGCGCAGGGCCGGGTAAACAGCGCGGCGTAGCGCTGATATTTACCGCTTTTATCCTGCTCGGGCTGGTAGCCGCCTTGGGCTTATCCATTGAAATTGGGCGGCTATACGCCGCCCAGGCAGAGTTGGATAGCGCGGCGCAGTTGGCCGCAATTTAAAGCGCTAGGGTCATTGGTGCCTGTGCTGTGAGTGAGCCAGCTAACCCCCAGCAAGCTGCTCAAGAGGCTGTTGATAACGCGGTGACCAATAACCTTGGCACTATAAACCCACTTTCGGAACAAAGCGTGCAGCTAGGGATGCAGAGCGCGCAAAATGGCTTGTCTATATTCCAGCCAAGTGGTGCCTTTGCCGCGGATTCAACCGTGGTTACGCTACGCAGACCGGCGCCTACGTTGTTATTTAAACTGTTTAATCCGGCAAACCAAATGGTTTCGGTCGCCGGTGCGGTTAGCCGACCGCAAGCCGGAATATCAGTGGGTAGCAAATTAGTCGATATTGGTGGCCTGGACGGCATGAACGGGTTGCTTTCGGCGCTGCTCGGTGGCCCAGTAGATTTGGGCATCGTCGGTTATGAAGGCTTGGCAGATGCCAGCGTATCCATCGCCGATCTTATTGCCGTACAAGCCGGTGTAGCAACACCCGAAGAATTGCTTAGTGCAAGCTTATCCTTACCGGACGCCTTGAGTTTATTGGCGGATGCTGCAAACAACAGTGCTTTCGGTGTCAATAGCGCCGCGGTAGATGCGCTAAACACACTGGCGGGCGTTGCCGACCCCGGCCGTCAAGTCTTGCTCGGTGATATCCTGAATATCGAAAGCGGCATTGAAGGCGCCGCAAGCGCGCTTCCGATTAATCTAGCGGATTTTCTCAACGGCGTTGCCCAAGCTGCAAATACCGGCAGCCCAGTCAACTTGCCAGTTGGCATTGACCTGGGGGGGCTCGCAAATGTTTCAGGCACCATCAATATAATACAGCCGCTGCAAATAGCGTTTGGCCGTGCAGGTCTGGATGCCGCCGGCCAGCCGCGCACCGTAGCACGTACCGCGCAAGTGGCAATTCAACTGAATATAAAGGTGCTTGGCGCCCTCTCCGGTCTTGGCGGCGCGCTCATAAACTTGCCGCTATTCGTAGAGGTGGCCAGCGCCAATACGACCCTGGACGACATCATCTGTGCCGGCCCCTCGAAATCGACACCGCCGCAGTTCGAACACACCGTCATGGTGAGCCCCCGCACCAGCTTGGTCAATATTGGCATCGGTAATTTTCAGGGCAACCCTGAGAATAGCAGTGTAACGCTAGTCAACGCACTCGGCATTGCACGCATCAGAACAACGAACACTATTTTAGTGCCCGTAGGCAGTGGCAGCAACCCAGATCCCATGATCTTTGATGGCCCATTTCCACCACAAGCCGATGCCGAAATTCAAACCCAGCGGGAGGGTACCGACGTGGCAGATGCATTAGACAACGCACTGGCCCAGCTCGCTGACCAACTTTCTAACTCTGTAGAGCTCCAGATTCTTGGTGCGAATCCTCTTGGCATTCTCAGCGCTCTACTTAGCGGAATCACATCGACGGTTGTTTCACTTTTAGATCCGGTACTCGATTTGCTTGGCTCGGCCCTAACCCCAGTGTTCGACCTTTTGGGACTCGACGTTGGCACCGCGGACGTTTCCGTACAGGCCGTAGTAGTAAAACAGCCAAGGTTGTTTTGCACCGGAGTGAACTGTACTGCCGTGCCAGGCGCCAATCTATGATCGTCATCTCCAAGCTTAGCATCTGGGAAAAATAAGCCGTACTAAGCCCGATACCTGCCTGTACGCTCCAACCTGATAGCCACACCCTACCACCCTAACCGCGATAATAGGCATGCTCATTGTGCGTATTGATTGCGCTTGCTGATCGAGTATTGACGAATTTATATGCCTCGATGCTAAAGCGCAAATACAAAACTTAATTAGGCCAAGCGAGCCGCAAGACGATAAGTATTATCCACTACCAGTCCTCGACCTCCAGCCCCAAACCAGCGACTTGATGAGTCAAGCGTTTGGACGGGCATACGGCAACCCCGGATTCCGCCCATGCCAGCAGGGGCAAGTCGGCATGGGAATCGGAATAGGCGGTGACGTGATGGCCATCGTCCTGCTGTAACAGTGCCTTTACGCGCTTTAGCTTTTCCTCGTGGCGGCAGTTTTCGCCGTCTATCCCCGCCAACCGTTGCGCATCGTCCCAGCGCAAGTTAGAGGCGATGACTTCCTCTATGTTCAGATGCTCGGCTATTTTTTCCACATAAATATCAAAACTGGCGGAAGCCAAGACCACACGGTCGCCCGCGTCCTGATGTGCGCGCAGGCGTTGCAGGCCCGGCTTGCGCATGGCCTTTTCGATAATCTCATCAGCAAAATGCTGCGCCCAGTCCTCCAGCGACGCTTTTGATGCACCGCCCAGAAAAGCCTTCAGAAATGACTCTTTCACCCAGCGCCGATGGCCCAGTTTCCACAAGGCCAGCAACCGTAACGGCAACAACGCCACGCGCCAGCCACGCGTCGGGTTGCGCTTTACGTAGCCGAAAAGAAAGGGTAAATAAGTGTCGTAGCGGGTTAGCGTAACGTCGAGGTCGAACACCGCAATCCGGCGGGTAGTGTTCACTTTTTTTCCTGTATCAAAATAGATTCCTGTTTGAACATAGCATGCGTTGAAACCGGGTAACGCATGCTGGCCTAGAACAGGGTATAGATGAAGGGTGCTACCGCCGATCCCTGTGCGAATACCAGCAGCAGGCCGAGCAAGAGTAATACGCCAATAATGGGTGCCAACCAGAATTTTTTGCGCTCGCGCATGAAACCCCAGAGGTCTTTGAGCAAATCAAACATTGTTTTATGCCGGTGTATAAAAGTGAAAAAAAACGGTTCAGTAAGGTCGTTGCATATGCTCGGGCGGGGCTGATACAGCGTTTATCCGGTAGCTTGGCTGTTGGGCGTCCAGTTTGCGCCGCATCGGATCATGCCCGAATAATCGCATAGCCAGACCAATGGGCGTAAACATCAAATAGAACACTGCGCCAAGAATAATCCGGCTGTTCACCCATCCAATGACTAGCCCAAAGCGCATCCATAGCCAGTGCACCGGCCGCAGTCCCCTGGGCCAGACCGCCCCCCAAACTGTGAACACCGCGGCCACGATCCATGGCCAGGCCAGTAACCCCAAACTCCATAACCAGGGTACCAGCACACCGAAAAACAGGCTGATCATCCCCGCCATGATGAACGCGAATTTGCGCAGCTCTTGCTTGTCCGGCTCAGGTAGGGGCGCTGTAATATTCACGGTCTGTTCTCGTCGGGGTGAGGCGCTTAATCGAGCGCAAACTCTGCGCGCCAGGATTCGTCGCCTTCAAGTTGCGGTTGATCAGCTTTTGCCAATAAAAAATTATCCACTACAAGATAGTCCATTTCGGTGCGCATGAAACATCGGTAGGCGTCTTCCGGGGTTGCCACAATGGGTTCGCCGCGCACGTTAAACGAAGTGTTCACCAGAACCGGGCATCCGCTGCGCTGGTGAAAAGCACTTAGCAGGGCGTGAAAACGCGGGTTGGTTTCGACGTGCACGGTTTGAATTCGGGCCGAGTAATCTACGTGCGTGATCGCCGGGATTTTCGAGCGCGGCACGTTCATTTTTTCGATGCCAAACAGCTGCTCTTGCGCGTCGGCCATCGGCAAACGCAGGTGCTCTGCCACGTCTGAAACGATCAGCATATAAGGGCTGGGCCGGTCTAGATCAAAATATTCGCCCAGGTATTCGGCCAAAATGGACGGCGCGAAAGGCCGGAAGGATTCCCGGTATTTGATCTTCAGATTCATCACTGATTGCATTTTTGGGCTGCGCGGATCGCCGATGATCGAGCGCGCTCCAAGGGCGCGCGGCCCGAACTCCATGCGCCCGTTAAACCACCCAACAATATTTTCACTATCGAGTAATTCCGCCAGGCAAGGCATCAGGGCAGCGTCATCCAGTTCGGTATAAACCGCATTTTTTGCATCAAGTACGGCGCGAATATCCACCGCAGCAAACGAAGGGCCAAGGTAAGAGCCGCGCATGCTGTCGCCGGGACGCACGTTGCGTGCCTTGCCATGATACTCATGCCACACGGACAACACTGCACCGAGTGCACCGCCGGCATCACCGGCCGCGGGCTGTATCCAGATATCCTTGAATATGCCCGCGCGCAGCAATTTGCCGTTGGCCACACAATTCAGGGCAACCCCGCCGGCCAGACACAGGTAATCGGCGCCGGTATCCTGCTTGATGGATTTGGCCAGGCGGGTAACCACTTCTTCCGTAACCATCTGAATGGACGCGGCAATATCCATTTCGCGCTGAGTAAGTTCGCTTTCCGCCGCACGCCGTGGCCCGCCAAAAAGCTTGTCGAACGCGCTGTTGGTCATGGTTAATCCGGCAGCGTAATTGAAGTAACGCATATTCAGCCGGAAGCTGCCGTCTTCTTTCACGTCCAGCAGATTGTCTTTGATCAGGTCAACGTATCTGGGTTCGCCGTAGGGCGCCAAGCCCATCAGTTTATATTCGCCGGAATTAACCTTGAAGCCGGTGTAATAGGTGAACGCGGAATACAACAGCCCAAGGGAATGCGGGAAATCGATTTCCCACAGCGGTTCCAGTTTCGCACCATCGCCCAACCAGGCGGTGGTCGTCGCCCATTCACCGACGCCGTCCAGACAAAGCACGGCGGCGCGCTCAAACGGGCTGGGGAAAAACGCAGACGCCGCATGGGACTGGTGATGCCCCGCAAATAATAGCGGCGGCAGATCGCGGGTCTTGCACCCGCCGAGAGTGGCAAGCTCTTTTTTCATCGTCGCCTTGATGTAGAGCTTTTCCTTCAGCCAGACCGGCATCGCCAGAAAAAACGAACGTATGCCGCTGGGCGCGTAAGCAAGATAGGTTTCCAGCAGCCGCTCGAACTTTATCAGCGGCTTTTCGTAAAATACGACCTGATCTACGTCGGTAAGCCCGATGCCCGCCTCGTGCAGGCAGTAGCGAACAGCGTGTTCGGGAAATTTCGGATCGTGCTTTTTGCGTGTGAAGCGCTCTTCCTGCGCCGCGGCCAGGATTTCACCATCGCGCAGCAAAGCGGCCGCGCTATCGTGGTAATAGGCGGAGATGCCCAGGATATGCATCGTCATTCGGGTTGCTTCCCCTTTTCAAGGATGGTGTCCGGCGTCTGGGGACGAAGGCTTTACCCGAATGGCACTTACTTTAGCGTTAAGCAATCGATTCAGCGTTCAACCGATCATCAGAGAATCAATTGCTGTAGGGCAAGTCTGCAACTTGCTTGGCAAGCGGCACGCTTGCCCTACACATGGAATCACTCTTAAGTAAGTGCCATTCAGGCCTTATCCCTTGCCCAGAACATCGCAGCTCGGGCTGCTTTTTTGCTAGGCCAGTACCGCCTTGGCGGCAGCTACCGAGTCGTCCAGGTGCACTCTGGCACCGCCTTTCTGCAGGGCCGAGCCCAGGGTTTGCAGGCACAGGGTTACGTTTTCAATAGTGCTGCTCTGACCCATCAGGCCGATGCGCCATATCTTGCCGGCCAATGGACCCAAACCGGCGCCGATTTCCAGGTTGTGTTCCAGCAGTAGCTGTTTCCGAATAGCGCCCTCGTCTACCCCTTCCGGGATGCTAACCGCGTTGAGTTGCGGCGTGCGTTCACTGGCAGGCACGGCCATTTCCAGGCCCATGGCTTCCATGCCGGCAACCAGCGCCTCGTGATTTTTCCGGTGGCGGGTCCAGGTGGCCTCCAGGCCTTCCTCCAGCAGCATTAAAAGCGACTCGTGCAGGCCATACAGGGCATTCACGGGCGCGGTGTGGTGGTAGGCGCGCTGGGCGCCGCCGGTCCAGTAGCCAGTAAGCAGGCCCAGATCCAGAAACCAGCTTTGTGGCGGGGTTTTGCGCGCCTGCATGGCCGCGGTGGCATTGGTGCTGACGGTTACCGGCGACAAACCTGGCGGGCAGGACAGGCATTTCTGCGTGCCGCTGTAGGCGGCGTCGATGCCCCATTCGTCAATAAGAACGGGCACGCCGCCCAGCGAGGTCACGGTGTCGGCAATCACCAGGCAGTCATGTTGTTTTGCGATTCTGGTTATGGCCTGGGCATCGCTGAGCACGCCGGTGGAGGTTTCGGCATGTACGAAGGCGACCACTTTGGTGTCGGGATGTTGCCCCAGGGTTTGCGCGAGTACGTCCGGATCAATCGCCCGGCCCCATTCCTGGCGCACCGGGATAACTTCTGCGCCGGCGCGTTCAGCCATGATCGTCATACGCTCACCAAACACGCCGTTAATGCAGACCACGCATTTGTCACCCGGCTCCAGCAGGTTCACGACACAGGCCTCCTGGCCGGCGGAACCCGGTGCGGAGATCGGCAGGGTCAGCTCGTTTTGAGTCTGATAAAGCTGTTGCAGGAAGGACTTGATTTCGTCCATCAGGCGGATGAATTCAGGGTCCAGATGGCCGATGGTCGGGCGCGCCATGGCCTCCAGCACGCGCGGGTGCACCTGCGAGGGGCCAGGTCCCATCAGAACACGGTTGGGGGGAGAAAAGCTTGTGTTTGGCATTAACTACAGGGCTCTTTGAAGTGCAACAAAGGCGGGATTATACCGCAGCGCCTGCATTCCGTTGGAGGACACTTCCCGGAAATCCCCTGGTAACTTAATATCTGCCGGGTTAACTGTCACTTTGACATCTCCGTAAGTGTCTGCGGGGCGCGGGGTATCGGCATACCGCTACACACCAATAGGTATGGATGGGATAATGCACCCCTTTTCTGCCCGCAACCATGATTTATTCAGGCAATGCCTAAACCCCGATCCATTCAGCCCGAGCAATTTGAATTATTACGCAAGGCCCTCGGCGCTGCTCTGCGCGTGGACGTCAATCTGGCGTCTTTAACCACTTTTCAGATTGGCGGCAACGCGAAGGCTTTCATAAGCGTAAAAAGTGCGGATGAGCTGGCGCTGGCGGTAAGTACAGCCCGCGCAGCCGTTGTGGACTATTTTCTGCTCGGTGCCGGCGCGAACATCCTGATCGGCGATCGCGGCTATCCCGGCCTGGTTATTCATAATCAGGCCAACGCGGCACGGGTTGAAAATAACCTGCTGATCGCCGAGAGCGGAGCCATGGTTTATCCGGATATTATCGGCCTTGCAGCCGATGCGGGGTTATCCGGGCTAGAACATTATGTGGGGATTCCGTCCACTATCGGCGGCGCGCTGTGGCAGAACCTGCATTTTCTGTCGCCGCCGCCCGACCGGTTGCGCACCATGTTCATCGCCGCGGTTGTACAGGATGCGGACATACTCAGCGCCGAGGGCGTGCGCAAAACCGTGCCTTGCGATTACTTCGAATTCGGCTATGACTATTCCGTGCTGCATGACCGCGCGGATGTGGTGTTGTCAGCCACGTTTGCCCTTGCCCCGGCCGAAAAGACGAGCATTGAACACACCATGCAAGCCAATCTGGAATGGCGCGGGCAACGTCATCCGCCGCTTGCCAGCGAGCCTTCCGCCGGATCCATTTTCAGAAAAATAGAAGGCATCGGGGCGGGCCGCCTGATCGATGAATGTGGCCTGAAAGGCTTGCAGGCCGGCGGCGCGCAGGTATCACCGCGCCACGCCAACATCCTCATCAATACCGGCGGCGCCACGGCCGCCGACGTGTGCAGCCTGATTATGCATATTCAGAAAACAGTGGAAAAAGAAACCGGCTATTGGCTGGAACCGGAAATCTCGTTTGTGGGTGAGTTTGCGCCGGTGCGCCGCTTGAAAACTCCGGCTGCCGGCAAGACTTACTAATTTACCGCGTGGATCAGTTTCCAGTAGCCAAACAGATTCACTGGTGCAATTTCGGCCACATTGAACTGGGAAAGATTCAGAAAATTCTGCAGCGGGAAAGAGGTTCTGAACCCCACCAGCTTGGAGGCCGGTGAGACCAGGCGTTCCAGCGCGGCCATGGCACCCTTATCACGGCTGAAGTGATTGATGATGAACATGTCCCCGCCGGGGCGGCATACTCGCTTCATCTCGCGCACCATGGCTTGCGGATCCGGCACCACAGAAGCCACGTACATGGCCACGACCTTGTCGAAGCTGTTGTCTGCGTAAGTCAGCGCCTGGGCGTCCATGAGTTCCAGGGTTACGCGATCAGCCTGGCCATTAAGGCGCGCGCGGGCGCGATCCAGCATATGCGTAGAGACGTCGATGCCGCATACATGCACGCCTTCGGGATAATGGCCCAGAGACAAGCCCGTACCCACGCCAACTTCGAGCACACGGTCGCCCGACAGGCAGTTCATCTTGTCCACGGCCAATTGGCGGCCTGGCTCGAAAACCGCGCCAAAAAAGCGATCGTAGTTTTTGGCGAGACGACGGTAAGCGGTCGTTACCGATTGATTATCCATGGTTTCCCGTTCTCCAACCTGAGTTGGGACTGTTAGCTGCGGCGGATATAGTACCGCTCCCGGCGGCCGGGGCCAATTATTTCAGAGCCACAGCCGTTTGTGCCGCTTTATCGGCAAGACCAAACAGGCGGCCCGCGGCTGACTTATTCTAGCGGCTAACCCGCGTAGTGTGCTGCTTGTTGCGCCCCACGGGAATCGTTTGGCAACCCTGCGCCGAAGAATACAGACGCACGACACACAGTGGCGCAGACGTATCCATTTCGTACCAGTGGTACAGATTGGCGGGCAAGCTAATAAAGTCGCCCGGCTGGCAGGTCACGGCATAAATCCTGTCCCGCGCGCGCAAGTAGAAGCAGCCCCCGCCTGCAATAAACAGACGCGCCTCGGTTTCGGGGTGACGATGTTCGCTCTGGAACTGAGCGAGCAATTTTTCCAGGTGTGGGTAGTCCTGCGTAACGTTAAGCACATCAATGCTTGCAAACGCATATTCCAGCATCAGGGCGTTCAGCAATTCCCGATGGGCTTCGATTATTTCGTCCTGGCCGGCTTCGCTATCGGGCGGCTCGTTGGCCACAGAAAACTGGCCGAAGACCGCGCCCAGTTCGTTCATATGTTCGTTAATGGCGGCCGCGTTCTGGGCATGCACCAGGGGCTTTCGGGACAAATCCCGATAAATTCTCAAATCGCTCATAAATCTTCTACACCCAGCACGCTCTGGGACTCTTCGTAGTTGGTAGAAATATGACGGCGAGCTGCACCAGGCAGGCCTGCGGCGCCAAAACCGCGCGCACTTTACCCGCTTGCCGCGCCCGGCACAACTGGATTAATTAAACCTGCGTTCAGGCACAGTGCGCTGCGCAAATTATTGACGTTCGCGTTTCCAGTTGATGATGCCGCCGGCGATCAGCATTTCGGCCTGGCGTGGCGACAAGGCGTGCTCAAGCGTAATTGTCTTGCCGCCCTTGATTGAGGCATCGACCTGCTTGCCTGCACGTAGCGCCGCATGCAAGCCCTTGAAGTTGAGTTTATCGCCCTGTTTGAGCTTTTTAAGGTCGCCTTTTTTCGCAAACGTCAGCGGCAGCACCCCGAAATTAACCAGATTCTGCCAGTGGATGCGCGCGTAGTCCTTGACAATTACGACGCGCAAACCCAGATAACGCGGTGCAATCGCAGCGTGTTCCCGCGACGAACCCTGGCCATAATTCTTGCCGCCGACAATGGCGTGGTCGCCGGTATCTTTCGCGCGCTTGGGATAGGTTTCATCTACGCCGTCGTAAACGAACTTGCTGATCTCGGGGATGTTGGAGCGAAATGGCAACACTTCCGCACCGGCGCGCATGATGGCGTCAGTAGAAATGTCGTCGCCGACTTTAAGCAAAACGGGTACTTTCAACTTGTCTGGCAAACCATCGAAATCCGGCAGGCTGGCGATGTTTGGGCCTTTCACCAGTTTGGTTTTTTTAGCGGCTTTGGGTTCCAGCGGTGCCTGCAACATATCCTTGTTCACGACCGGGTCGGCCGGATCGCGCACCTTGGGATATTTCATTTTCATCTTGCGCGGATCGGTAATCTCGCCGGCCAGCGCGCTGGCAGTCGCGGTTTCCGGCGAGCACAAAAACACCGCGTCTTCCTTGGTGCCCGAACGCCCGGCGAAATTGCGCGGTGTGGTACGCAAGCTATTGCGCCCCGACGCCGGCGCCTGCCCCATGCCGATACAGCCGTTGCAGCCGGCCT
Organism: Salinisphaeraceae bacterium; assembly: GCA_041688215.1. Lineage (GTDB taxonomy): Bacteria > Pseudomonadota > Gammaproteobacteria > Nevskiales > Salinisphaeraceae > JBDNIO01. The sequence continues at coordinate 3,388 of JBDNIO010000094.1, read as the reverse complement.
GATGCAAGCGCGCACCCGCAGCAATTAACTGGCCGATTAAACCGTCCCGCATCAGCGTTTGCAGGGTCGAGCGCGAGGACGGGTTGATGTCGAAAGAAACACCCGGATGCACCATCTGGTCTTTCACCATCATCGCGGGCATGGCGAAATCGCGATAACCGGGATTGGCGGAGGAGCCAATGTAGGCCTGGTAAATCGGCTCGCCGGCGAGTTCGGATACCGGCACAACATTGCCCGGTGATGTCGGCTTGGCAATCAGCGGCACCAGTTTGGACAAATCAATCGCGTCTTCCACGTCGTATTTGCAGCCCTTGTCCGCCAGCACTTCGGCGTATTCATTGCCGCGCTTTTCGCCGAGCATGAATTCCTTGATGGTTGCATCGGCCGGAAACACAGTCGTCGTGGCGCCCAGTTCCGCGCCCATATTCGCGATAACGTGGCGATCCATCGCAGACAGGTTTTTCAGGCCCGGTCCGTGGTATTCGATGATGCGCCCGACGCCGCCGTCCACGCCATGCCGGCGCAGCATTTCCAGAATCACGTCCTTGGCCGACACCCAAGCAGGCAATTTGCCGGTGAGTTTGATGCCCCAGATTTCCGGCATCTTGGTGAAAAACGGCTCGCCCGCCATTGCCATGGCCACGTCAATACCGCCGGCGCCGATGGCAAGCATGCCCATGGAACCAGCGGCCGGCGTATGGCTGTCTGAACCCAAAAGTGTCTTACCCGGTTTACCGAAGCGCTGCATATGCACCGCGTGCGAAATACCGTTACCGGGGCGCGAATACCACAGGCCGAACCGTTCGCAGGCGCTTTTCAGGAATAAATGATCGTCGGGATTTTTATAGTCTTCCTGAATCAGATTGTGGTCGACGTATTGGGCGGATAATTCCGTCTTGACCCGGTCGAGCTTCATGGCTTCGAGTTCCAGCATTACCATGGTGCCGGTGGCGTCCTGGGTTAGCGTCTGGTCGATCTTCAAACCAATCTCGGTGCCGGGCGTCATTTCGCCCTCCACCAGATGCGATTCAATCAGCTTTTGCGCAACGTTCTGGGCCATGGCAGCAACCTTTGTGGATTAACAATGCTTACACTCTAACCCCGTGGGCATACCTTCTGAAAGTCAGAGCACCATCGTGACATCCACCAGCCCCTTGCCGGGTTACCGCAAAATCTTTCAACTGGCCTGGCCGATTATCCTGGCCAATTGCAGCGTGCCGTTGCTGGGGTTGGTGGACACGGCCGTGATCGGCCATACCGGCAGCGCGGTGGAACTGGGCGCAATTGCCCTGGGCGCACTGATTTTCAGCTTTGCCTACTGGGGGTTTGGCTTTCTGCGTATGGGTACCACTGGCTTCGTGGCGCGCGCCGATGGCCAACAAAACGAAGCGGAGGTACGTGCCGCGCTCGGGCGTGCGCTGTTACTCGCCACCGCTATTGGCTTGGGCCTGCTGGTGTTGCAATGGCCCACGATCTGGGCAGCCCTGCAACTGCTCGGCGCCAGTCAGGATGTGGAAACTACCGCGCGCCAATACTTCCTGATCCGCATCTGGGGCGCGCCCGCAGCGCTCGGCGGCTTTGCCCTGATGGGGCTGTTCATAGGCCTGGGGCGTACCGGCTACATTCTTGCCGTGCAGGTTTTCCTGAACGGTTTGAATATTATTCTGGACCTTACATTCGCCGGCCTACTGGGCTGGGGCGCCAACGGCATCGCCCTGGGTACCGCGCTTGCCGAGTGGGCGGCGCTGGGGTTCGGCGGGTGGCTGGCTTATCGTCTGTTGCGCGCCCGGTATAAGGATGACGACGCGTTCCTGCCCTGGGCGCTGCTGCGCAGCCGCCAGGGATTTCTGGACACGTTGGGCGCAAACACCGACATCATGCTGCGCACGCTGTTCATGCTGTTTGCGTTCGCCTGGTTCATTAACCAGGGCGCGCAGTTCGGCGACCGGATTCTGGCCGCTAATCACATTTTGCTGCAGCTAATCGCGTTCTCTGCATTCTTTCTGGACGGCTATGCGCACGCCGTCGAACCACTGGTTGGGCGTGCCGCAGGCGCGCGTAATCTCGCCTTGTTCGACGTTACGGTGCGCCGCTCCACGCATTTGGCGGCGGTGACCGCGTTTGGCTTGTGCCTGGCCATCGCGATGTTTGGTGACTACGCCATCGCAGCGCTTACAAGCCTCCCCGCGCTGCGCGAAGTCACTACGATTTACCTGCCGTACACCGCGATTTATGTGCTGCTCTCTTTCGCTGCGTTCCAGCTCGACGGTATTTTCATCGGCACCAGCCAAGTGCGCGATATGCGCAACACATCTATCGTCTCGGTAATTGTTTTCCTGGCCGCCGCGTGGTGGTTAACGCAATGGGCCGGTAATCACGGATTGTGGCTGGCATTTATTTTCTATGTTGTGGTGCGGGCGCTGACGCTAAGCCTGCGCTACCCTGCGCTGCGGCGCACTTTGCTCGCGCCTGAACTACGAGACTGACAATAGGCATGTTCAATTTAGGTGATCTGTCATCGATCTGGATTATTTTACTCTTCGTGGCATCGGCCATATCGGTTTCGAGAGTTTCATGGTGTTACTGCTCTATGCCGGTGCGTTTGTAACACCGGGTTTAACAGGGTAATTACCAACTATGCACAATGCGCCGTGGTGTGCTATTAATAAGGCATGCACGAAACTTTAACGATTCCTTCGTTATTCGGGAGATAGCCGTAAGCCCATGAGTCCGATTGCCGAACAGTCCAACGCCCTGTGGCCCTTACTGGTCTATATGGCTTCGGTGGTCGGCCTGATTATCGCCATGCTGGGTTTGTCTTACGTACTCGGCGAGCGCCACAACGAACCGCGCACGGGCCAGGTTTATGAATCCGGCGTTATGCCCGTGGGCAGCGCCCGCCTGCGCTTTTCTGCCAAGTTCTATCTGGTTGCAATCTTCTTTGTGATCTTCGACCTGGAAGTCGTATACATTTTCGCGTGGGGCATTGCCGCACGCGAAGTCGGCTGGCTCGGCTATACCGAAGCCATGATTTTTGTCGGCATACTCACACTCGCGTTGGTTTACGCCTGGCGTATCGGCGCGCTAGAATGGGCGCCGAAGAAGCCCCGACGCAGGCCGCAGCCTTGAAAAGCGCGCATGCGCGCTTAAGACCAAAATCAATTTAAATTTCGCCCAACGGGGTAATAAAGAACCCCGCGGCAAGCCGCGGGGTATTTTAGAACAGTCCGAGCTGATGGTCTGAGTGAAGCTTCTGATACTCATTGCCTTGATCTTTGACGTACTTTCCTATCATCGCTTCATCTCCGTGCTTGCCAACCGTGCTGGCGTAATAACCATCCGTCCAAAATTCACCGCCCCAGAGCTGTTTCTTCACTTGCGGGCAACG
>JBDNIO010000093.1:0-5400 GCA_041688215.1 Salinisphaeraceae bacterium | reverse complement strand
TACAAAGTGATACATTATTCTGAATACGTGATGCGTATTTCGACGCAAGTCCATAAGTCGGATACCCCACAATGGCTAATGCCATTGTAAGCTATCCAGCTCGGGGGCAAGCCCCCGAGATTTTCGCTGCGCGGTTAAATTTCGCCCAACGGGGTATGAAACCCCGCAGGGCGACCAAAGGGGAGAATCACGATTCTCCCCTTTGGAAACCCCATCGCGCAGACCCCGCGGCAAGCCACGGGGAATTTTTAGGATTAAATCAGCGAGAGCGAGTACATTTTTATCTGTTCACGCCTTTGCCTGGAATCAAGGCAACGCTCAGGACACAGGACAGGCTCAGGCGGGCACAAAAAAGCCCAAGCCTGTTCGGACTGGGGGCTTGGGGACTGGTCTTAAATCTGAGCCCCGGTTCCCTCCGGCGTCCACAATGAACTGAAAATCTGAAATATCGGCGAATTTCGTATTTAAAACCTGTGCGGATTTATTTAGTATAGTTGTCCCAACAGGAGGCGGCATGAACGGCATACACGATCTGGGTGGTAAAGAGGGTTTCGGGCCGGTGCTGGTACAGGCCGACGAGCCGGTATTTCATGAAACCTGGGAGCGATCGGTATTCGCCGCCGTCATGGGCTGTATGGCGCAGGGTTTTTTTACCATCGACGAATTTCGCCACGCGATAGAGCGCATGGGCAACGCGCATTATCTGGAAGGCTCTTACTACGAGCACTGGCTGGCTGGCCTGGAAACCCTGTTAACCGAAAAAGGCCTGCTCAGTGATACGGACATCGGCCAGCTTTACAAGAACATTAAAGCCGAAAACAAGCCCTACGAACCGCACCCGCCGATCGGCGATAAGCAACTTGCGCCGGCGCTCGCGCAAGGCATAGGCAGCGGCGCATCCAGCGAACGACCAACGGATACCGCGCCGCGCTTCAAGCCCGGGGATACCGCGCGCACCCGCAATATGCACCCGCAACACCACACCCGTTTGCCCGCCTATGCGCGCGGCAAACGCTGCAGCATTCGCGCCCATTATGGCGCGCATGTATTGCCGGATACCAATGCCCACGGCCAGGGTGAGTCGCCGCAACATTTGTATTCCGTGCGCTTCGAATCGGCTGAAATCTGGGGCGAGCAGACAGACCGGGTGGGCGGCGCCTTGTACCTGGATGTTTGGGAAAGTTACCTGGAACAAATTAACTAAGCGAGGCCATTATGGGCACAGGACACGGACATCATCATCCCGGCCCCATCAGCGAATCCGAAGCGCGCGCACGGGCACTGGAATCATTGCTGCTGGACAAGGGGTTGCTCACACCGGAAGCCATAGACACGCTGGTGTCGGCGTACGCCCAAGATATCGGGCCTATGAACGGGGCCAGGGTTGTGGCCCGCGCCTGGGTTGATCCCACCTACAAACAGCGATTGCTGCAAGATGGCAGCACCGCCATCGCGGAATTGGGTTTCGGCGGTCTGCAGGGTGAACATATGGTGGTGCAGGAAAACACAGACAAGCTGCATAACGTGGTGGTTTGTACACTCTGCTCCTGCTATCCGTGGCCGGTATTGGGCTTGCCACCCGTTTGGTACAAATCCGCGCCTTACCGCTCGCGTATCATATTGGAACCACGGGCCGTGCTGAGGGAATTTGGCACCGAGTTGGCGGATGATGTTGAAGTCCGTGTGTGGGATTCCAGCGCAGAAATACGCTATCTGGTGTTGCCGCAGCAGCCTGCCGGTACGGATGGGTATTCAGAAGACGAACTGGCCGCCCTGGTTACCCGCGACAGCATGATCGGCGTGTCGTACGCGACCGCGCCTGGCAACTGAACATGTCTGAATCTATTGCTGAAGATATCGCCTATATGCCTGGCGGCGCAGCTCTGCCACGCGAGAATGGCGAATTGACGTTTTCTGAACCCTGGCAGGGCCGCGCCTTTGGCATGGCCGTTTCCCTGCATGAGCAGGCACGTTACGACTGGCGGAAATTCCAGCAACAACTGATTACCCAGATAGGCGCGGACGAAGGCGACGCCGCAGACGCAAAAAATTATTACGGTTACTGGCTGGCGGCGCTGGAAAGCCTGCTAATCGAAAAGCAGCTGATCGAGCCCTCCGAATTGGAACAACGCGTGCATGAATACCAGCACGGCGAACGCGACGAGGTTTTTTAAATGATTACAGATACCCGGGTTCATGCGGCGCCACGGGCTGTTTCAGGCCGCCTTATTGCGGCCCTGGCCAGCGCCGTATTTGGTTTGGTTATGCTCTACACAGTGGGCTTTGTACCGCTGGATGCGGTACATAACGCCGCCCACGACAGTCGACACGGCGCCGCGTTCCCCTGTCACTGATCGGCTGGTTTGGATCATTTCCGCCGGATTGTTTATAGCGCATTAATTGCGGGCTTGCTGGCGGGTGTGGCGCTATCGCTGGTGCAACGTTTTCAGGTAATTCCCCTGGTGCTGGAGGCCGAAACCTACGAGGCTGTGGCCGCGCAATCGCAGGCGCACGGTCAAGGGCCCTACCACGGGCACACGCAATCATCGCTGGTTCGCAGCAGTTTTACCGTGCTGGCCAACACATTGATTGGTATCGCCTTCGCATTACTGTTGGTCGCCGCCTACACACTGCGCCCACCGGGCAATATGTTGCAGGGCTTGTGCTGGGGGCTGGGCGGCTTTGTGGTTTTCTTTGTCGCACCGGCGCTTGGCATGCCGCCCGAATTGCCCGGTATGCAAGCAGCGCCGCTGGCCGAACGTCAGGCCTGGTGGCGGCTAAGTGTGAGCTGTGCTGCCGTAGCCTTGGCCCTGATAACGCTGCAGCGGCGGTGGTTTGTGCGTTTTCTGGGTGCTGCGATGCTCTTCATTCCTTTTCTGTCGGGGGCGCCGGAGGCACCGACGGGCATCAGTAATTTGCCCGCGCAATTACCGCAGCAATTTTTCTGGGCTACTGCCTGTGCAAATCTGGTGTTTTGGCTGGTGCTGGGTCTGGCGACCACCTGGCTATATAAACGCGGTGGTGAACGTGGCATCGTCTAACCAGGAATAACTCAAGCAGGAGATATCGGTGGCAGTAAAACGGCCTACGCAAACGCAACTTCGGGAAATTGTGGAAGACTTCGGCATGCAAATGTCAGATACAACACTGAACGAATTCCTGAGCTTGATGGACGGCACACTCGCCGCTTATGACGCCCTGCAGGCTTTGCCAGATTACCTGCCCGAAGTGAAATACCCGCGCACGCCGGGTTATCGTCCGGGGCCGGAGGAAAACCCGCTGAACGCCTGGTACGTGAAGTCCAGGATTGAGGGCTCTGCAGAGGGTCCGCTCAAGGGCAAGACCATCGTAATCAAGGATAACGTCTGCGTGGCCGGCCTGCCCATGATGAATGGTTCGTCTACGCTGGAAGGGTATACGCCGGATATTGACGCCACGGTAGTTACCCGCATTCTGGACGCGGGCGGCACTATTTTAGGTAAATCCCACTGCGAACATTTCTGTTTGTCGGGGGGCAGCCATACCAACTCGACCGGGCCGGTGCGTAACCCGCATGATCCAACGCGTTCCTCCGGCGGGTCTTCATCCGGCAGCGGTGCGCTGGTGGCAGCGGGCGAGGTCGATATGGCCATCGGCGGCGACCAGGGCGGGTCTATCCGTATGCCCTCGGCGTTCTGCGGCATTTATGGCATGAAGCCCACCCATGGCCTAGTGCCGTACACGGGGGCCATGCCCATCGAAATCACGATAGATCATCTTGGTCCTATTACCGCGAATGTGGCGGACAATGCCCTGTTTCTGGAGACCTTGGCCGGTGCCGATGGCCTGGACCCGCGGCAATATGATGTGCAAACCAGCGAATATACCCAAGCCCTGGGCAAGGACCCGGCGGGCATGAAAGTGGCACTGGTTGCTGAGGGCTTCGGCCACGAAAATTCCGAAGCCGATGTGGACGAAGCTGTACGCGCGGCCGCCAAACGCCTGCAAGGCCTGGGTGTGGAAGTTACGGAAATCTCCCTGCCCATGCATGCCCTGGGCCCAGCCATCTGGACCCCAATCGCGCTGGAGGGCCTGACCGCGCTGATGATGGAAGGCAATGGCATGGGCACGAACTGGAAAGGACTTTACACAACCAGCCTGCTGGACGCGCACGCCGCCTGGCGCGAGCGTGCCAACGAGCTTTCTGACAGCCTCAAAATTTCCATGTTCATAGGCAAGTATTTCCAGAAGCACTATCGCGGGCATTACTACGCCAAGGCGCAGAATTTGAGTCGCCAGTTGTGCGCAGCCTACGATGCACAGTTGCAGAATTTCGATGCGCTGCTCATGCCAACCCTGCCGTTAAAAGCCACTCCCATTCCCGACGCCGACGCCCCGCTGGAAATTCAGATTCAGCGTGCGTTCGAGATGGTGGCAAACACGGCACCGTTTGACGCGACGGGTCACCCCGCCATGTCCGTTCCCTGTGCAATGAGTGAGGGGCTGCCGGTGGGGATGATGCTAATCGGCGCGCATTACAACGAATCTACAATCTACAGTCTCGCGCATGCCTTAGAACAAGATTCTGATTGGCGCAAGGCCTGAAATTGAAAGCCGCGGTAATTGAGGAATTTGCTCAACCTCTGGTCATAAAAGAGGTTCCGACCCCGCAACCTGGGCCAGGCGAAATCCTGGTACGCATCCAGGCCAGTGGCATATGCAATGGCGACATCGACGCCCAATGCGGCAATTACCCTGGATTGGCCAAGCCGGATTTGCCACGGATTCCTGGCCATCGCGGTGCGGGTGTAATCGAAATCGTCGGTGCAAATGTCCGGCGTCTGAGGGTGGGCGACCGCGTTGGTATCCCACTGGTCCACAGCGCCTGCGGCAGTTGTTCCTGGTGCCTGGAGGGCCGGCCCATGCTGTGCAAACAGGTACGGCTGACCGGTTATCAGGCCGACGGTTGCTATGCCGAATACGTGAAAGCGGACGCCAACTATGTCGGCAAGATTCCCGCCGGACTGGCAATTGAAGAAGCGGCTCACTTGACCTGTACCGGCGTTACAGCTTGGGGCGCGCTCAAGGAAGCGGGCCTGCAACCGGGGCAATGGTGCATGGTTTGGGGCCTGGGCGCAGTCGGCCAGTACACGGTGCAATACGCGGTGGGTTTCGGTCTGCGGGTGATCGCGGTAAGCGCCTTTGACGATGCCTTGCAGACAGCGAAAGCCAACGGCGCCGAATACGCGATAAAAAACTCGGCCGCAAGCGACCGAGTTTCAGAAGAACCCTAACTGTTGCCCGTTTGTCTCGCCTTTTTCCATTGTCTTTAGTTGATCCTGTACGTATTGACGAATGATATCTTCGTTGGCATTGCCGATGGTTTCTACAAAGTAGCTCTGAGTCCATAGCTTGCCTCCC
>JBDNIO010000092.1:0-4183 GCA_041688215.1 Salinisphaeraceae bacterium | reverse complement strand
GCGCAGCATGAGTTGATGGCTGACGATTTCGGCGTCGGCCGGGGTTTCTTTGGTGGTGAATAAGGGGAAACGCGAAAGTCGCACTTGGGGCTCGGGTTGGATGGGTTGTGGCGATTCTAACCTGTGGGGTGGGGTGGGGTCGTCGGTTGGGCTGTGGGATTTGTGGTGAATTTTGATTCTTGAGTATTTTTTTGACTCTGGGTTTCGCCATCAGGGCGAAAACTAAGAATGATTAAACGCCAAAATAAAAATCTACCAAAAAACCAAACTGCTAAACTGCAATCATCCAGAACAGAGAACTAAATAATGCAAGCATTCGACCTGGAATCCTGGCAAGGCCTGGGCAAAACCTACAAACACGGCCGCCACGATATTTTCTATGCCGACCGCGGCGGGGGTGAAGCCCTGGTGCTAATCCACGGCTTCCCAACCGCCTCCTGGGACTGGCACAAACAGTGGCTTGAACTTACTGCACGTTACCGCTGCATAGCGCCCGACATGATCGGCTTCGGCTTTTCCTCCAAGCCGCGTTTCCATGACTATCGCATCATGGACCAGGCGGATTTGCACGAAGGGTTGTTGCAGAAACTCGGGGTTGAGCGCTATCACATTCTGGCGCACGACTACGGCGATACGGTGGCGCAGGAATTACTGGCACGCGATATTGAACGGCGTGACCAGGGTGACAGCGGTCGAACTCAAAGCGTATGTTTTTTGAATGGCGGTCTGTTTCCGGAAACCCACCACGCGCGTGCCATCCAGAAACTACTACTTGGCCCATTCGGCTGGATCATTGTGCGTCTGCTCAAGGAAAAGAGCTTTCGACAGAATATTCGTGGCGTATTCGGCCCGAACACCCAACCCAGTGACGCGGAACTGAAAGTATTCTGGGCGCTGGCCAGCCGCAACAAGGGCACGCGTATCTACCACAAGCTGATTCGCTACATGGAGGACCGGCGCACGCACCGCGAGCGCTGGGTGGGTGCCCTGGAGAACTCGCCGGTGCCGCTACGGGTTATCGACGGCATGGCCGACCCGGTATCCGGTGCGCATATGGTGGCGCGCTATAAACAGCTGGTACCCAATCCCGATGTGGTGCCGCTGGATTGTGGGCACTGGCCGCAGATTGAGGCGCCTGACGAAGTGCTGAGCGCGGTGCTTGAGTTTCTGCCTGATCAGAGGGGCCAGAGGGCCTGAAGCTACGCCATAACCTTCAGCGATACTTCCTGCACGTTGTTTTCCACACGCTTGAAACCGCGCATTTCGAGCACGCCTTTGATGTTCAGCGAGATGATCAGGTAGATGGCATCCGGGTAGCCCAGGGCCTCAAGGTCGCGGGCGGACGGCTCGGGCGGCGTATCCGGATGCGAATGATAAATGGCCAGCAAATCCTCGCCGTGTTCGCGCATACGCCGCAGGCTGGCGATTTGCTGTTGCGGGTCCATCTCGAATTGGCGCCGCGGATCGGCGGCGATATTGCTGATGGGGTATAGCCGCAGCACACTATCGTCGTCTGCGCCCACTAGGCCGCAGATTTCCTCATCCGGACTTTTTAGCGCTTCGAACAGGAGTTTGGTCGCAAACGGGCGCGGCATCAGCAGGGTCATGGGCAGCAACAAAAGTGAGTCAACGCGCATATGATAGCGGCTTGCGGCGTGATGCGAATATCTGCCCGCTTGACCGCACCCGCACATAGCGCCAGATTGCATAACAGAAATCATAAATTGGGAGAGCAGGCTTATGTTGCGATTAATGTTTTTGGCTGGCAGCCTGTTTGCGTTGGCACTGTTGCCGGGTTGCGCCAGTTGGCAGGGTTTGAAGCTGCTGGTCGCCTGGGACTCGATAGAAGAAATCGAGGTGCCCGAGCACGCGGCGGTGAATACGGGGGTGCCGGATATTCTGTTCCTGGCCATGGACGGGGTAGACCGCGATCTGCTCTACGACATGCTGCGCGCGGGTGAATTACCCGAGCTTGCGGCCTTGCTGGGCGGTGCCGGTAATAACTTCGAACACGCTTATTTCGAGGATTTATTGCAGTCGACCCTGCCGTCCTCCACCGGGGTATCCTGGGCGACGATGATGACCGGGGTGGGGTGTTACCGGCAACGAGTATTTTATTCGTGACACCGGCGAATTCGCCGCGCCTGTTCCGGTGAACAAGGTCGACCCTATCCTGCGTATTTATACCGAGGGCTACGCCAACGGCCTGCTCAAGGTACCCACCGTGTATGAAAAGATGCGCGAGCGCGAACCCGGCATTCACATTACCGTGGCGCTGCACCAGTTACTACGCGGGCGCGGACGAGCTGATTCTTACCGATCGCAGCGCGCTGGCGGAGGCCTTTAGCACGTTTGTGAGTGACGAAACCGTGGGCGCGCTGACCAACGAGCAGTCCCTGAGTATATTCAGCGAAATTGATTCCGAATTGTTCGAAAACGTGACCGAAACTATTGATATGGGCTCTACCCCTGAAGTATTGACCATCTATATTCCAGGAATCGACCACTTCGCGCATATCTCGGATCTGGGCCCCGATGAAGCGCGACGATTGTATCTGAAAGACGCGGTAGAGCCGCTGATCCGTGATCTGGTAGAGGAATTGAAGGAGGATGGCGAATTCTAGAATCGCTATGTGCTGGTCTCGTCCGATCACGGCCACACGCAGGTGCCGTATGCAGACAGGCACTCCCTGGCCACCGAAGGCGAGAACGAGCCACCAGCGCTGCTGGAATCAGCGGGTTATACCCTGCGTCCTTTCAGTCTGAACGTGGCGGAAGATATCTACTTCGATACCGTATTCGCCTACCAGGGCGCGTTGGCGTTTCTCTACGTTGCTAATCAAAGTACTTGCCCGGTGGCAGGCATGCTCTGCGACTGGCGCAAACCGGCGCGCCGCGAAGATATCAACCAATTAGCGCAGGTATTTTTCCAGAATAATCGCGACGGCGACCGCATCCTGTTAATGCAGGATGCGCTGGACATGATCCTGGTGCGCACCGGGGCGTCGAAGGGCGCGACGGATCAGGCCGGAAATCAGTTATTCGAAGTTTATCTGGGTGATGGCCGTACACAGGGGCTGGGGGCTGGAAGCCTACCTGGCCGCCCATCCGCATCCCGATTATCTGGAAATGCCCGGAAGGCTGCAAAATCTAACGGTCGGACCCTACGGGGACCGCGCCGGCGATGTGATTCTGATTGCGCACAACGGCGACCAAAAAGAGGTTGAAGGCCGCTATTACTTCGCCTCGCTCTACCATTCCTGGCACGGCAGTCCGTCGAAAAAAGATACCCAGGTGCCACTCATACTGGCGCACCCCACAAAGTCTCGTGCTGTGCTTGAAAGTCAGGTTAGCCGCGCCTTGGAGCAAGGCCATTCAGTCGCTGCGGTTACGCGTCTGTTGCTGGGGTTGCGCGAGCCGGAAAACGCGCCGCATTAGGGATAAATATGGATCGGCGTATCTTGCGGAACCAGCTCCCAAAGCTCATCCATCGCCTGGTTTGAAATCGCGATACACCCATCTGTCCAGTCGCCATAGCGGGTTTTGAAATCGTAGGACGGCTGGCCATGAATCATGATCAGACTTCCGGGGTCCGCATTTTTACGTGCGCTGCGTCGCAGGTCGCGCGCGTTGGGGTAGCTGATATGTATGGATTTGTAGAACTGGCTCTCCGGGTTGCGCCAATCCAGAATATAAGACCCCTCCGGCGTGCGTTGATCGCCTTCGCGTATTTTGGTCCCTTGCGGCACCTTGCCTACCTGGATCGGGTACTCGCGAATGGGAATGCCGTCGCGGTACAGGTACAGCACGCGGTCGGCTTTAAGCACAACCACCAGATCAGGTGAAGCCGCGGCGGGTTCAACCAGCGGCTCGGCCAGGGTTGCGCCTGGCGCAAACAAAAATGCCGCCAGGCAGCAGGCTATAAGAGTTTTCCTAATTTGCATCTGTACTATAGTGGTTCTGACAGGTAACATTCTTCACCGGCATTGGGCCCAGTCTTCGGTTGCGCAAGCGTAACTCAGTGTACCTTGGAGCGATCAGGCTGAGCCTCTTCCAATACGAAATGAGTCTGAAGCCAGGCACATGTTTCCAACATGAAATGAGTCTGAGCTAAGCATAACCGTTCAAGATGGTGGGATGAAACTCATCATGAACGTCAAACATTTAACGACCTTGCAGCAAG
>JBDNIO010000091.1:0-7284 GCA_041688215.1 Salinisphaeraceae bacterium | reverse complement strand
CACTCAGGCCGCTTCCGTGCGCTGGAACCGGCCGATTAAAAACTGGAAAGCGGCCATGAATCGATTCCATATCGAGCATGGCGATAGACTACTGGCCAATCAGTAGGTAAATGCAGTTACACAGTTAGCGTTACAGACTCTCGCGAGCAACTTACCGTCCGCTACTACAATCAAGTCCCATTCCTTAGTGGGCCGGAAATATCCAGGCAGGGTTGTACTTTTGATATGAATATCAGGTTTTGGGATTCCATTTTCTCGGAACAAGTCTCGAACCAATTCGGTAAAGCCGTTCAGCTGAGCACCACCCGTAACCGCTCCGCGTGTTCCGGCATCTCGTCGCCCACTAACTTTACCCTGGCTCGTATGCTGTCTCGTACGAGTGCGCCAAAAATGACGAATTGCTTTGGCTACCCTTTTGTCGAGTTCCTCACTCACTTTTGATTATGGCTATGAACAGCCAGTGTTGCCTTGCCAAACAAGCCCGAAGTTTCCTGCTCCAGCCGGCTGCGCGCATGGTCAAAGTAATGCGGATCAACCTCCACACCTATGCTGTTGCGGCCCCATTTCGCAGCGGCCAAGTTGGTTGTGCCGGTACCCATAAACGGATCGAGCACCGTATCCCCCACAAAACTGAACATGCGAATCAACCGGGCGGCTAATTCTTCCGGATAAGGGGCGGGATGGTGCCGCGTAGACGCGCCGGTCAAGCCTGTCCAAATCTGCTGGAACCAGGCCTGGTAACTCTCGCTGGAAATCACGCTTAGCAATCGCGCCGCCTGGCTCGGCTTACGGTAGCCTCCCGGCTTGCGTTGCATCAGGATAAATTCAATGTCGTTCTTGATTACCGAATTCGGCTCGTACGGTTTACCGAGAAAGCCGCCGCCCCCGCCTACCTCGTATTGAGCATTTGAGATTTTGTACCAGATGATCGGGGCCAGATTGCTAAAGCCTATTTTCCGACAATGCACCTGAATTGAAGCGTGCAATGGCACCACCGTGTGCTCACCCTTGTTTTTGCGGCGGGACAAACAAACGTCCCCAACTACGACTACTAGCCGTCCGCCAGGCACCAGGACGCGGTGGCAATGTTCCCAAACCTTATCCAGTTCTGCGAGGAAGGCGTTATAGTCTTCGATGAAACCGAGTTGGCCTTCGCCCTCTCGATATTCTTTTAGTGTCCAGTACGGTGGAGAAGTAAGCACGAGATGGACGCTATTATCAGGCAGCCACTCAAGTTCCCGGGCATCTTGTTGATGAACCGCATGCTCGGTCGGTATGGATCGCACGGCTCCGTCGATTTGAGCTAGCGCGTTATTGTCTTTAGCCAGGCGGGGAATAACGTTCTGACCCAAACCAGTCAGCCGTAACGAATTTGGGAGATAGTCCGCTAAGACATCCTCGTTTGGCTGTAGTATTTGTTCAGAAACGCTCAGTTTTTTCTCCAGTTTCAAGAATCAGTACTTATTGGGGGCTGACCCCTTTTACTCTTTTACTTTCTTTGTCTTTCAACGTTTCTTCTTATTTGGCCTCTGCGTAAGCGTACTCGCCGCTGCTGACTTAGATGCTTTACTAGTTCGACCATCACTTAAAACTTTAGATGCCGCAGATGCCGCTTTTGCGGATGACACTCGCTTAGGCGCTTTAGTCTGCGAGAGAGCACTCGCCCCGGCTGTCTTAGATTTCGACCCAGTCGAATTGCTGCGAAGAGTACTGGATGCACTTTTCGCCGCCTTTTTGCCTGTAATCTCTTTATTTTTCGTCATTATACTACTCCTTGCATGTTTTTCGCCCTAAGGAACTTATGGCCTAAGTCCATATGACTTTAACTCGACAGCATACCCAACTCTTTTAGCTGGATAGCCATAAGTGATCTCCGACACTCGAAACTCTTTGGCTATGTCACCAAAGAATAGTGATTTTCTATAAGTTATTGATCTGTAACGTCATTCCCGCGAAAGCGGGAATCCAGTGAAAGTGCCGCGGAATATGGATTCCCGCGTTCGCGGGAATGACGATCCATATAGTTCGATGACATAGCCAACTCTTTATACAGTGGTTCGAAGTATCTGCTTTGAAACTTACTAGCGCATGCCAAGGATAACTCCCTATCAAGAGAGTCACAGTCAGCAGCAAGCAATGCCTCATTCCCGTTCGGACCCCCCAACTGAAATGCTGCCGCTTCATCAAACCTGAACGGCAAAGATGACTGAAAATTTTCTTGCACTGCTTTCGCCAGAAGTTTTCTAGGTAATAAAATACCCCGTGGCTTGCCGCGGGATTCTTTATTATTTCGCACTTCCTGCTCAATTTTATTTCTATCCATATTACTTTCTCACATATTACGTCCCCGCTATCCAGCCAAATCCCACTAGTTAGAATGGAAACATCAATCCCAACTCAACGCCCCACCCGTCTGATACTCAATTACCCGCGTTTCAAAGAAATTCTTCTCTTTCTTCAGGTCCATCATTTCGGACATCCACGGGAATGGGTTTTCGGCGCCGGGGTAGAGCTCTTTTAGACCAATCTGAGCACAACGCCGGTTGGCGATGAATTTCATATATTCGTCGAACATGCCGGCGTTCAGGCCGAGGACGCCGCGGGGCATGGTGTCGCGCGCGTAGTCGATTTCCAGGTGCATGGCTTCGTCGATCATGCTCCGGGCTTCTTCCTGGAATTCCGGCGTCCACAGGTCGGGGTTCTCGACTTTGATCTGGTTGATCACGTCGATGCCGAAGTTCAGGTGCATGGACTCGTCGCGCATGATGTATTGCATCTGCTCGGCGGTGCCGGTCATTTTATTGCGGCGGCCGAAACTTAAATACTGCACGAAGCCGGCGTAGAACCAGATGCCCTCAAAAATGACGTAGAAGGCGATGAGGTCGCGCAGGAAGATACGGTCGGTTTCCGGGGTGCCGGTGTGGAAGTCCGGGTCGTTCAGGGATTGGGTGTACCGCAGGGCCCAGGCGGCCTTGTTGTGCACGCTGGGCAGCTCGCGGTACATGTTGAAGATTTCGCCTTCGTCCAGGTTCAGGGACTCGACGATATACTGGAAGGTGTGGCCGTGGACGGCTTCCTCGAAGGCCTGGCGCAGCAGGTACTGGCGGCATTCGGGGTTGGTTAGGTGTTTGTACACACCCAGCACCAGGTTGTTGGCGACGATGGATTCGCTGGACGCAAAGAAGCCGAAGCCTCTTTTCAGAATCAGACGCTCGTCTTCGGTGAGGGCGTCCGGGTCGTTCCACATGGCGATGTCGGCGGACATGTTCACTTCGTTGGGCATCCAGTGGTTGGCGCAGGCGTTGATGTATTTATCCCAGGCCCACTGGTACTTGAAGGGCACCAGCTGGTTGACGTCGGCGCGACAGTTGATGATGCGCTTTTCGTCCACGCGCACGCGGCCGCCGCCGAGTTCGACTTGTTCCAGACCTGTGACCGGGGCGTCGGGACCGGACGGTTCCGGCTGGCGTAACTGGCCGTCGGCCACCGCGTTGGGGTCCGGCGTGGCGGCGTCCTGTTGCGGATGAACCCGGCTGTGCGGTTTCGGGTTCTGGCTGGGTTGGGTGTCGTTCCATTCGAGCATTGTGTTTTCCCTTGTCTCGTAAAACTGTTTCGGTGATGAATACGATTCTGGCTATTTGCTGCGCCGGTGGTGGATTACGCGCCGGGCGCGGGTTTGTCTGGCCTGGATCTGGTGGCGATGGCGCAGGGTTTCAGGGGTGGGGTGGATAGTAGTGTCGGGTTCTGATGGGTTGGTTATAACCTCGCCCCTGACCTTCGCTTCGCTCACCTCGTACCTCACCCTCTCCCCGTCGAGCTCGCTGCGCTCGGCTCGCGATGCTCGGGGGAGAGGGGATAAGACTGAGCTTTGCTCTATAGTTTTCATGCCGTTTTGCTCTTCCCTGTAATCTGTAACCTGTTATCTGTGCCCTGCGGCCGAAGGCCGTTACTGACAGGCTTCGCAGTCTGGGTCTGCAATGGAGCAGGCACGGGGTGCGGTGGGCTGGGCTTCCCCCAAGTGATTGCTGGGTCCGTGGCCATTAGCATTCGACGCAGCGCTTATTTCGCCACCTCCTGCGGCGGCCTGACCGTGATTGCCACCGGCGGCAGGCGCACCACCGCTACCGCGTCCACCGCCCCCATTTCCATGAGCCACCGCATTCAAACGGTGATCCGTAATGGTGGATTTCTCGGTGTGAGTCGCGCCCATGGTGCGCAGGTAGTAGGTGGTCTTCAGGCCTTTTTTCCAGGCGAACTTGTAGAGCTCGTCCAGTTTCGGGCCCGAGGGTTCGGCCATGTAAAGGTTCAGGCTCTGCGCCTGGTCGATCCATTTCTGGCGACGCGAACCCGCCTCGATCAGCCATTTGGGGTCGATCTCGAACGCGCATTTGTATAGCACTTTCAGATCGTTGGGCACGCGGTCGATGGCCTGCACGGAGCCGTCGTAGTACTTGAGATCATTTGCCATGACCTCGTCCCACAGGTCCAGCGCCTTCAGATCGTCGACCAGATAGGGGTTGGCGACGGTGAACTCGCCGGACAGGTTGGATTTGACGTACAGGTTCTGATAAGTCGGCTCGATCGACTGTGCCACGCCGGTGATGTTGGCAATAGTCGCCGTCGGGGCGATGGCCATGCAGTTGGAATTGCGCATGCCCACTTGCTTGACGCGGGCGCGCATGGCTTCCCAGTCCAGCGTTTGCGACTCGTCCTGATCCAGGTATTGCTCGCCGCGGTTTTCCCGCAGGATTTTGATGGAATCGATCGGCAGGATGCCTTGATCCCACAGGCTGCCCTTGTAGCTGGAATAAGCGCCGCGCTCTTCGGCCAGATCCGTGCTGGCCTTGATAGCGAAGTAACTGATCTGCTCCATGGAGTTATCAGCGAAGGCCACGGCGGCGTCCGATTCGTACGGGAGCTTTAATTTGTACAACGCATCCTGAAAGCCCATCAGCCCCATGCCCACCGGGCGGTGGCGCAGGTTGGAATCACGCGCGGTCTTGACGCTGTAGTAGTTGTACTCGATCACGTTATCCAACATTCTCAGCGCGGTGCTGACGGTTTTTTCCAGTTTCTCGGTGTTCAGTTTGCCGTCTTCGATGTGCTGCGGCAGGTTGATCGAGCCTAGGTTGCAGACCGCGATTTCCTTGCCCGGACTGGTGTTCAGGGTGATCTCGGTGCACAGGTTGGAGCTGTGCACTACGCCCACGTGCTGCTGCGGCGAGCGCAGGTTGCAAGGGTCCTTGAAGGTGAACCAGGGGTGGCCCGTTTCGAATAACAGCGACAGCATCTTGCGCCACAGCTGAACGGCCGACAGCGTCTTGTGGTTCTTGATTTCGCCACGTGCGGCCTTTTCTTCGTAACCGACGTAGGCATCCTCAAAGGCCTTACCCATCAGGTCGTGCAGGTCGGGCACGTCATTGGGGGAGAACAGCGTCCACTGGCCATCGTTCAGAACACGTTTGACGAACAGATCCGGAATCCAGTTGGCAGTGTTCATGTCGTGGCAGCGGCGGCGGTCGTCGCCGGTATTCTTGCGCAGGTCCAGAAATTCCTCGATGTCCTTGTGCCAGGTTTCCAGATAGGCGCAGACCGCGCCCTTGCGCTTGCCGCCCTGGTTTACGGCCACCGCGGTGTCGTTGACCACTTTCAGGAACGGCACCACGCCTTGTGACTTGCCATTCGTACCCTTGATGTGGGCGCCCATGGCGCGCACCGGGGTCCAGTCGTTGCCCAGGCCGCCGGCGAATTTGGAGAGCATGGCGTTGTCCTGCACCGCACCGTAAATGCCGTGCAGGTCGTCGGCCACAGACGTCAGATAGCAGGACGACAACTGCGGGCGCAGCGTGCCGGAGTTGAACAGGGTGGGCGTGCTGGACATGAAGTCGAACGAGGACAGTAATTGATAGAACTCGATGGCACGGTCTTCGCGCTCGATTTCATTCATCGCCAGGCCCATGGCCACGCGCATAAAGAACGCCTGCGGCAGCTCGAAGCGGGTGGACTCATAATGGATGAAATAACGGTCGTACAGAGTTTGCAGACCCAGGTAGGTAAACTGGTTGTCGCGCTCGGGCAGCAGCGCGGCGCCCAGGCGTTCCAGATCGAATTGCTTGAGTTTCGGGTCGATCAGTTCATGCTCGGCGCCGCGATGGATGTAATCCACGAAATAGGCTGGGTAACGTTCCGCCATCTCGGAATGCGTGGCGTATTCAACGCGGCCGTCGGCCAGAAAAGTCAGCGCCTCGTGGCGTAACTTGTCGAGCAACAAGCGCGCGGCCACAAAGCCGTAATTCGGCTCGGCTTCCAGACGCTGGCGCGCGGAGAGTACCAGCGCGGTGGCCAGTTCTTCCTCGCTGATGCCGTCGTAGGCATTTTTTAAGGTATCGGTAACGACTTGATCAGGCGTGACGCCGCTAATGCCTTCGCAGGCCTCGCCAGCCAGGGTGCGCAGCCGCGCTTCGTCCAGCGCCCGGGTGGTGTCATCCTTGAAAGCGACGTTGATTTGCGTGGCCGCGGTCCCGGCTTTTTTGGATTTGCCGGTCTTGGCCGCTTCGGCGGCGCGTTCCTGGGTGCGGACATCACGATACAGAACATAAGAGCGCGCAACCTTGTGCTCGCCAGCGCGCATAAGCGCGAGTTCCACGTAGTCCTGAATGTCTTCAATATGCACGGCACCACCGCCGGGCAAGCTGCGGGTTACCCCACGTGCAACCTGCTCGGTGAGCGCTTTTACCGTTTCCCGGATGCGTGAAGACGCCGCGCCGCTGCTACCCTCTACATTCAGGAAGGCTTTGGTCAGCGCGAGTTCGATTTTGGACGCGTCAAACGGCGTGACCTTGCCATTGCGGCGGATAACCTTGTGGCCGCCGGGCGCCGTGGCTGCGATGGCGGCGTTGCTGTCTGCAGAGCCGGTGGCCTGGCCGGCATCTTCGGTCTTGGAGTGGGCTGGCCGCGCCTGGGGGGCGCCTGTACTGGTTGTTTGCATCGTGTGTTCCTTGGATTTTCTGGCTCGGATTTCTTGGCTCGGATGTTTTGGCTCGTTGGGCTGGTCCTGTATCTTCCGGCTCGGCGTCTGGCCTGCCATACGCCGACTACAGAACCTGGCACGCACTAAGAATCTGTATCCCCGGGTCGAGCATCGTGTAGCGCCGACATGCCAAGACTACTCCACTATATGCTGTGGTCAATACCCCAATTTTAGACCTCATACATCTATATGTTGTGTTTAGCGGTGCACAAAGGGTGCACAGGTCTGGGTATAGGCTGTGGATAAGTTCTGGT
>JBDNIO010000014.1:0-4793 GCA_041688215.1 Salinisphaeraceae bacterium | reverse complement strand
GGTCACTGCCGTAACCATGGAAATCGCCCAGGATTGGCAAACCGGGAAACGGTACTTGCAGATGGAGGATGACGACTAAAGAGAGTAAATAACGCCTGCGTCAGAATAGCGAATTTACAGAAAGAATGTTGCTTAATCGCTGCCGAACGGCTGCGGGGCCTGGGCGTACAAGTCACGGAAATCTCACTGCCCATGCACGCGCTGGGTCCGGCCATCTGGACACCGATTGCACTGGAAGGCCTGACCGCACTGATGATGGAAGGCAATGGCATGGGCACGAACTGGAAAGGGCTTTACACCACCAGCCTGCTGGACGCGCACGCCGCCTAGCGCGAGCGCGCCAACGAGCTTTCCGACAGTCTCAAGATTTCCATGTTCGTGGGCAAGTATTTTCAGAAGCACTATCGCGGTCATTACTACGCCAAGGCGCAAAATTTCAACCGGCAGTTGCGTGCGGCCTATGATGCCCAGTTGCAGGAATACGACGCGCTGATCATGCCCACCATGCCAATGAAGGCTACGCCCATTCCAGAGGCCGACGACCCGCTGGAAATTCAGATTCAGCGGGCGTTTGAAATGGTGGCGGACACCGCGCCGTTCGACGCCACAGGCCATCCCGCCATGTCCGTGCCCTGTGCAATGAGCGAGGGCCTGCCGGTGGGCATGATGCTGATTGGCAAGCACTACGACGAATCCACAATTTACCGTATTGCGCATGCATTTGAGCAAGGCTCTGATTGGCGTAAGGCATGAGGCCTTACAACGAGTTTTGTCTAGGGCCTGTTAACACTAGTGAGATCGCCTACAGATTGGTGAGCCACACGCACTGGTAGGGCTGCAGCCGCAATTCACCGGCCAGCTCTCCCAGGGGCTGGCCGCTGATTAAATCCTGCCAGTTTTCTGTGGCAACCAGATTGATCTCGTGCAGCGGAATCGTCTGCGTCGTGTCGCTGATGTTGTTCAGACAGAAAATGCTTTGCCGTCGGTCGATGCTCTGCCGCCAGAAGGCGAACACCTGCTCACCAAGATGCATGGTGAACTGCATGGCGTTGGGATGAAATGCGGGTTGTGCCTTGCGCAGTTTGATCAGTTCAGTGACGCCGGTGAGCACTTTTGCGTGCAGGCTGTCGCGATCATCCAGTTTGCGCTCCAGTGTTCTGGCGTTCCACTGGTGACGGTTGATGCTGCGCGCCCGCTTGCGCTTTGCAACCAGATCATAATCATTGCCCGTCGCGAGCAGGCTGTGTATGTAAATTGTCGGAATGCCTTCCAGTGCCAGCATGATGCTGTGGCCGCACAGAAAACGCTGGAGTTGATATTCGTCAGCGCCGTGGTGCGTACCCTTGAGTGCATCAATCAGGCTGATATTTATTTCGTAGGGTTTTTCCTGGTTGTTGTCGAGCGCACGCCAGGAAATATCGCCCCCAAACGTCTGCATGGTAGTAATCAGCGCGTTGAGTTCATCGTCATCCAGCAAGCCTTCGGCCGGACGCAGTCCGATGCCATCATGCGAAGCGATGAAGTTGAAGTAGGTGCTGCCATGTTGTGCCGGTGGCATGCTCATCAGCCGATAAATGCTCGTCCATCTCGGCATTGAGCATGCGCTCGGGGCCAGGGCTTTCTTTAAATCGCCCATCAGGCCGCCGGATTCAAGCACGGTGCTTGCGTCTCGGCCTTCTAATAATTGGTCCAGTAACTCGGCGCTGATTGCGCCCTCTTTGCGTTTCGCCATGTCTACCTCCTTCAAGGTCTATCATGACTCAACACACAAAATTAATTACACCCCCAAATATTTATTTTTTAAGTTATTGTTTTTGGTGGGGCTAGCAGGAGTCGAACCTGCGACCTGCCGCTTAGGAGGCGGCTGCTCTATCCTGCTGAGCTATAGCCCCGTTGGTCGGCAATTATACCGAAGACACCATTAGATCGCCCGGCGGCGGCTCTCTCTAAGGTCGCATATCCCTGTGCGAGCCAAGAGCCCAAGCCCGTGACGGGCGTTCGCGGTATAGCCTCAAACGGCGCGCATATGATACCGCGTGACTAACGTCTGAGAAGAGAACGGTTCTCCCCGAATGGCACTTACTTAACGCCAAGGTCTTGAAGAGAAATAGAAAACCGGTTCCCATACTGGGCTGTTCTTCGCCAGAATCACAACCCGGGAACCGGTCACTATGTATGTTAATCGCCCAAGCACTCGCCTCTGCTTTGAGTTGCATTGATTAGCCTACACCATCGCATATGGGTACTGAATATAACCTTAACATCTCATTATTATCTTTTATACGTAGTAATTTACGTCTGATACCAGAATTCCATTATCAAAAAAAAGGCCCCGCCAAAGCGGGGCCTTCTCTTTCACGCTGGGCGTGAACAGTCAGGGCAGACTAGGTCACATCATGCCGCCCATTCCACCCATGCCGCCCATCGGGTCGCCGCCGCCGCCCATTCCGGCACCGCCCTTGTCGTCGTCCTCGGGCGCATCGGCTACGATGGCTTCCGTGGTCAACATCAGGGACGCAATGGAGGCTGCGTTTTGCAGTGCGGTGCGGGAGACCTTGGTCGGGTCGAGAATACCCATTTCGACCATGTCGCCGTATTCACCGGTGGCTGCGTTGTAGCCGTAGTTGCCTTTCTTCGAGAGCACTTCGTTAACTACCACAGACGGCTCGGCGCCGGAGTTGTAAACGATTTGACGCAGGGGCTCTTCGACCGCGCGGCGCAGAATGCGGATGCCCGCTTCCTGGTCGGCGTTGTCGCCCTTTGCGTTTTTCTCGATGGCTGTCAGGGTACGTAGCAAGGCCACGCCACCGCCGGGAACAATGCCCTCTTCCACCGCGGCGCGGGTGGCGTGCAGGGCGTCTTCCACGCGCGCTTTCTTTTCTTTCATTTCGACTTCGGTCGCGGCACCAACCTTGATAACGGCTACGCCGCCAGCCAGCTTGGCCACACGTTCCTGCAGCTTTTCCTTGTCATAGTCCGAAGTAGATTCCTCGATCTGCGCGCGGATCTGCCCGATGCGGGCTTCGATGGCTTTGCTCGTGCCCTTGCCGTCGATAATGATTGTGTTTTCCTTGCCGCACTGTACTTTCTTGGCTTCGCCGAGATCGTCCAAGGTGGCTTTTTCCAGGGTCATGCCCAGGTCTTCGGAAATCACGCGGCCGCCGGTAAGAATGGCCATGTCTTCGAGCATCGCTTTGCGGCGATCACCGAAACCAGGCGCCTTACAAGCGGATACTTTCACGATGCCGCGCATGTTGTTCACCACCAGAGTCGCCAGGGCTTCGCCCTCAACGTCTTCCGAGATGATCATCAGCGGACGGCTGGATTTGGCCACGGCTTCAAGCAGCGGCAGCATGTCGCGAATGTTGGAAATCTTCTTGTCGTACACCAAGATGTAGGGATTTTCCAGATCGGCCTGCATGGTCTGCTGGTCGTTGATGAAGTACGGACTCAGGTAACCGCGGTCGAACTGCATGCCTTCCACAACATCCAGTTCGTTTTCAAGACCGGAGCCTTCCTCAACCGTAATCACGCCTTCCTTGCCCACCTTGTTCATGGCGCTGGCAATGATTTTGCCGATAACCGGGTCGGAGTTGGCGGAGATGGAACCGACCTGTGCGATGGCTTTTTCGTCCTTGCAGGGCTTGGACAGCTTGGCCAGTTCTTCAACAGCGGCAATAACAGCCTTGTCGATACCGCGTTTCAGATCCATCGGGTTCATACCCGCGGACACGGCCTTGATACCTTCACGCACAATCGCTTGTGCCAGAACGGTTGCGGTGGTGGTGCCGTCGCCGGCATCATCCGAGGTCTTGGAAGCAACTTCCTTGACCATTTGCACGCCCATGTTCTGGAACTTGTCGTCCAGCTCAATTTCCTTGGCAACGGACACGCCGTCTTTGGTGACGGTAGGCGCGCCGAAACTTTTGTCGATTACCACGTTGCGGCCTTTGGGACCTAAGGTCACCTTCACCGCGTTGGCCAGCGTAGTCACACCCTTGAGCAGTTGCCTGCGGGCGTCTTCGCCGAATTTAACTTCTTTTGCAGCCATTGCTAGCTACCCCTTGTATTGTCTGTGTAACGAAATAAAAAAGCGATGATCGCCTAATCCTTCTAAGGATTAACCGAGCACCGCCAGGATGTCTTCTTCGCGCATTACAACGACTTCTTCGCCGTCGATTTTCACTTCCGTGCCGGAAAACTTACCGAATAGAACGGTATCGCCTTTCTTCACGTCCAGTTTGCGCGTTTCGCCGTTATCTAATGGTTTACCGTTACCCGTAGCCACGATTTTGCCCTTCTGGGGCTTTTCCGCTGCGTTGTCGGGAATTACGATACCACCTGCAGAAGTCTTCTCTTCCTCGAGTCGTTTGATGACGACGCGATCATGTAGAGGACGGATCTTCATACCACCCTTCTCCTCGTTGTCGAATGTTCAATGAACAAAAACTAAATAAGTCCTGAATAATCAGAGACTTTACGTAATCCAGGTTTGTTAGCACTCCCCATGGACGAGTGCTAATCATAGGGGCGACGCAAGCAGAGTCAAGGGCTGGGCAATAAATTATTTTTATATGTGTGATCACTGCTGTCCCATAAACTCGTACCGGTCATTCCGGGCGAAGGCCCGGAATCCAGTGAGACCTTATAGAACCTGGATTCCGGACAAGTGCTTCGCACTTTCCGGAATGACGCAAGGAATAACCGAACTTCATGTCTCCATCGGCCGTGCTCTTACGAACTGCCCATGCGGTAAGCGTTTGATCTCCAGCGCGCAAAATTTTGTGGGACAG
>JBDNIO010000013.1:0-3584 GCA_041688215.1 Salinisphaeraceae bacterium | reverse complement strand
GCCGCAGGTAAGGCTCAGCCTGGATTGCCGCGTCGGCCTGCGGCCTCCTCGCAAAGACGATTTCCACCTTGCTCTGTAGCTGCTCACGTTCATTTCGGTTCGTGGCCGACCGATAGGCGGACTGGGGCGCTCGCAATGACGACTTTTCGTTTTTTCTTGGCTGTATAAGGTCTAAACAGAATGACGCACTACACTAGGACTACATTGGCTAAAAATGGCCGCGAATCCAGAATATCTGGTGCGGATGCGTAGCGCATTGCATGCTCAGCCATGTCCCGGTACGGCTGTTCGCCGGTATAGAAATGCGCCAGATTCGCCGCGCGCACGAGTTGTACGTTTTCGTTTAACAGATGCACGGGCTTGGTTAATGCACCCACGGCGGCTGGGTCCGGCTGCGCGGTAATGTAACCGCCGCTGTCACTATCCTTGAAGTGCCCGTTGATAAAATCCAGTGCCTTGGTCGCCGCGTTTAGCCATTCGTGCTCGCCGGTGGAGCGATACAGGGCAATTAACGCCTGACTCATGGCCATGCTGTCGCCCAGATAGGGGCCGTTGTTTTTGGTTCAACCCCGCGTCATCTGCGCTTTTAACGTGGGTACGCTCGATAATTGACGGGCCAGACGAAGGGTCGTCAATTATCGCCTGCAGCATAGACGCCATTACCAGCGGCGGTAAATAGCCCTGGCGCTTGACGATTTCACTGCCATCAGGCGCGAACACGATGGTGGCGGGCCAGCCCCAGTCGCCATAGCGATTGGATAGGCCAGGGTGGCTGTCCTGATCCACGCGCACCGGAATATATTTGGACTCAATGAGGTCATCGTTATAGCCACTTAACTGTTAATTGCCTCCCCAATACGCGCCAGCGCCTTTTCCAGATTCTCCATGCTAGTGGCGTAGGACAGGCGCAAATAGCCGGGCGCGCCAAAGGCCGAACCTGGCACGGCGGCAACATTGGCTTTTTCGATCAGGAATTCGGAGAACGCCACGTCATCATCCACGCCGTCCAGGCGTGTGATCACCTTGGAGAAATCGGGAAAGGCGTAGAAGGTGCCATCGGATTCCAGGCAGCGCACGTCCGGCATGTCGTTAAGCGTTTTCACCACGAAATCGTGACGTTGCTTGAAGGCCTTGACCATCTCCGCCACACAGCCCTGATCGCCGCGCAACGCGGCTTCGGCGGCGTGCTGTGACATGGTGGTCGCCCCGGATGTGGACTGCGACTGAATCTTGCCCATGGCCTTGATCAGGTCTTTCGGCCCGCCGGCATAGCCGATGCGCCAGCCCGTCATCGCGTAGGCCTTGGAGACGCCGTTCATCACGATGGCCTGGTCATAAAGCGCGTGGGTGGCGTTGACAATATTTACGAATGGCTCGTCGGTCCACAGAATATGCTCGTACATGTCGTCGGTGGCGACGAGGATGTCCGGGTGTTTTAGCAGCACTTCGCCCAGCGCGGCCAGTTCCGCTTTGCTGTAGGCCTTGCCGGTAGGGTTCGACGGGCTGTTTAGAACCACGCAGCGTGTTTTATCCGTAATTGCAGCTTCAAGCTGCTGCGGCGTGATCTTGAATTCATCATCGATGCCCGCCTCGATTACTACCGGCTCACCGCCGGCAAGTTGCACCATCGCCGGGTAAGACACCCAGTAAGGTGCGGCGATTACGACTTCGTCGCCGTCATTCAGCAGCGCCTGAAACAGGTTGTAGAAACTCTGTTTGCCGCCGACCGATACCAGAATCTGGTCGGGGCTGTAATCCAGATTATTGTCGCGTTTAAATTTTTCGACGATGGCTTCTTTCAGACCCGGCGTTCCCGGCACGGGTGCGTATTTTGTCTTGCCTTCGTCCAGGGCTTTTTTCGCGGCGTCCTTGATGTGTTCCGGCGTATCGAAATCCGGCTCGCCCGCGCCGAGGCTGATGATGTCCTTGCCGGCGGCTTTCATCTTATTGGCGCGCGCGGTGACGGCCATCGTGGGGGAGGGTTTAATGCTTTGTACGCGGCCCGAGAGCTTGATCGTCACGTAAAATCCTTGTTTCGTGCAAATGAATAGGCAGGCGCGAATGATAAGCCGTTGCCTTTGCCAACGCCAAACCCCACCATGGGCAGTTATGGAAAACGCATTTAATTTAAAGGCAGACTGGGCGCCCGCCGGCGATCAGCCGCAGGCTATAGAGAGCCTGATTGAGGGCCTGGAAGACGGCCTCGCGCACCAGATTTTGCTGGGCGTGACCGGTTCGGGCAAAACCTTCACCATGGCTAACGTTGCCATGCGCATCGGCCGACCGATGTTGGTTATGGCGCCGAACAAGACCCTGGCCGCGCAGCTTTACGGTGAATTCCGTGACTTTTTCCCCGACAATGCGGTGGAATACTTCGTGTCTTACTATGACTATTATCAGCCGGAAGCCTATGTGCCGTCTTCGGATACGTTCATAGAGAAAGACTCGTCCATCAACGAACACATTGAGCAAATGCGCCTGTCCGCCACCAAGGCGATTATGGAGCGCAAGGACACGATTATCGTGGCCTCGGTGTCCTGTATTTATGGCCTGGGCGACCCGGAAGCCTATTTCCAGATGGTATTGCACCTGAAGGAGGGCGACCAGATTGGTCAGCGCGATATCGTTACCCGCCTGACCGAACTGCAATATAGCCGCAACGATGTGAACCTGGAGCGCGGTGCTTACCGCGTGCGCGGCGAGATTATCGACATCTTCCCGGCGGAATCGGACGACGAGGCGGTGCGCGTTGAGCTGTTTGACGGTGAAGTCGAGCGCCTGTCCTATTTCGACCCGTTAACCGGCACCGTCAGCCGCAAAGTGCCGCGTCTGACGATTTACCCTAAGACGCACTACGTAACCACGCGCGACCGCATGATTGCGGCCATGAGCGAGATCAAAGTTGAACTCAAGAGTCGGCTCAAGGATTTGCGCGACGCCGGCAAACTGGTTGAAGCGCAGCGCCTGGAACAGCGCACCATGTTCGACCTGGAAATGATTCAGGAAATTGGCTTTTGCTCCGGTATTGAAAATTACTCGCGCTACCTGTCCGGTCGCGCCGCCGGCGAGCCGCCGCCGTGTTTGCTGGACTATCTGCCGCCGGAAGCCATTATGGTGGTTGATGAATCGCACGTGACCATTCCGCAGATCGGCGGCATGTTCAAGGGCGACCGTTCGCGCAAAACCACGCTAGTCGAATACGGCTTCCGCCTGCCGTCCGCGCTGGATAATCGTCCGCTGCAATTCGAGGAATTCGAGCGTATTTCACCACAGATTATCTACGTTTCCGCTACTCCCGGCCCCTACGAAACGGAACGCGCCGATAAGACCATAGAGCAAGTTGTGCGGCCGACCGGTCTGGTGGATCCGCAAGTGGAAATCCGCCCGGCCGAAACACAGGTTGACGACCTGCTTTCCGAAGTGCGTGAACGCGCCGACGCCGGCGAGCGGGTGCTGGTTACCGTGCTGACCAAGCGCATGGCCGAGGACCTCAGTGAATACCTGCACGAAAACGGCGTGCGGGTACGTTACCTGCACTCAGACATCGATACCGTTGAGCGCAGTGAGATTATACGTGACCTGCG
>JBDNIO010000090.1:0-2401 GCA_041688215.1 Salinisphaeraceae bacterium | reverse complement strand
TCGGAGAATTCACGCAGTTGTTGCAGGCTGAGTTCCTCCAGCGCACAACCTTGGCCGATCGCATGCTGCACGGCCTTGCCCACGACCTCGTGGGCATCGCGGAAAGCGACGCCTTTGCGCACCAGGTAATCCGCCAGGTCGGTGGCGGTGGCAAAGCCGCGGGAGGCCGCTGCGCGACAAGCGTCGGCGTTCACTGTTATATGCGGCACCATGGCAGCGTATAGCCGCAGGCAGTTACGCAGGGTGTCGAGCGTGTCGAACAGCGGTTCCTTGTCTTCCTGGTTATCCCGGTTATAGGCCAGCGGCTGGCCTTTCATCAGCGTAAGCATGGCCATTAAATGCCCGGTTACGCGCGCAGTCTTGCCGCGCACCAGTTCGGGCACGTCCGGGTTTTTCTTTTGCGGCATGATCGACGAGCCGGTGCAGAACTGATCCGGCAGGTCAACAAAGCCGAACGCCGGCGATACCCACAGGATGAGTTCTTCGGACATGCGCGACAGATGCGTCATAACCAGCGCCGCCGCACTGATGAATTCAATCACGAAGTCGCGATCCGAGACCGCATCCAGCGAGTTTTCGCAGACCCCGTCAAAACCCAGTTGCGCAGCAACATATTGGCGGTCGATAGGGAATGTGGTGCCGGCCAGTGCCGCGGCACCCAAGGGTAAAACGTTAATGCGCTTGCGCGCGTCGGCCAGGCGCGCAGTGTCGCGCGCCAGCATAGCCTGCCATGCCAGCATGTGGTGGCCGAAGGTGACCGGCTGGGCCACCTGCATGTGGGTATAGCCGGGCATGATGGTTTCGGCTTCGCCTTCGGCCAGGTCGATGAGCACCGTGCGCAACTCGAACAGGTTCGCGCTGATGCCGTCCAGTTCGTCGCGTAGCAGCAGGCGCAGATCGGTCGCGACCTGGTCGTTGCGGGAACGCCCGGTGTGCAGCTTTTTACCGACGTCGCCGATGCGATCGGTCAGACGCGCTTCGATATTCATGTGCACGTCTTCGAGTTCGTCCATCCATGCGAACTCGCCGCGTTCGATTTCTACCAGGATATCGTCAAGACCCTTTACAATCTGTTCGCATTCGGACTCGTTCAGCACGCCGACGCGGGCCAGCATGCGCGCGTGCGCAACCGACCCCCGGATGTCGTGCAGGAATAGCCGACGATCGAATGCCACCGAAGCGGTAAAGGCTTGCACCAGTTCATCCGGGCCCTGGCTGAAGCGGCCGCCCCAGGTTTGATGGGCACTGTCTTTGCGCGTCATGTTGGCCTGTTCGCAGGAAAAGTGTGCGGCCATTATAGCAACGACGATTGACCGGGCAGGGGCTTCCCACAAACACTTGGACTATGCCCAGCATCCACGCCACCACTCACGAGGTCTTTCTGCCGGATTTTCGCGGCTCGCGGCGCGTGCTGTCCATGCTGATAATCAGCGAGCTGGTGGCCGTTGTTATTACCCTGGCGGGTTTCGTTGGGGACGGCTCATTCCTGCAGCAACTTTTTTTAATGTCGCTGTACCTGCAATGGATTGGCATTTGCAGCGCCGCGGCGCTGTGTCTTATTCGCCAATATGCGCTGGATTGGGATGGTCGCGTGGTGGCGGCACTGTGCTATGCGGCCTTGCTGGCGGTGACTTTCGCGGTGAGCGAAGTCACGTACGTGGCCGGGCGTTATACCGGCATAGCACCGCTGGTGGAGATTATTGGTCATGGCGATTTTCTGCTGCGCAACCTCGGTATTAGCGCTGTGGTCTCGGCTCTGGCGCTGTGCTACGGCGAGGCGGCGCAATTGACAACCGCGTCCGCAGATCAGGCGTTTAGCGTGCGCCTGTGGTTGCCGCAACCCGATGAGGTGCCGGCGTGCAATTGGTGATCGTGGACGACGAGCCGCTGGCACGCGAGCGCCTGCGCCGTATGCTGGACGCGTTTCCGGGCTGGGAAGTCGTAGCCGAAGCGGGCAACGGCGAACAAGCCGTGGCCTGTATTAAAGAAACCGAACCCGATGTCGTGCTCATGGATATCCACATGCCCGGCGTGGACGGCTTGCAAGCCGCACGTCAACTTGCGCAAATGCCGGTCCCCCCGGCGATAATCTTCGTAACCGCGCATAGCGAGCACGCCCAGTCGGCGCACGATGCGGCGGCCGCCGGCTACTTGCTAAAGCCGATCCGGCGCGAACAACTGGCGCAAGCCCTGCAACGTGCGCGCCGCCCTAGCCGGGCGCAACTTCGGGCGATACATTCCGGGGGCCATTCCGACGGCGAAAACGCTGCGTTGGTGCGGCAATTCATTCACGCCAACACCCGCGAGGGCATCGTGCGTGTGCCGGTGGACGATGTCGTGTATTTTCTCGCGGATCAGAAATATGTCACCATGCATCACCTGCAGGGCCAGCTGCTTATTG
>JBDNIO010000003.1:0-6378 GCA_041688215.1 Salinisphaeraceae bacterium | reverse complement strand
CTGAGTATCCGACATTACCAAGCAGCGCACACGTTCATTTCGGTTCGTGGCCGACCGATAGGCGGACTGAGGGGCTCGCAATGACGACTTTTCGTTTTTCTTGGCTGTATAAGGTCTAATCAGAATGACGCACTCCACTAGGTTTTTTCTGAATGATAACGATTTGCATTGGCATTAACGTGGCATGTATTCTTGTCCGATCATGAATGGTCTCCATATTCGCGATTGCAGATAGAGGAACGAAAAAATGCCGCAGAAAATACTAACTCGTTGTTTGCTTGCCCCGGTTGTTGTGGCGGCTTTTGTAGCGCCAGGCATTCTGTTTGCGGCCACTGAAGCGCAGGCCATCGATCTGACGATTAAGAATCACCAGTTCTTTCCTGCCGAGATCCATGTAAAAAGCGGCCAGCCCGCCGTGCTAAATATCCATAACAGCGACGATGGCGTCGAGGAGTTCGATTCGCCGGATCTGAAAGTGGAAAAAATCATCACCGGCCACAACGACGCTAAGGTACACCTGCGTCCCTTGGCGCCGGGCAGCTACATATTCATCGGTGAATTTCACGCAGACACCGCGCAGGGCGTGGTTATTGCCGAGTAGCTCATGCTTGCCACGTTGCTTATTGTTTTCCGTGAAGTCATCGAAGTCGGCCTGGTGGTCGGCATTGTGCTGGCAGCAACCCGTGGCGTACCCGGACGCGGGCGCTGGCTGGCTGGTGGGGTCGCCGGTGGCGTAATCGGCGCCTGCCTGGTGGCGTTGTTCGCGGGTGAGATAGGCGGCCTGTTTGCCGGCACCGGTCAGGAATTCTTCAACGCGGGCATTCTCTTGGTCGCTGTAGCCATGCTCACCTGGCACAACGCGTGGATGGCGGTGCACGGGCGTGAAATCGCCCAGCGCATGCGCAACGTGGGCGAGGCGGTTATGCAGGGTGGTCAGTCACTGGCCGCGTTGGCCATTGTTGTGGGCGTTGCCGTGCTGCGTGAAGGCGTGGAGGTCGTGCTGTTTCTTTACGGTATTGCCGCCGGTGGCGGTTCGAGTGTGGCCGGCATGCTCTCCGGCGGCGCGCTCGGCATTGCGGGCGGGGCGGCCATGGCCATGCTCATGTATCTGGGTCTGTTGCGGATTCCGATGCGGCATTTGTTTGCGGTAACCACAGCGATGATTACCCTCTTGGCCGCCGGCATGGCTGCGCAGGCGATGCTGCTGATTCAACAGGCGGGCTATCTGACTACGCATGGGCTGGCCGTGCCGCTATGGAACAGCAGCGGCTTGTTGGCCGAACACGGTATTCCCGGAAGTCTGCTGCACACCCTGGTGGGCTACACCGATAGCCCAGACCTGTTGCAGCTGCTGGCCTACGTGCTGGTCATTGGGGTCAACGCCATGATGATGCGCCGGGTCAGTCGCAGGCAGCAGCGCGCAGCCACCGTGATCGACGCCGGCTGAAGCCACGAACGCGTTGGTGTTGCCCGTGGCGACTCCCGTATCATGTGACGCCCATGACTGGACTCCAACATTCACTCTGGCGGTATAGCCGCGTCTCTGTAACCGGTTTTTTGCTGTTTTTTGCCTTAGCGGGATTCGCTGCAGGCGAATCGCAGGAGGGCGTTTTCAATTCGGCTTATTATCAGGTCGAACATCTGAATCAGGGCCTGGCGCCACCGGATACGCCAGTCAATTTACAGACGCCGCAGTCGGCGCTGGAAAACTTCATACTCTCCAGCCGCGAGCAAAAATTTACGCGCGCGGCCCATTCCCTGAACTTCAACCTCATCCCGCAGGCGCAACGGGCTGAGCGCGCGCCCGAGCTGGCGCGCAAACTGTATTCCATTGTGCAGCAGGCGCTCTGGATTGAATGGGACAATGTTCCGGATACCCCCGCGGCGCAGGTCGATATGCAGCTTGCCGGCAACAATCGCGCTGCCCTGCAGCCGCGGCGTTCGATCGCTGTAGGTTCAATAGCGCTCGGTCAACGTAATGTCAGCCTGCGGCTGGCGCGGGTGCGCGCAGGCGGGCAGCCCCCGGTGTGGGTAATTTCCGCGCAGACGGTGGAGAACATTCCGGCGCTGTACGTGGAATATGGTCCCAGCATCCTCGACCGTCGCCTACCCGGTTGGGCGAAAATACGCCTCGCCGGAAACGTGCCGCTGTGGGAGTGGGCCACGCTCGCAGTGTTTGCAGCATTAAGCCTGGCCCTGGGCTGGGGGTTGCAAAAACTGGCCCTGAGAGCACTGCGTCGCCGCCGCGGCGGGCTGAGTACCGGCCTGGCGCAGGCGCTTTCCGGCCCACTGGCGACGCTTATCGGCTTGTCGCTGTTTTCGCTCTCCTCCTCGCTGTTGCTGTCATTAAGCGGGCCCGTTCGCCAGCTTTCTGAGACCCACCCTGAGCCTGCTGACCGTAGCCGCAGGTACCTGGGCTGCTATCAGTGTGGTTACGTTCTTTTCAGAACACCTGCGCAAGCAATATGTGCATGAGATCGAGGACGCCGATGGGCCGCGCATCCGTCGGCTTTTGACGCAGGTGTCGGTAGCCCGGCGGGTACTGCTGTTTGTAGCCTTGCTGCTCGGAGTGGGCATCGGGCTTAGCCAGATCGAGCTGTTTGAAACCGTCGGCGTGTCGTTGCTGGCCTCGGCGGGCGCTCTGAGCCTTATTCTGAGCATCTCCGCGGATACCGTGCTGGGCAATATCATGGCCGGGGTGCAGATCGCACTGACCCAGTTGGTAAACATCGGTGACAACGTGCGCTTTGATGGTGAATGGGGTTATGTCGAGCAGATTACCTATACCTACCTGACCATCCGGACCTGGGATCAGCGGCGCCTGATCGTGCCACTGAAACGCCTGCTGCAGGAGCCGCTGGAAAACTGGTCGAAAACGCGCGAGCACCTGGTGGCGCCGGTTTATCTGTATGCGGACTACGCGACAGACGTATCCAGATTACGCAATAAATACGCTGAACTCCTGCGCGCAGACAGGGATTACAGCGGCGAACTTGAACCCAATATGCAGGTGGTGAATCTCACAGAAACCAGCATGCAGATACGGGCTCTATGTCCTGCGGTTGACGCAGATGCCGCGTGGCGCTTGCACTGCCGCATGCGCGAACAACTGGTGGCCTGGTTACAGTCCGTGGACCAGGGCGCATGTCTGCCCCGCAGGCGCTTGCAGATACAGGAAGATATTAGCTCGGCGCGCTAAGCACCCCTAAGCATTAGTGATCATGCTCGCAGCAATGCCCGCCGGTGTCCGGCGCGCCACGCGCCAGCCAGAACAGAACAGGACCGCACCGACGATTACGAAAATCAGGTTCAGCCATAGCGTGTAATCGAGGGTGAAGAATTCCATCTGGCCAACCGCCTGCAGCTGGCCTTGCGGAATTAGCCCCAAGCTCTGAAATACCAGTTCCATCACAATGCCGGTGATTACCATGGCAATGTAGAGAACGCCGGCAACCCACAGTGTCAGTTTCCAGCCGTAGTATTTTCGGTACACCAGAATCATGGGGATGACGATCAGGTCGCCATAGATAAACGCCAGCGCGCCGCCAAAACTTATTTCGCTGTTAAATAGCACTGCCGCCAGCGGGATATTGCCGACCGAGCACACGAAACTGAACATCGCAACCAGCGGGCCGACGAACGCGTTTTCTATGATTTGCAGCCAGCCGGGGGCGCCGGAATCGTTTGCCAGAAACAGCGTCTGCCAGAAACTGTCCGGCACCCACACCATTAAAATACCGGCGACGGTGACGCCGATGGCGACGTCTTTCCAGATCATGCTCCAGTCCATCTTGAAGCGGTTGGCCGCCACGCGCCAGCCATCAAGGGTAGTAATACTGGGCATTTCACTGTCGTCAGAATCCTGTGCCTGTTCGCGTTCACGCACTTCGTTGAAATCCCTGATCGGCCCGAACGTGCGCATCAGCAGCGCCATAATTGTGATCAGCAATAACCCGCCAGCGAACTCGGCAACCACGAACTGCCAGCCCAAGTTCGATCACCAGATTGGTGGCCGCAACCATAAACGCCAGCGCCGGGATAATGTGCGCGCCGCGCAGGAACACACTGCGGCTCATGGCGGCCGCCGCGTAAGAACAGGACGAACTGATAGCGCCAAAGAACGGCGCTCTTCCTAAGGGATTTCGCGCTCGCGTCGCCCATGACCTGAGCCATTTTATGCTTGGGCACGAACGCCTGAATGGCGCCTGAAATCGCAAAGCCTAGCACCAGCGCCCAGAGTATTTTCCAGCTCATGCCGACGATGGCGTAAAGCGTATTGCCCAGTAATTCGATGGGTTCCATATATGCCTGCTTTTACAGAAATAGGTACGCGTCAGGCGGACATGGCACGTTCCGCAAACGACAATAAAACTGTCCTTGTAGTCAGCTCATATTATGCTAACATATAAATACATATTCACAAGTGAACAATATGTCTGGGATAGATTTAGACAACGATCAGGCGGCGGAGCTTGCCGAAGTTTTTCACCTGCTCGGCGAGCCCAACCGTTTGCGGCTGGTATGCGCTGCTATCGACGTGCCAGTGAACGTGCATGATCTGGCGGAAAAACTGGGGATTTCGCAATCGTTGGTCAGCCATCATTTGCGGCTGCTGAAAGCGGCGCGGCTCATGCGCGCCGAGAAACGTGGCAGGCAGGTATTTTACCTGGCCGCGGATGACCACGTGCGCGACGTATTGCGGGATATGACCGAGCACGTCAAGGAGGCGTCCTGATATGCCAGGACACACCCACAACCACGACCATAACCACAGTCACGGCAGCGGCAAGGTACTGATTTTTGCCTTGATTTGCACCGCCGCGTTTGCGGCGGTCGAGGTTGTCGGCGGACTGTGGGCGGGTTCGCTAGCGCTGTTGTCCGACGCCGGCCACATGATTACTGATTCGTCCTCGCTGGGCATAGGCGCGTTCGCGGCCTGGCTGGCGACGCGCCCGGCTACGCGTGAACATTCATTCGGCCTGCAACGCGCGGAAGTTTTAGGCGCGCTGGTGAACGTGTTGTTTATGTTCGCCGTAGTGTTAATGGTGTCGATCGCCGCAGTGCAGCGCCTGTTTGAGCCCGCACCCGTGGCCGGCGGCACGGTAATGCTGATCGCGTTTATCGGCCTCGTCGTGAACATTCTGGTCGCCTGGATTCTGATGCGCGGCGAACAGACCATGAACGTACGCGGGGCCTTGCTGCACGTGATGGGCGATTTGCTGGGGTCCGTCGCCGCGCTGGCCGCGGGCACCATTATTTTCTTTACAGGCTGGACGCCAGCCGACCCGATACTGTCCCTGTTCGTTTCTCTGCTGATTCTATTCTCGGCGGGGCGCTTGATGCGCGAGGTACTACGCGTGCTCATGGAAGGCGTGCCCCGCGATGTGAATGCGCAGGAAGTGGGTGGTGCCATGGCGAATGTCCAGGGCGTGCGCGCGGTACACGATATGCACATCTGGGCGCTGTCTTCCAAACACTATGCGCTGGCCGCGCATGTGGACCTGAATTCGGTCAGCGCCTGGGCGGACGTATTACCGAGGTTGCAAAACTTGCTAAGCGATAAATTCAATATCAGCCACAGTACACTGCAGCCGGAAGACGCAGGCATCCGCAGTGCCTGCGCAACAGCGGATGATTGCGGCGCAGCCAGTGCGGGTAGCTGACAAATTAATCTCGTTTTCTTGCGCGTCAGTGGCGCCGTGCTTCCGGTTGATTGCGAACTTCCAGCACTTTCAGGGCACCTCTATTAACTGTTGTCCCAGGCCTAGCTGTGTTTTCTGAAATTTGAGCTAATCCAATCCTGCCCAGACGCAGGCTGTGCGTATCAATTTTTGACTCGAATTGGGCGAAAAGCCGAAAAATAAAAGCCGTTTCGGGCAGTTTTCGGGTTTTTTAGGCTGTTGTCATCCCGGCAGGCGCACTTTGCCTGCAGAGTGTCACCATTCGCCTCATGTTGTAGACCAAATTCGTCAGGCCGATCTTGCATCTGGCGCGCGCAAGCCCGATGGTTCGTATAAATCCAGCGGCCTGCTCGTTGGCTTGGGAACCGAAGACGTGCTCGACGCGTACACGGGTTTTGGATTTGCGGAGTCTGTAACGCTAACTGTGTAACTGCATTTACCTACTGATTGGCCAGTAGTCTATCGCCATGCTCGATATGGAATCGTGTACGTGAGCAGGTGTTACGGCGTAGTTCCTCACCATCTTGTGCCTCACATCAGCCGTAATATGGTTCTGGTAGCCGTACCGGCTCTGGTTGTTTTTCTTCGTCCAGCGGGCTTGCCTATCTTTCTGGCGTCCTACGTTGGGGTTTTCTTTAAAGCGTTCCGGCGTCACTCCCTGTTTGATCTGGGCGTTTTCTTCCCGTGAATTCCGCTG
>JBDNIO010000089.1:0-2710 GCA_041688215.1 Salinisphaeraceae bacterium | reverse complement strand
GCCCACGCGATTGCGCTTATGGCCAGAACCATGACCATAAATATGTGCGTAGCACTAGCGGACAATTTGCCGCGCAGAATGTGAGGGCGTGAGTGCATGCACGCGGTAGACTACCTAAGCACCATGAAGTTCACAAGCATGGACCGCCGTAAGCGCAAGCTTTCGCCGAGCCGGCGCGTACTTACATCTAACGAACCAAAAAAAGCCAGACTCTGAATTGCGTGTATAGCCCATTCGCTGAGGTGGACTTATTCTATGTCGATCACGTCGATCTGATAGATCGCAGCCGTACCGCTAACCTCGTTGCCCACGATCAGCAGCGGGTTGCCATTCGGGCTGTCGGCGGCGGATACGAACATCACCACCTCCGGGCCGAGGTCGCCGACCGTTGGATCGGTTTCCGGGTCTTTGGTGAAGTCGCGTGGGTTGATGTATTGCAGAAAATTCGCGTTTTCCGGGTTAGTTACATCGTAGACCATGATGCCGCCGATGCGCTCCAATGCGATGAACGCGAAAGTACGGCCGCCCAACTGCCCGGTAGTAATGCCTTCGGGTTCCGGTCCCTTGTTGTCGCTGCGGCCTTCAAGTCCGTTGTCGTCGTTGTTGGCATTAAAAAAATTGCGGAAAGCGCTGTGCGGTGATGCGCTCGAATTGCGAACCACTGTCAAAGAGCTGGGTGCCGTCAGCAGCGTAGATCGAAAACGAGCGGCCGCCGAGCACGAAAAGCTGATCGAAATCGCCGTCGTCGTCAGTATCCCCGTCGAAGGTAGTTACGGTCAGCCGGCCAAGTTGGGCATCTTCCTGCAACGCGGCCGCATCCGGGAAGGCCGTGGGGCCGAGGACCAGGTCATCCACGCGGCTGGTTTCCTCGTCCGGTATAAAGTCGTCGCGGTCGTCGCCTTCGTTGGCGGTCACAAAGAAGTTTTGGCCGTTGAAGCTGTAGGACGCAATGCTGTCCGGCTGGTACAGGCCGAACACCGGCCAATTTCGGATGTTGATGCGACCGTCGCGGTCGCTGGCGTCGAATTCGTTGCCTATAACGCTGTGGTCTTTAACCCCGAGCAGAAGGACGGCGCTGATCAGCGGGTTTGCAAGGTCGGAAAATCCAATACGGCGACGCTATTGGCCTCTTGCAGGCTAACCCACGCGCTGGGGCTGCCATCCGCGGCCACCGCGATGTATTCCGGTTCCAAATCCTGCGCCACCGAAGCGCCGGGACCATAAATGCGTACACCCGCGGCGCGTAAGCTGTCGATCTGACTGTTGAATGCGCCGAAATCAGCGGTCGCAACGGTCAAATTATCGTAACCATTACTGACGTTGACCACACTTACCGAGCCTTCCGGATCAATCGTATATCCCTCGTTGGGCTCGCCTTCGTTAGTCACCAGCAAGGCTGCACCGTCGGGCGTGAAAGTGACCATATCCGGGTTCGCGCCTACGGTGACTGAGCCGAGCCGGTTCAACGTTGCCGTGTCAAAAAATACCACGGTGCCGGGGTCGGTTTTCGGGTCCGCCGCTAATGCCACCGCCACCACGCCGCCAGAGACGGACAGGCTATTAGCGGCGCCGCCTTCGGCGCTTAGGTCCAAGGTGTTTAGCAGCGCCGGGCTGATGGGGTTTGAGAGGTCAGTATTTTCCAATAGAGGTTTGATACTGAACTCTACCGATGTACAAGGGGCTGATTAGGTCCCTTTATGCCGCCTGATGTTTCTGCTCATTGATGGTTTTAAAGAGTTCTTGTTTGGCTCTCTTGAGCCACTTTGCCGATTCATTATCGGTGATTTCCAGCGCCATTGCATCCAGCTGCTTGAGCGTGACACCGCGCTTAAGATATTGGCTGGGCCGGTGTAGTGACCTGAACTTTTCAAACGGTGCCATCATGGCGTCATAGGGGTACGTTTTGACCTGCTTGCCCTTAGCGTTGGTTTTTGTCACTGGGAAGTAGCAGGGCCGGTGGTAATTGATGTACGGGTTTAGATACTTTCGATGAAATTCATTGACCAGCGGCGCCCAGTGCTGGCGGATGTGGCTATAGCCGAGGTGTTTCCTCACGATCGATCCGTTTTTTGACTCGACCAGGGCATTGTCGTTTGAGTGGCGAGCACGCGATTTGGTTAAGGGCACCTCTATTAATTGTTGTCCCAGGCCTAGCTGTGTTTTCTGAAATTTGAGCTAATCCAATCCTGCCCAGACGCAGGCTGTGCGGATCAATTTTTGACTCGAATTGGGCGAAAAGCCGAAAAATAAAAGCCGTTTCGGGCAGTTTCGGGTTTTTTAGGCTGTTGTCATCCCGGCAGGCGCACTTTGCCTGCAG
Organism: Salinisphaeraceae bacterium; assembly: GCA_041688215.1. GTDB lineage: Bacteria > Pseudomonadota > Gammaproteobacteria > Nevskiales > Salinisphaeraceae > JBDNIO01. Next base: position 393 of record JBDNIO010000089.1, on the reverse strand, counting down.
AGTGTCACCATTCGCCTCATGTTGTAGACCAAATTCGTCAGGCCGATCTTGCATCTGGCGCGTGCAAGCCCCCGATGGTTCGTATAAATCCAGCAGCCTGCTCGTTGGCTTGGGAACCGAAGACGTGCTCGACGCGTACACGGGTTTTGGATTTGCGCTTGTTAGCGCGTTGCTTTGCTGCTGACAGGGGTTTGCTTCGGGTGCCTTTGACGTGGACGTGACTACGATAGCCTGATGCTTTCAGCCTCTCCCCGGCTTCGGCGCTCCGATACGCACTATCTGCCCATACGTCCTTGGATGTGTTTTCGGCTAACAACTCGGTGAATACTCTGGAATCGTGTACGTGAGCAGGTGTTACGTCGTAGTTCCTCACCATCTTGTGCCTCACATCAG
>JBDNIO010000088.1:0-11620 GCA_041688215.1 Salinisphaeraceae bacterium | reverse complement strand
GCGTATTGATCGCCATCCGGCGTCCCAGGTGGCCGCGCTAACTCCCCGCCTGTGGAAACAGCATTTCGCCGACAATCCGCTACGCTCGCCTTTGCATACGCTTAGCGGATACGCAAGTACGCCGGTGGGTTAGCGGTTACGGCCGCCGCAGACGATTGCATCGCGTCTGGTGGCCGATTATCCCAATCACTTGCAGATGCGAATCAGCCCCGAGCAAATATACCAGTGGATATTTGTTGATGCGCGTGCTGGCGGTGATCTGTATACCAGCCTTCGCCGTTGCCACAAACGCCGACGCCGCCAAGGCCGCTTGGCACGCGCTAAACGTGGCATTATCGGCCGGGTAAGCATTGATTGTCGTCCCGCACAAGTAGCCGACCGCAGCCGTTTCGGCGACTGGGAAGGTGACACCATAGAAGGGCGTAAATCAACGGGATTAATAGCCACGCATATCGAACGCAAAAGTGGCTATCTGATCGCCGCCAAGCTTCCCGGCAAACAAGCCGCACCTTTGGCGCAGCTAACCATAGCCGCGTTTAAAATCTTGCCTAAGCGGTTACGCAAAACCATGACTTACGACAACGGCACCGAGTTTGCCCAGTTCAAGAAAATAGAGAAAGCGACTGGATTCGCCGTCTATTTCGCCAAGCCTTATTCGCCCTGGCAACGCGGGTGTAACGAGAATGCCAACGGCCTGCTGCGCCAGTACTTCCCCAAAGGATGTGATCTGCGGAACGTGGACCAATCTCAGGTCAACGACGCAGTTAACTCTCTCAACACTCGGCCCAGAAAACGCTTGGGTTATCGTACTCCCAATGAGGTCTTACGCTTTAATCGCCGCGTTGCACTTGCAAGTTGAATCTACCACTAGGAGCCTGCGTCGTAGGAATTGCGATAGCGAAAATGCGATATCGCGATCGAGTGCGTCTATTTTGCGAGGAGAATAGTCGAGCTATTTGACGAGTGCGATGGGCGCAGGCTATTGATGAGAGCGGATTTGTAGCCGTGAAGTTTCTACGGCGCAGGCTCCTAGTGGCGGAAGTGCCGCATGCCGGTAAACAGCATGGCCATGCCGGCTTCATTGGCGGCGGCAATGACTTCGTCGTCGCGGATTGATCCGCCGGGTTGGATGACGGCACTAATGCCTGCTTTGGCGGCGGCGTCTATGCCATCGCGAAAGGGGAAGAAAGCATCGGACGCCATAACGGCACCGGCGACTTCCAGGCCGGCATCCGCGGCTTTCAGGCCGGCAATGCGGGCCGAGTCTATGCGGCTCATCTGCCCAGCGCCGATACCGACCGTGGCACCGTCGCGTGCGTAGACAATGGCATTGGATTTGACGAATTTGGCAACCTGCCAAGCGAACAGCATATCCTGCATTTGTGGCCCGGAAGCGGTTTTCTCGCTTACGCATTGCAGGTCTTTTTCGACCAGAATTCCGCTGTCTGCGCTCTGTACCAGCAAGCCGCCAGTGAGTTGCTTTACTTCTATTGCGCTTGTGCCGGATTCGGTTTTCCAGGCGCCGGTCGCCAGCACGCGCAGATTTTTCTTTTTGCTGAAGACCGCGAGCGCGTCATCGCTGACGTCGGGCGCAATAATGACTTCGGCGAATTGATTATCCACAATCGCCTGGGCGGTGGCGGCGTCCAGGGTTTCGTTGAAGGCGAGAATGCCACCAAACGCCGAGGTGGGGTCGGTTTGGAATGCGCGCTGGTAGGCCTGTTCCAGGCTCTGTACAACCGCCACGCCGCAGGGGTTGGCGTGTTTTACGATCACGCAGGCGGGCGCCTGGCTGAAGCTGCGAACGCAGGCCAGGGCGGCGTCAGCATCGGCAATGTTGTTATACGACAAGGCTTTGCCCTGTAACTGCCTGGCGTTTGCCAAACACCCGGCAGGGGGCTGTTTGTCTGCATAAAAAGCCGCTTGCTGGTGGGGATTTTCGCCATAGCGTAAATCCTGGCGCTTGTGCCATTGCTGGTTAAAAGTACTCGCAAAGGGGCTGCGTTGGTTATCGTCCTGCAGGCTGCCCAGGTAGTTGGCCACGGCGTCGTCATAGGCGGCGGTGTGCGCAAAGCAATCCGCGGCCAGGCGCGCACGGGTGGTTGCGCTTACCGCGCCATTATTCTCGTGCATTTCATGCAGCACGGCTGCGTAATCCTGGTGGTTAACAACCACGGTAACGTAGCAATGGTTCTTGGCTGCGGCGCGCAGCATGGTGGGCCCGCCAATATCGATTTGTTCGATCGCTGCCTCCTGGCTGCAGTCCGGTTGGGCAACGGTTTGCTGGAAGGGATACAGGTTGACGACCACTAGGTCGATGGCCTCTATGCCTTGCTGGACCATGACTGCATCATCCTGCCCGCGCCGAGCCAGGATGCCGCCGTGAATTATCGGATGCAGGGTTTTAACGCGGCCATCCATGATCTCCGGCGCGCCGGTGTAGTCGGCCACTTCAGTCACTGGCAGGCCGGCATCGGCCAGGGCGCGCGCGGTGCCGCCGGTGGAGAGCAGGGAAACGCCCTGGTTATGCAGGCTGCGGGCAAAGTCGGTAATGCCGGTTTTATCCGAAACGCTTAGCAGTGCACGACGAATCGGGGTGTTTTCAGACACGCCTAAATCCTTTGTTTATTGAAGAGTACGTGGAGAGCGGGTGGCGGGCACGGCCAGCCGTGTTGCGACTATTGGTCGAGTGAATAGTGTTTGAGTTTTTTACGCAGCGTGCCGCGATTTATGCCCAGAAATTCGGCGGCCCGTGACTGGTTGCCGCCACTATAGTCGAGTACGCGTTCCAGCAGCGGTTTTTCCACCTGTTCCAGCACCATACGGTACAGGTCCGTTGGCGGTGTGCAGCCGTTCAAGCCCTTGAAATACTCGTCCAGGTTGTCGCGCACATGCTGCTTCAGCGGTTTTGTTTCGGAGCTTTGGCCTGGCGATTTTTTGGCGTTCATACGTCCATGCGGCTACGCGACTGGGAACGGTCGACTATATACGCTAACGCGGGTTGATTGAAACAGTAAAAATATACCGGGGTGGCCATGAATGCGTTTGCGCTCAGGATGGGAAGAACTTGATAGGGTAGTTGCCTTTCCAGACCGGTACGTTTTTCGCTCCGAAGTTGAACAGCTTGACGCTATTTACAATCTTGCTTTCCAGTTCCGCATCATTGATTTCACTGCTTACCACGCTGACTGAACTTACTTCGCCCGAGGGCTGAATCGTCAGATTCAGCACCAGGGTACCCTGCAGGGTCGGGTTCTGACGCAGCGCCCGCTGGTAGAGCGAAAACAGGGAAGACTTGCCGCGATCAAATACGATCTGAATTTCTTCCGTGGTGCGCTGCGGCGTGCTGCGGACGCCGCGGCGTCCGCTGCCGCCGGAGACTTCGCCGCCCCCGGGCGGTCCGCTGACCTGGGTGGTACTGCGTCCGGCCAGTTGTGTGCCGCCGCCGAGTTTGCCCGGCGAGCCCGACTGGCTCTGAATGCCGGTACTGCCTTCGCCCAGATTGCTGGTGATCAGCTTGCGGGTGTTGGTGTTGGCCGTCACGCCCTGGGAAAGATCCCGCTGCGAGCTCACGCTTTGCACGGCCTGATTGTTACGCAGGGACTGTAAGTCATCCGCGAATGCCAGTACGCCACTTTTTTCCGCTTTCTGGCGCGCTGCTTGCTTGGTTTGCTTCGGCGTGGGCACGGGTTGTGGTTCGGCCTTGGGTATTGGCTTCTCCGGTTTTTTGACCGGTTCCGGCGGCTTTTCCTCTTTGGGTGGTGGCGGTGGCGGGGGTGGTGGTTTGCGCTGTTCGATTACGAGCTTGGCGACGCGCTCGGGGATTTCCACCGGCTCTTCCTGCGGGCCCTGAATCAGGGGCAGCAGCGGGATGAAGATGGAAAGCACCAGAATCGGCACCAGCACCATCAGCAACACGTTGGCAAAGCGGCGCTCGGCGGCTTCGTCTATAGTCCACGGCAGTGCTAACCCCATAGTCGCTGAGGTCATTACAAGCCCCCCAGCTGTTCTTCTTGCAGCACGGCCAGCGATATTTTGCTGAATTGGGCCTGGGTGCAGGTCAGCATCACTTTCTTGAGCAGGCTGAAGGGGAGGTCCTTGTCGGCCATGATGGTGATTTCTCCGCGGCCTTCAGGTTCGCTGCCGGGAACGGGCTGGGTTAGCCGGTCGGAAATCTGATTCTCCAGGGCGCCGGCCAGAATAGGCAGGTTTTCATCATCGCCTTGCATGGCTTGTTCCAGGGTGATGATGGGTTGGCCCTGCAGTAATATCTCGCTGCGATTCAACATGACGACCACGGATTCGCGCGCGGGTTGTTCGGCCTGGGATTCGGGCAGTGACAGTTCCTTGGGGTCGGGCAGGGTTTGCACATCGGCGGAGTTCACCAGCAGGAAAAACACCAGAATGGTGAAAATATCCATCAGGGACACCAGGTTAAACGCGTAATTGCGCTTAAGCCGGGTATGGTGGCGCTGCATGCGGCGTGCGCGACGGGAGTTCTTCATGAGCCCGCTCCGGGCGCATCGCCAAGTGCGATCTCAGGAAATAGTTCGGCCTGCATGGTCTCGCCGGGCTTTTTTGGGTCGGGTACCTTGACCATGCGCACGGCGTCCATTACGTGTACGAGCACGCCGTATTTGGTGTCGGCTTCGAGCAGCACGCTAGCTTCCAGCACGTCCGGGTTGCCGGCCTTGATTTGCTGCATGAGTTCGGAGAGCTGGCCGTAGTCGTACTCGCCGTCCTTGTTTTCCACATCCGCAATACGGCTCTTGCCATCGGCCACAATCAGGCCATCTTTGCGCACGATAACTTCCAGCCGCAGTTTTTTCTCCGGCTCTTCGGTTTGCGTGTTTGCACTCGGCAGGTTCAATTCCAGAATCGCCATGCGCGAAAACACCGCCGTAATCAGCAAAAACGGCACCAGGATGACCATTAGATTGAGAAAAGCGGTGATGTTGAGCTCGTCGGAACCCTTGTTCCGAGCCTTACGCCGCCTTAAACGGTCACGAATCAAACTGTGCTCCTGTCCTCGCGCGACGGCACGGTGTTCAGGAATTTAACCGAGGCCATTTCCAGGCTGTCTACCAGATCGGTGGTTTTGGTCACCAGCAGGGCGTGAATGAGCAACAGGGGAATGGCCACCATCAGGCCAAACGCGGTGGTGTTCATGGCGATGGAAATACTGGCGGACAGCAGATCAGCCTTTTCCGCCGGGTTGGCATTGGCGACCGCGGTAAAGGCCTGAATCAGGCCGATAATGGTGCCCAGCAAGCCCAGCAGGGTGGCGATGTTGGCAAACGTGGCCAGGTAATGGGTGCGTTTCTCCAGATGCGGCGTCGCTTCCATCAGGCTTTCTTCCATGGCCATTTCTACGTCATCCCGGCGCGGGCTGGTTTTGAAGCGGGTCAGGCCAAAGTTCAGAATCGTGCCTATTTCGGCTTTTGAATCCGCCGTTTGTGCCTGCGCCTTGTCGTAATCTCCCTGGGCGAGCACGGGGGCCAGCTTTTCCCATTCCTTGCGGTTGCGTGCTTCGCTGCGGCGCAGGGACCACCAGCGCTCAATGGCGATGGCCAGGCCCAGTGCAAGAATTAAAACAATGGGATACATGAAAGGGCCGCCGTTCTGGAAGAAACCGACGATAGTGTTGTAAGCCTGCATGAAGCTCTCCTTGGTTGCTTGTGCGCGGTGCTACTGGCCGCGCGATTGTTCGTAATATTTTAAACGGCGTTCGAAAACGTCAGGATCAATGGGCGCCAGCGGTTCGTCTACCAGACGCGTCGGGGTATCGCTCAACTCGCCCGGTGCGTTCTTTTTCCAGGGCACGATGGTCAGGCCTTTGGGCAGTTCCTGGTTACCGAAAATGTTGGTGCCTTCGGTATCGGCTGCCGGGCTCTCATCAGGCTGCGCCCACACGCCGGTAAATGGCGTTAGCAGTAACGCCAGCGCGCCTGTAATGGATGTTACAAACGTTGTTTTAGTTCTGCGATCCATAACGCAACCTCTTTGTCCGATTCGGTGACCAGTTCCTGATAGCGCTGGTAGTGGTCTAGCGCCAGGCTGGGCTGTTGCAGGTAAATATCATACAAAATCCCCAGATTCAGGTGCGCCTTTAGGTTATCCGGGTCGGCCGCCAAAGCCGCCTTGTAGGCGTCTTCGGCCTTGCTGAATTCTCCGCGTTGACGATACACGATACCCAGGTTGTTATGGGCGGCCGCAAACTCGGGTTGCGCCGCGACCAGTTCAGTCAGAGATTTTTGCGCATTTTCCAGTTTGCCTGACTGTATATCGGCCACAGCCTGCGCAAACTTTTGCCTTTGCTCGGGTGTGCTGGCCACCGTCGGGCGTTTTCTGGCTTTTTTCGTAGGGCTCGTCTTTGCGCTATCGGCGCCACCCGGCTTGGGCGCGCTGGCGCAGCCGGCAATAACGGCCAGCGCGACCATGGCAACCAGTGATTTTGTCGCCAGGCTATAACGCATTGCTGAGTTTTTCCTGCTTGGCGTAACGGACAGGGATGAGCTTGCCCAATTGGGTCAGGCTTTTCTTTACCCATTCGTCGTAAGTGCCCTTGCCGATACGCTCGACATTGGCCTGGTGAATGCTGATGGCTTGTTCCTCTAATGGGAAGGCTTGTTCTTCCAGCAAAATGTCGTATTGGGCCAATTCTTCACCGCTTAGATTGCCGGGGCGCGGGGATTCTAACAGGGCGCGGCTGAAATCGTAATAGAGTTGGCCGATTCTGAATGTTGCGGCGGTGGTGACTTCGGCAATGCCATAGTCCGCGGCCTTGCCATAATCAGCCAGGGCGGCTTCCAGCCGGGCTTTTTTGGTTCTCAGCGAGCTTTGCAGCGGCGGCGTAAGGTGCACTGTATCGAACTTGGCGCGCGCCTCGTCGGCGAAATGCAGGGTCGCACGCGCAGTCAGGGTCTTGCTGCGCTCGTTGCGCTGGGCACCGGCGCGCGCGTCTGCGTCAATAATAGATTGACGCCAGCTATCGGCCTTGATCAGGTAGCGCATGCTGGTGTTCAGTTCGACCAGCTTGTCGCGCGTTTCCATGGCCTGGGTAAAGTCCGGGTTATGCGCGTTCAGGTAAATTTCATAAGCGCGGATTGCGGCTTGTGTGTCGCCGGTCTGCTCCAGCAGTTCGGCGGTTTGCAGGGCGGCTTCCTGGCGGGCCTGCGGGCTGATGTCTTTATATTCCAGAATACGCGCGAATTCGCGCGCGGCGGCGGTCTTGTTACCGGTTTCCAGGTACAGGGTGGCTAACTTGCGCGTGGCTTCGGGCGCGAGATTGTGCCCGGGGTAGTTGTCGCGAAAACGTTCCAGCAGACCGATGGACTCGGCCTTGTTGTCTGCGCGGATACTGGCGGCGGCGGCATCGAACAGGGCGGTGGCGCGTATGGCATCGGCGCCGCTGCCCCGGACTGCCGGAATTTCCTGGAGACGCAGAAATTGTTTTTGCGCATCGGCGTCGTCGCCGGCCTTGGCCAGGGCCTCGCCCTGTTTGTAGATGGACGCAGCCAGGCCCTCGCTAACCTGGGCTTTTTCCTGGGCCTCGCCGTTGGCCAGTAACCAGCCAAGCGCTTCCTCAACTGCGGCGTAATCGTTGGCTTGCTTGGCCGCGGCTGCGCGAATGCGCCAGGCGTTGGCGAGTTGATTTTTGCTCGGTTGTGGCTGGTGGGCGATTAATCGTTTGGCGAGAGCATTCGCGCTGCCCAGGTCCTTGGCGCGGTAACGGTCTTCTGCGAGTCGGGCCAGGGCGTTGGCGGCCTGTTCATGCGCGGGGTGTTTGTCGATAAACGCCAGGGTGGATTTTTCCACCATGGGGTCGGTGGCCGCAGCATCGCCGGCGGCCTTGCGCCATGCCAGCACAGCAGCATAGGCGGCTTCGCCGGCTTTTTTGTTGGCGCCCATGTCGTAGCCCACCTGTTCGTACTGGCTCGCGGCTTCTTTATATTGGCCGGCCTCGAACAGGACTTCACCCCGCAGGAAGGCAATTTTCGGTGCCTTGTCAATTTGCGGGAAGATATCCAGATAAGTGGCATACCACTTGGCGGCGTCCTGATAATCCTGCGGCTTGCCCGTTTTCTGGGCGTTAGCGTGCAGGTACTGGGTAATTTCGTCCAGATAGGTGCGCAAACGCTGGTTGACTTCGGGTATGTCCAGTGGATCCTTGCGGTACCAGGATTGACGCGCCACGCCATAACGCTGCACAAAGGATTGCTTGCGCGCGCGCGCCAGAGTGGGGAAGCCGCCGTCTTCCAGCGCCTGGATCGCCTGCAGCTCGAAATCCTTGGCTTTCGGGTGTTCGGGGTTGCGTTGGGCGAAGGCCAGCGCGGTATCCGAGGCGTCGGTGTAACGCTGCTGGTCCTGATAGCGTTTCAGCAGGTTCTTGTAGATAAGGAATTCGTAGGCTTGCAGGCCGGTGCTGTCGACGTAGTCGCCGGGTTTGAGTTCCTTGCTGAGTTGGGCAAAGTTCAGGGTTATGCCGCGCAGGCTGTCTTTTACCAGTTCCTGATCGGATTTGGACAAGCCGCTGGTGTTGAGGTCGCCGTCGGTGGCAATGCTATCGGGGGAAAGCAGTAATTTAAGCACGCCAGTAAATTCATTCAGCGAGGCGCGGAAATCGCTGAGCTTATAACGCGTCCAACACAGTTTATAGCGTGATTGCAGGAAAAAACGCGTGGCGTCGCCACGCGCCACCAGGTCGGCGTAATCCTTTTCTGCTGCGCTGAAATTCTGTTGCACGAACAGGATTTCGCCGCGACGGAAACGGCTTTCCGGCACCAGTTCGGAATCGCTGTGCCGGGTTATCAGTTGGCTTAAGGTTTCACGGCTGGCGTCGATATCGCCTGCCAGGTCGTAGGCACGCGCCAGGTTATACAGAATGCGCGCGCGCTCGATTTGTACAGCGTCTTGCTCGAGTACCTGTTTATACAGCGCGATGGCGCGCCTGGCGCCCGGGGCGGGGTCGGTTTGCTCGCCGGCAGCCTCCAGCTCGGCGTCCGCTAGGCGCATTTGCGGTTTCTGATCTTCAGTGAGTTCCAGCAGACGCCGGAAGTTTTCCAGTTGGCCCTCAATGTTTACCGGTTTGGGCTTGGACGGCTCGATGATGATATCGCGCTCTTCCAGGCTTTTGAGTGTCTGTGGCTTCTCGGCCCAAGTGCCACTGCTGGCGGCAATAAGCGTAAGCCCCAGAAAGCCTGCGCCCAGGTTACGTTGCGTTTTGCTATGCAGATTGATCATGGTGTCGCACCCTGTGCGGGAGTGATATTAGCGAGATTGGCGCGCCCCACACGGGCATTGGTCAAATAGCTTTGCAGGCGGCGTTCATGCGCGCGGGCGCTGGCAAGCGCCTGCAGGCGCAGGTGTTCGCCGAGTCCGTAAATCGTATCTTCGACTTTTTTCACAAGCTTGTTCATTTTTTCGGTGGCGGCCTCGAGCCGGCGCTGTTCATCCAGTAGTTGTTGTGGCAAGGCAATGCCACCACGAAACAGGGCAACGCGCCGGCCGGTGAGTAACGCGCGCAAGGACTCGTTGCGATTGCCGCTGTTTATAAGGTGATCACGCAAAACCAGTAAATCCTGCAGGCTCTGTGCCGCGATGCGAAATTGCTCGTCCGTGAGTACGTCGGTAAAAAACGGCGTATCGGCGGCAGTATGCAGCCCCCAGCGTAGCGCAAACCAGTCGCGATCGGGTTCCACCCCCGGCGGCAATACCGCGCCGCGGTCCGGGGCTTTTTCAAGCTGTTCAATTGCGAAGCGGACCCGCTCGTGCTGGGGCTGGAGCTGTTTGGTCGCATTGGCATAATAGGCATCGGCCTGTTCAAACGCGTTAATCCTGGCATAGGCATAAGGCACGGCGGTCAGGGCCTCCTGTACCGCGCTTAGACGTGGATCGCGGCGCACCAGTTCCAGCCAGGGGACGAGCGCGTTGCGATATTTATCGGCTTCGGTTTCGCCGCCTTTTTTGGTTTTGAAGCGATCTGTATCGCGAAATTGCTGCGGAGGACCACAGGCCTCGCGCGGCACGCGCCGCAGTACCGGCAGGTTATCCGGCAGTAATCGGGCGGGATCTTCGACACAGCGTACCGACTGCACGAGGGTGAGTTTCTGGCGTTCGCCATCGGGGGCGAGTTCGGCCCATCCCAAACCCAGCAGCGCCTTGCTGGAATAGGGGCCTTCCAGACGGATGCGTTGAAACAGCGCACGCGCAGTCGCGCCATGGCCGATTTCCAGATAACCGAAGCCCAGCACCAGATTGGCCTGGTCACGCAGGGCCAGACGTTCGGGTTTGGTGCTGTTGAGGGTGCCGATTTCGTTGAGTTCGCCGACGCCTTCTTGCTGCTTGCCGCTACGCGCCAGCGCCACCGCGAGGTTGTAGCGCGCAAAGGGGTCGCGTATGCGTTTTTGTTGCCACTTGCGTAATAGTTTTACCGCCTGCGGGTAACGGCCCTGTGCGATCAACAGGCGCGCTTCAAAAGAAATCAGCTTGTCTTGGATGTCTTCGGGAACATCCCCATAAACATTGTTGAAGGCGTTGCCGGCCTTGTCGTAAGCGCCGCGGGCATACCAGGCCTGGGCCAGCTCAAACCAGTTGCGATTTTTCTCCTCGTAGCCAATGCCGGGGCCGATGTCGCGCGGGTACTGCGCGCCCGCGCGCTCGAACATGCCGTAGTCGGCGGCCTGTTCGGCCAGCTTTAGGCGCAATCTGGCGGTGTCCCCAGCCGCCAGTTCGCCGGCTGAAAATTGTTGCTCGTAGGCCAGCGCCAGAAAGGGTTCGGCCGACTCGGCCAGAAATAACAGGTGCGCCAGGCGTAATTCCTGGGCTTTGTTGGTAGGCGGCTCGAAGGTGGCAGGCGCGCCAGCCGCCAGGCCCGCAAAGCCCGCTAGCAGCAGTGCGCCGGTCCAGCGTTTGCGCATGTTACGGGGTATCCGCGAAGCTTTTATGGCCCAAGCGCATGGATTCATCGGCCTCAGGCTGCCAGTGCAACTCCAGCAGTTGCGGCCCGGCCGGTTTGGCCATGACAAAGGCGGTGTCGCCATTGAAGGTTTCGTTCCCATCCTTGCCCACATAACGCACGGAGACGGGGTGCTCGCCCGCGTTCATGCTGCCGATATACAGCCGGTGCGCGCCGCCATCGCGCAGGGCTTTTTGTTCTTCGTCGCTATATTGGTGGCTGGCGACTACGCGCCCGGCCACCTGTAACTGGATCTGGCTCAGGTCGGCCTCATTGGAATCTTCTGCCGTGACGAATACGGTCCAACGGGTTTGCGCGGGGTAGCGTATATCTTGCTCAAGCGCGCTCAGTTCGGCTTCCAGGTCCAGCACTTCGGCCTTGATGGCGCGACTTTGCGCTTCCAGTTCCTGAAAGCGCTGGGGGGTCGGTTCGGGCGCCTGCGCGAGCGCCTGCGCGGCGAAAAACAGGGTTAGTAGTAGCGCGAGGTGGCGGTTGGACATGGTGTTGAATCTATTGTGCTGGCCACTAGTGTCCGGTTCGCAGAACGAAAAACCTACTCAATACGATGCATATCAATAAGTTACCCGCAATTATAGGTGTCCACGATTTGAATGCACCAAACCGATTATCCGGCCATGCTTTGGGTTGTTCAACAACCGGAAG